>CAZXQZ010000206.1:0-5458 GCA_964642445.1 uncultured Anaerolineae bacterium
CTGAATCGGAGAAAAACCCATGACGATCGGGAACGTCAAAACGGTCGACATCGACCAGGAAATGCAGGTCGCGTACCTGGACTACGCCATGAGCGTCATCGTGGCGCGGGCCCTGCCCGACGTGCGCGATGGCCTCAAGCCGGTCCATCGCCGCATCCTGTACGCCATGCACGACCTGGGCCTCACGCACGACAAACCGTACCGCAAGAGCGCCCGCATCGTCGGCGATGTCCTGGGTAAGTATCATCCGCACGGTGACGCAGCCGTGTACGAATCGATGGTCCGCATGGCACAGGACTTCTCCCTGCGTTATCCCCTGGTCGATGGTCAGGGCAACTTCGGTTCGATCGATGGAGACAATGCCGCCGCCATGCGCTACACCGAAGCGCGCCTGGCGCCGATCGCACGTACGATGCTCGATGACATCAACAAGGACACCGTCGAGTTTGGCCCCAACTTCGACGAGTCGTTGCGTGAGCCCGCCATTTTGCCCGCCCTGCTGCCCAATCTCCTGGTCAACGGTGCCAGCGGTATCGCCGTCGGCATGGCGACCAACATCCCACCCCACAACCTGGGCGAAGTGTGTGACGCGCTCTGCTACCTGATCGATCACTACCACCGTACCGATGACGTCACGATCAACGATCTGCTGCAGTTCATCAAAGGCCCCGATTTTCCGACCGGCGGGCTTGTCTTCCGCTACGGCCGCGGTGGCAGCGGTGAAGAGGACGACCTGATCGCCCAGAGTTATGCCGTCGGTCGCGGGCGTTACGTGGTGCAGGCCAAAGCGCACATGGAAGAGATGTCGCGCAGCCGCAACCGGATCGTCGTCACCGAGCTGCCGTACCAGACGAACAAAACCCGCCTGCTGGAACGCATCGCTGAGCTGGCACGCGAAGGGCGCATCGAAGGCATCAGCGACCTGCGTGATGAATCCGACCGTACCGGCATGCGCGTCGTGGTCGAGCTGACGCGCACCGCCGATCCGCGCGCCGTGCTCGATGACCTGTTCAAGCTGACACCGATGCAGCAGACCTTCGGCGTCTCGCTGCTGGCCCTGGTCGATGGCGAGCCGCGTCTGCTCTCGCTCAAGAAGATGCTGCTGCACTACATCGAGCACCGGCGTGAGATCATCCGCCGGCGCAGCGCGTTCGACCTGGCGCGGGCCCGTGCGCGGGCGCACATCGTCGAAGGACTACTGGTTGCCCTCAACAACCTCGACGAAGTGATCGCCATCATCCGCCGCTCGCGCACCGCCGAAACGGCGCGCCAGAACCTGGAAAAACGTTTCAACCTCAGCGAAATCCAGGCCCAGGCCATTCTCGACATGCCGCTCAAACGGCTGGCCCAACTCGAGCGTAAGAAGCTGGAGGACGAGTACCGCGACCTGCTGCGCCTGATCGCCGACCTGGAAGCGCTGCTGGCTTCGGAAAAGAAGATGCTGCAGCTCATCCAACAGGAACTGCGCGAGCTCAAAGCCACGTACGGTGATGCACGGCGCACGCTCATCGTCGACCGCCAGGGCGGCACCCTCACCGCGCACGACCTCCTGCCCGATCAGGATGTGTGGGTCACCGTGGGCAGCGAGGGGGCGTGCACGCGGCGGCGCCTGGACGCCATCAACCCACTTTCCCTGGCGGAGATTGCGCCCAACGCCGATGTGGGTCTGTTGGCGACGAATACGCGCCAGTGGCTGGCCCTGCTGACACGGGATGGCCGCGCCATCCGCGTCGGCATTCACCAGTTGAGTGAAACCAACGGCCACTGGGCGGACCTGGCCGGACTCACGCGGCGCGATCGGGTGGTGGCCGCAGTGGCCCTGCCGCGTCACCCACCGGACGACAGCAACCTGCACCTGGTGATGGTGACGCGCGGTGGCAAGGCCAAACGCGTGACCCTGGCCGATTTCGTGGACGGAGTCAACACCGAGCCGGTGACGGTGTTCAATGTGGACGACAAAGATGAGCTTGCCTGGGCCTGGCTGGCCGAGCCGGGCCAGGACACCATGCTGTTGACCCGGCGCGGTCAGGCCATTCGCTTCAAACAGGACGAGGTGCGCGCGATGGGACTGCCGGCCGGCGGTGTCAATGCCGTACGCCTGGGCGCCAAGGACCATGTGATTGCGGCCATGGCCGTCGAGCTGGGCGCCGAGCTGCTGACGATCACCGAAAACGGCTTTGCCAAACGCTCATCCCTGGCCGACTTCCCGGTCCAGGGGCGAGCCGGCGGTGGGGTCCAGGCCCACAGCTTGAATGCACGTACTGGATTACTGGCCTTGGCCGCCAGCGTCAGCGGGCCAACCTGGGCTGTCGTGCTGGCGACATCGGGCAGCGTCAAAACATTGCGGGCGAGCGACGCGCCCCTGGCCAATCGCGCGGCGCAGGGCAAGGCGGTTGTCGACGTCGGGTCCGGCACACTGCGCACGGTGGTCACCTGGACCTCACCCTTGACCGAGGAGGCCCCGCCCGCCAAAGCGGCACCACCGGCGCCGCGCAAACCATCGCCTGCGCCGGGCGCATCGCGACGCACTACCACAGCCGCTGCCAGCGCGGCCAAAGCCCCGGCAGCCACTGCGGCGCCGGCCGCGAAGACCAAAGCGCCTGCGACCCCCGCTGCGCAGATCCAATCCTCCACTGCGGCGCCGGCCAAGACCGCGGCCGGAGGACGGGCAGCATCCAGCAAACCTGCCGCGGCTGCTGCGCCTGCCGCACCAGCGCAACCGCCTGAACCCGCCGCGACGTCGCGTCCGGTCAAGACGTCCAGGACAACGAAAGCCGCCTCGGCCGCCCAATCGGCCACCCCGGCCGCCGCTGCACTGCGCGCGCCTGGCGAGGCCAAATCCCCCGAGACGAGCGGCGGCGCTGGCCCCGCGCGCCCAGCCGAGTCGCCACGCGTCGTGGAACAGGCGGCTGCAGCCCCGGCGGCATCCGCCACACCGAAAAAGACGACCACTGGCCGTAAATCCGCCGCCGGCTCAGCGCAGCCGAGTCCAGCACCGGCCCCAGCCGAAGCGCCGGCTGGCACTTCAGGCAAAGCTCGCCGTGGTGCAGCCGCCAGACCGGCAGCTGCCCCTGAACCAGTTAGCCCGCCACCGCCGGCCACCGCTCCAGCCAAGAGCCGCAAGTCCACGCGCCCGCCGCCGTCGAGTGAGGTTGGTGCGCCTGTTGGCGCGCCCAAGTCACCGCAGGTAGAGCAGTCGAAGAAAAAGAAGGGCGCAGTCGCAGCCGCGCACGTGCCCGCCGAGAACACCCCGCCGGTCAAATCGAAGCCCCGCCCGGCGGCGACCCCCGGCACCGCCACGACCCCACCCACCGCCAAGGTCACGCCGCGTGCGGCGACGGCATCACCACCCACGGCCGGTCAACCTGCGGCCACGGCCCGACGCAGCGCATCACGCCCCACCGCCGACACGACCACCGCCACGCAGCCGCCGCTGCTGCCTGTGGAGCCGCCAGCCGAGCCTCCACCACCCGCGGCTGCCTCGTCGAAGACCGTGACCAGGACGAAACCGGCAAGCCGCCGGCCGGCGGGGTGAGGTCGATTTTGGATTTTGGACGGGATTTCAGGGGGTGGGGAGTTGGTAGCGTGTGACGCGGACGAGGTTGAAGGGGGCGTCGGCGACAGGCTGGCCGTTTGAATCCAGCCACTGGCGGTTGAGACCGCGCGGGTCCCACAGTTCGGCTTCAGATTCCACCAGCCAGACGTAACGTGCACCTTCTACCAATTGGGCAAGTCGTGCGCCGACGTCGGCGACGGTCATGTTGGCGGTTTCTGGTGCGTAGGGAGCCTCGCGCCAGGGATAATCCCAACCGGCGTAGTAGGCATAGACGAAACGATTGTAGGGATGCTGGAAAAGCACGATGTCGCCTGGACTGCGGTTGGCCTGCACGAAGGCGACGGCCCCGCGCCAATCGGCCTTGATGGGGGTGTGCATCTGACCCCAGATGCCGTAGACTTGCAGCCCGAGCGCAACGATCAGGGCGACCGCGGCTAACCCTCGGCTGCGTGCGGCGACCGTGATCAGGCCGACGGCGGCCAGCAGGTAGAACGCGGGGGCGATGAAGATCAGGTAACGGTCGTTGAACAGGGGCACCTGCAGCGTAATGGCGTAGAACAGGAGCGGCGGCAGCAGCAGCCAGGCCAGCACGGCCAGCAGTGATCGCCGCCAGGGCCCGCGCCACGCCAGGAGCAGCGCGGCCAGGATCAAAAACACCCAGACAGCTGCGAAACCCAGGTTCGGCAGCGGACGGATGCCCCGCCCCAGCGCTGCCAGCAGAATTGCGCTCATGCGACCGAAGGGCACAAACTCGAACCCCGGCTGAAAACTGGCCGAGGTCAACAACCGCCACTGCCACCACACCAGGGGCAGGTAGGGCAGGGTAAAGCTGGCCAGGCTGACCAGTGCCCCACCCAGGTGGTGGCGGGTGGCCGGCCAGCCCATGAAAAACAGCAGTGCGTGCACCGGCAGCATCAGCACCAGCAGCACGTGGGTGTAAAAACCGAGGCTCGTCAGCACGATGTAGGTCAGCCAGCGCCCGGCCGGCCAGCGGGCCCCGGGGGCCAGCGCCCACAGCAGCGCAGCCAGGGAACCCAAGGCCAGCACTACGACGAGCGCGTACATCTTGCCTTCCTGGCTGTACCAGATGAGGTAGGGCGAGAGTGCCACCCACAGGCTGGCCAGCCATGCGGTCGTGGCCTGGCGCGCCGCGCCTCTGTCAGATTCATTCGTTATCCCCAGGCGACCGTCGAAGAAACGAAACAGCTGCCGCGCCACCCGGTAGGTGAGGAGAACGGCCAGGGTGCCCAAAAGAACAGCGGGGTAGCGCAGGGCAAATTCGCCTTGCCCACTGACGGCCAGCCAGGGTCGAAGCAGCAAATAGAAGAGGGGTCCGTTCTCGCCGGGCTGGCGGAACGTTTCGAGCAGCGCCGGCAGGTCACGCGTGGCAAACCGGATCGCGTCGACCTCGTCCCGCCACAGGCTCTGGCTCGTGCTGCCCCAAAGGCGCAGCCCATAGGCCGTGAGCACCGTGGCCGTCAGCAGCCCGGCAGGAGTACGGCCGCGGCGCAGGGATGTGGGAATGCGGCGCAACCAGCTGGCCACGGCAGCCTAACGCAGTTTGCTGCGCCGGTGCAGCCACAGGAACGCGGCGCCGGCCAATACCAGCAGCATGACACCGCATCCCAGCCATACGTACGTCAGCGCTGCCATCACCGTCTGGCCAAACAGACGCGCCTCGCGGGTGGGATCGGCGGCCTGGGGGGCCGCTGCCGGCACGGCGCCCGGATCCGGCTTGGGCAGCAGGGGCAGTGCTTCTGGTGCGGCCGGCATGCCCTGCGGTGACTCCAGCACACTCGACATGCTGTCCGTCAGGCCGCCTGAGGGCGGCAGCAGCGTGCTTTCGAACGTCGGTGTCACCGTCGGGAACAGATTGGGATCGAACGTCGGCGTCGCTGTCGG
>CAZXQZ010000206.1:5558-7586 GCA_964642445.1 uncultured Anaerolineae bacterium
ACGTCGGTGTCACCGTCGGGAACAGATTGGGATCGAACGTCGGCGTCGCTGTCGGAAACAGGTTCGGATCGACGGTTGGTGTTGCCGTCGGAAACTGCAAAGGATCGAATGTCGGCGTCGGCGAAGGGGTGGGTGTTGGCGTGCCAATCGATGATTGAAACACCAGGGGTACCGCTTCCGCACCGATACCGCTGAGGGCGGCGACCACCACAAACAACAGCAGGACCAGCCCGGGCAGGCTCCACCTTGTGGTTGTTGCGGATCGCTTCGAGGGCATACGCCACGCTCGGATGAATCGGCGAATCACTGGTTCCTGGTTATTCACACATCACTCCCTGGGCGGGAGCCAATGACCGCCAGATCCGAACGGGACGGCAAGTGGTCAGCTCGTCAGCATTATACCAGTCTTGACCGGAATCACCCAATCGGCGGCTGAGTGTCACCAGGTCAAAGCGGCAGCATGACCACCGCACTCCAGGTGGGCGCTTTGGAGTGCGCAAGCCATGCTTGCGCCGTCGTTCAAGGCGCGAGCGTATATGCCCGCCAGGCCTGCTCGAACTGGCGGAAATTCAGCCCAAGGGCGGCCAGTGTCTCGTTAGGATTGATCGATTCGCCCAAGGTGCGCAGCAGTATGGGAATCCGCCCCGGGTCGGTGGTGTCGGCCAGGTAAGCGATCATGCTGTGGGCCTCGGCCAGCGCCAGGGCGCTGCGGCTCAGGCTGCCGTAGCGGTAGGGTGGCCATAGGGATGAGAGCGGCATGAGCTCGTTGCTCGACGAAGCTTCCTGCACGCGCGCTTCGAGTCCTGGGACAGCCGTATTGTCGGGCAGCAAACGGTCGAGCTGCCAGTAGACGATACCGTGCAGCACGACCCAGTTGGATCCAGCCATGGTCTGCTCCGCGTCGCGGCTCGTGCTGCCGCCAGCCTTCTCGAACGCCAGGCGCTGGATGATGCTGTAGGCTGTCTTCTGGCTGAGGGCGATCGGTAGCTCGCCGTCTGCACGTACACCGGTCAGTTGGGGTGACGCCAGGTGAAACTCTCCCGCGATCATGCGCGGTGAGTTGGGCCGTGGTTCCGGGTCGATGTAGAAGGTCAGGTGTGGGCTGGCACCGACATTGAATTCCAGCACCGTACGACTATAGATCTCCTCGGCCAGCTGGCTCAGCTTTTGCACCAGGGCTTCGTCGCGTGCGCGGTACACGAAACGCATGTTGCGCGTTTCCAGACTTTTTTCTTCACCCCAGAACGCCGCATCGGGCGCGGTGCGCCGCCACTGGCCGTTGACGAGATGATAGAACTGCATGCGCTGGTACGGCGTGCCATTCTGCGCGTAGCCGACGGTCGCCCAGGCCACATCGTTGAGCAGCACAAAATCGTCCAGTGTCAGCTCTTGCGGCGTGGTCGTCTCATCACGTTCCTCCAGCTGGTAGCGCTGCACCTCCTGCCAGGCCTGGTTTTCATCCTGCAAGGAGAGGAATATCTCCTCGTCTCCTGCAGCCAGCGCTTTCGCTTCGGCGCTGATCACCGCTTGCAGGTCGGCACGCGCCATGGCCTGGTTGCGCTGTGCCACGTAGTAGATGATAGCCCCACTGATCAGTGTGCCAATCAGAACGCCCAGCCCCAGGTAACCCACTGTGCGCAGCAACCCACCGTCCGACATACGCCAGGCAGCAATCGTGTGCCCTTTCGGTTTGCGACCCGGGCTGACAGCCGGTTCTGGGGACGGATGGGGGTGGGGATGGTGTCCACTCCAGTCCGTCGTATCGCCCTCGTGGTGCCAACGTTCGTCTTCCGCATCGTGCCAGTCGAATTCGATACCCATCAGTCCATCCCTGGAGCCTATCCGGTTATGCGGATAGGCTCTCAGCAACAATTTTGCCCGCCACGGCGATGGCCACACAGATTACCCGCCCTGGCGGTGTTCAGCGCTTGGGGCTCGTAAAAGAACAACTTCCCATGCTCTATTGATCGAATGTGGCAGTGGCGGTTGCACAGTTGCCATCTTTCCAAAAAGATGGCAACTGTGCAA
>CAZXQZ010000207.1:0-7575 GCA_964642445.1 uncultured Anaerolineae bacterium
TTCATACGGCAAGGCTCCGGCCGATTGTTAAGCGATGCCGAAGTGGCACACCTGGTCAAGCAAGCCGAAGGCTGGGCCGCCGGCCTGCGCTTGTTGTGTATGGCGCAACAGCGGCCTGCCCGAACTGACGCAGCAGTGTTTCGTCTATCGAGTGAACGATTGGCGATCGATTACTTGTTTACCGAAGCCTTGCAGCAGCAGCCTGAGGCAATCCAGGCTGCCTTGCTGCGCTCGGCCATTCTCGATCGATTTTGCGCCCCCTTGCTGGATGCGATTGGCAACCTTGACGGCCAGGCCGGCCACTATCCGCTCACCGGCGAGGAGTTGATCGAGTGGTTGAGGCACACCAACGCCTTTATCACACCGCAGGATACAGAGGCCCTTTGGTTCAAGTATCACGCGTTGTTTCGCGAGCTGTTGCTCAGAGAATTGAAACGGCACCATTCGGCCGAGGCCGTCAATGCCCTGCATCGGCAGGCTGGTCAGTGGTTTTCGAAGAACGGTCTGTGGGACGAGGCCCTGCGCCACCTCCTCGCAGCTGGAGAGACCTCTTCCGCCATCGAGCTGGTAGCCGGGCAGCGCCACCAGCTCATGAATGCCGAACGCTGGGATGAGCTGGAACGTTGGATCCAGTGGTTCCCGGACGAGGTGACAGCCAACGATCCGATTCTTTCGATCACCCTGGCCCACCTGCCCTCAACACACGGCCGTACACTCGGATTGGAATCGTATGCCGCCCGTGCTGCGCGCCTGGCGGCTGCCGCCCCCGATGACTGGCCCCTGGCAAGGGAAGTGCGCGGCGAACTCGCCTACCTCAGCGCTTTAGTGGCCGCCTACACCGGAGATGCAGCCACCGCGATTGCCAAAGGATCTGAAGCGCTGGAGCTGCTGCCAGCACGAGCACAATTTCTGCGCAGTATAACGATTGGTGCGCAAGCTACAGGCTATCAGACGTCAGGTGCCTATGAGCAGAGCCTGCGCGTTATCAATGAAGCACTCCAAGATCCATTATGGCCTACCACTGAGCGAGCCAAATTGCTCCTGTATCGCTGCATGGTCGCTTTCCTGGAGAGCGATCTAACCATGGTGCGACGATCGGCGGAAGAGAGTTTGCGGTTGGCCCTGAAAAACCAGCTCTGGGACACGCTCAGTCAGGCGCGGTACGAAGCAGGGATGGCCTACTATCTGTGCAATGAGCTGGCGCTGGCCGAGCCTCACTGGCGGGCTTTGGTCGAAAAACCTGCGCTGTCAACCCCGGAGTATTTGAGCGACGCGGCGTGTGCCCTGGCGCGCATCTATCACGCGCAGCGACAGCCTGACCAGGCCGCTGAGGTTCTACGGTCGGTGACTGCTTATTTTGAAGAAATGGGGAGTACGTTTTCACTGGACACCCTACGTGCCTTCGAGGTTGAGCTGGCCCTCGATCAGGGCGACATCGCCCGCGCGCATCGCCTGAGCCTGGCGATCAACTTCGATCCGAACCGCCCGTTTTGGCGCTACTATGTAAGCCAACTTACGCCTGTCAAGTTGTGGCTGGCCGAGGGCACGGCTGAGAGCGTGCAGCAAGCGCTGGTCACACTGCAGCAGATGGATGACTATCTGCACACGACCAATCGCAAAATCTTCCGCATCGACGTACTGGCGTTGCAAGCCCTGGCCTATGCCGCCCAGGGCGACGAGCCAACCGCCTACGCCAAGCTCACCGAGGCGCTGACATTGGGTGAGCCGAGCGGGTTCATCCGCAACTTTGTCGACCTGGGCCCATCCCTGGCGAGACTCTTGATCCAATTGAGCCACCGCGGCGTTGCACCAGAATACATCGCCCCGATTCTGGCGGCGTTTCCGAGCATCGCGGTCAGCCCAAGAACGATCGGGCAAGCTCGGTTGATCGAGCCATTGACCGACCGTGAACTCGAAATCTTAAGCCTGCTGGCTCAACGGCTGAGCAACAAGGAAATCGCCAGGCAGTTGTTCATCGCATCGAGCACGGTCAAGCGCCACACCATCAACATTTATCAAAAACTTCAGGTGAATGATCGCCAGCACGCGGTCCAAAAGGCCCGAGCACTCGGCCTCCTCATGCGCCATTGAATCGCTGGTTCGTCCCGCGACGATCGTCACAATTTGCCACCAACCACCTACACCCTCACTACACCGTCTTGGTGCTATCGCCCATGCGCGTTTCGGCTTATCCTGTCAATATGATCGTAATCGAGAAGCGTAAGCAGGACACGGGCGCCTGCCAGACTTCACGTGCTGCCCAGCGGACATCTGTCTCAATGCTGACGAAGTGAGGCTATTGATGACAACCTTATGGTCAAGCACAAACCTGCGAAAGCAACCGCCAGACAATTATCGCATTCGAGTCGAAGGTCGGCTAGGGGTGGATTGGTCCGATCGGCTGGGCCGCTTACAGATTTCCACCGAAGAGATCGATGACCGATCGATCACCACGCTCACCGGTCCGCTGATCGATCAGGCTTCCTTGCTGGGTGTGGTCAACACCTTGCATGACTTGCGGTTGACGATCTTGTCGGTGGAACGCTTGGACGCTGTTACATCATGATACGCGGGAGCGGTCACATGATCGCCTGGCGGAAGATACCCTGCGCGCGGGATCTGAACCTTCGTCGGCGTGTCGTGAAGACACAAGACATTCTGCTCAGGGAGATCTGTCAATGAGCAAGGAAAAACAACCGGAGAATGCTGTGTACAACATCGTGGCCTTTGTGTTCGCCGATCCCAAAAAGGCGAAGACCGTCTACGATGAAGTGAAGGCAGTCCAGTTTGAAGCTGCTGAGCAAGGCTACAAGATCGTCGCCAACGCCGTCGTCGAAGTGGACGCGAAGGGCAAGGCCCACATCCACGAAGGCGGTCACGGTGGCTGGGGCGCCATAGGTGGTGCGGCTGTCGGCGGGCTCCTGGGGCTGATCGGCGGCCCGGCGGGCTTGTTGGCGTGGGCGGTGGCGGGCGGCGTCATCGGCGGGTTCGCCGGCAAGTATGGCGGCCGCGCGATTCCGAAGTCGGATCTGGAGCAACTGTCGGCGCAGATGCAGCCCAATACCTCGGCAATCCTGGTGATCATCGAGGACAAAGGCGCCGAGCAGTTGATCGACGACATGGCGCCCTATCAGGCGCAGGTAGTGACGCTGACCGTGGGCGATGAGACCTCAGGTGAGATCGCACAGGCGGTGGCCGCCGAAGTGACCGGCCCGGCGCTGGATGCGCCCACGGCCTAAATGCATGAGTTAGGGTAACTGCTCAGGCACAGCGCTAGAAACCGGGTTTGTGTCTCGCAGACCAAGTTCATGGCTCCATGAAAGGTGGTTGGGAGGACAGGAATCATGCCCGCACGAGAAAAACCCGGTTTCTGACCAACAGGCTGAGCAGTTACGAGCAAGGAATAGAATACCCAGCCGATCGGCTTTCACGTTGTTGCGCGCACGATGTGAAAGCCGATCAGGTTGAGTACCAACCCAACCGCTTTTTTCCAAAAGGATTCTTCGTGCCTGCTACAGAACCCAACACCGCTCCGGTCGAGGTTCCCTCGTCCAGTCCCAAACAAGCGGGCCTGGTCCTTGCCACGTTGATCGTTGTCTCTGCGGTGGCCAACATGCCGCTGGCGATGGCCAATGTTGCACTACCGTCGATTGGCGCGTACTTCGATGCCTCGCAGACGCAGCTCAATCTGGTGGCGGTTGGCTATTCGTTGGGCCTGGCGATGTCCGTGTTGTGGCTCGGCGCGCTCGGCGACCGCTACGGCCGCAAGCTGCTGCTACTCACCGGGGTGATCCTGGCAATCCCCGCGGCCCTGATCGCCGGCTTCGCACCGTCGATCCAGATCCTGATCGCCGCACGCATCTTTGGTGGCCTGGCCGCCGGCATGGCGTTCCCGACCTGCCTGGCGTTGATCGCCGCACTTTGGTCCGGCCCCGCCCGCACCCGCTCCATCGCACTGTGGGCGGCCACCGGCGGCGCCATCAACGCCTGCGGCCCGCTGCTTTCCGGCTTGCTCTTGACACGCCTGCCGTGGAACGCCGTCTTTCTCGTCGTGATCCCCGTGGCGCTGGCCGCGCTGGTCATGGCGCTAAGGTTCGTCCCCGCGCACGTGAAGGAATCGACGGAGCCGGTCGATAACATCGGCGGCATTCTGTCGCTGCTGCTCGTCGGTGCGCTCATTCTGGCGATCAACTTTGCGCCGGTGCCGGGCATGGGCACGCTGGTGTTGGGTCTGGCGGTCATCACGGCGATCGCCCTGCTCCTGTTCGTCATCCGGCAGCGCAAGGCTGAGAATCCGCTGTACGACCTCAAAGTGGCGGCGCGGCCCACCTTCTGGGTCGCCGCCATCGGCGGCATCGTCGTCTTCGGTTCCTTGATGGGCGCGATGTTCCTTGGCCAGCAGTTCATGCAGAACGTGCTCGGCTACACGACCGTGCAAGCCGGGGCCGCGATCCTGCCGGCGGCGGTCCTCATGATCCTGGTCGCGCCGCGCTCGGCCAAGCTGGTGCAGGCGCGCGGTTCGCGCTTCACCCTGCTGCTCAGTTTTGCCTCCGTCCTGATCGCTTTCGTGTTCATGCTGTTGTTCTGGAAGGAAGGCATTCCATACTGGATCGTTGGGTTTGCCTATGTCTTCCTGGGCGCCGGCGTGGGCCTGGGCGGTACACCCTCCTCCAACTCGCTGACGGCCTCGGTGCCGGTGACGCGGGTGGGCATGGCGTCCGGCACGGCCGACTTGCAGCGAGACCTGGGCGCCGCGCTTATGCAGTCGATCTTTGGGGCGTTGCTGGCGGCCGGCTTTGCCGCGGCGATGGCGACGGCCATTGGCAGCGCCCCTACCGCCGCTCAGCAGGCAATGACGACCAATGTGCAGAGCCAACTCGAGATGTCCTTTGCCAGCGCCGAGATGATTGCGCAGCAGTATCCGGAGTATGCGACGCAGATCACGGCGGCCGCCAAGGCATCGTTCCTGCAAGGCAGCGACTACGCTTACCTCGCGGGCATCATCGCCGTCCTGCTCGGCGCGGCGCTGATCTTCTTCAAGTACCCCGGGGAAGAGGATGAGCGCAAGCTGGAGGCTGAATTCCACGCCCACGGCATGGCGGCGCTGCACCAGAACCTGGCCAGCCAGGAGGGTACGCCAGTGCTGGCTCAGACACCGACAAACGGGAAGTGACCATGGCGACAGACGCAAAATCCACACGCACCGGTCTGGTGCCCAACATGATCTCCGGCCTGGCGACCGGCCTGTTCAGCATTCCGGAAGGCATGGCCTATGCGCAGCTCGCCGGCGTCAATCCGGTGTACGGTCTTTACTCGGGCATCGTGGCCACCATCGTCGCCTCGCTGTCGGCGGGCACGATCCTGATGATGAGCACGTTGACCAGCGCCATTGCGCTGACGACGGCCAGCGTCATGCAGAACGCCGAGGTGCAAAGCAGCCAGATGCCGCAGGCGCTGTTCACGATCACGTTTCTGACGGGCGCGATCATGTTCGTGCTGGGTATTGCGCGGCTGGGCAGCATCGTCAACTTCGTGTCGAACGCGGTGATGACAGGCTTCGTGGCCGCCGCTTCGCTGTTGATCATCCTGGGGCAGGAACATCACCTGACGGGCTATAGTCCGCTCGGCGCGAATCAGTGGCAGAAGACCGTCGATTGGCTGCAGAACATCGGCCAGTGGGATTGGACCACGGTCGGTGTGTCAGTCGCCGTGATCATCTTCATGGTGATCCTCAAACGCATTCGCCCGCTGGAGAAATTTGCCGCGATCATCGTGCTGATCGTAGCCAGCATCGTCGTCAATGTGTTTCAGATTCAGACCGAACTGGTCGCCAGCATCGCCACTATTCCCAACAGCCTGCCGCAATTCATGTTGCCGACCTTCAGTTTGGCGCCGCAGTTGATTCTGGGATCAATCTCCGTTGCTTTGGTGGCGCTGGCGCAGGGCGCGGGCATCAGCACCGCCGTGCCCAATCCCGACGGCAGCAAAGCCAGCTCCTCGCGCGATTTCGTCGGCCAAGGGCTGGGCAATCTGACCGGCAGCTTCTTCCAATCGATGAGCACCGGAGGATCGTTGTCGCGCACGGGCGTCAGCGTGGGCGCCGGAGCGACCGGGCGCCAGGGCGGGGTGTTCGCCGGGCTGTGGCTGGGCCTGATCGTGCTGCTGTTCGGCAGCCTGGCCGAGAAGGTGCCGCTGGCCGTCATCGGCGGCATGCTGGTGGTGATTGGCGTGGAGCTGATCATGGCACGTGTGCCCAGCGCGCGGTTGGTGATCCGCACCGGGGCGCGGGGGCCGATCGCAGCGATGGCCCTGACGTTCTTCTCGTCGTTGTTCATCCCACTGCAATGGGCTATATTTCTCGGCGCGTTCTTATCGTTGATGCTGTACGTAGGCGCCTCGTCGCGCAAGTTCCGGTTGCAGCAGCTGGTACATCTTGACGATGGCGGCTGGGAGATGCAAGACGCGCCCAAAGCTCTGCCGCCCAATCAGGCGACGATGTTGGTGGTGCAAGGCCTGGACTTCTTCGCGGAAGTGCCCGCTCTGGACGATCAGATGCCGCCCGCGCGCGGCGCAAGAAATTCCGCAGTCATTCTTGTGTTGCGCGATATGCATCAGATCACCAGCACAGGGATCAAGTGGCTGGAGCGATACGCGCAGGACTTGAGGGCTGGCGACAGCGTGCTGATGCTGGCCGACATCAATCCGAAGGTGTTTGAGACGCTGCAAAAGAGCGGTGCGTTGGAGGTCCTGGGCGCCGAGAACGTGTTCCCGGCGACAAAGCGTGTGCTGGAGGTCGAAAACAGGGCGTGGGAAGCAGTGCAACAGTGGCTGCAAAGACGACATCCATGACCATATATAGATTTCTCAACGGAGGCATAGCATGACACTGGCTGATTTCACTGTGGTCATTGCCAAACTGTCCGGGCTGCTGTTCATCGTGACCAGCATGCTGGCCATGGGCATGAGCCTGACCATCCCGATGATTGTGCAGCCCTTGAAGAACGCGCGGCTGGTGGCGTTGGCCTTGCTGGCGAACTTCGTGCTCGTGCCGCTGCTGGCGTTTGTGATCAAAACGGTCATCCCGTTGGAGCAATCCTTGCAGATCGGGTTGATCGTGCTGGGCACGGCCGCGGGCGCGCCCTTCCTGCCCAAGCTGGTGCAGGGCGCCAATGGCAACATTGCCTTCGGCGTGGGGCTGATGGTGTTATTGATGGTCGCGACGATCATCTACATGCCGATCGTCCTGCCCTTGCTGTTGCCCGGCGTCTCGGTGAACCCGTGGGACATCGCCAAGTCGTTGATCGTGCTGATGCTGATCCCGCTGGCCATCGGACTGTTGATCAAATCGCATTCGCCTGATGTGGCGGCCGAATACCAACCGTTGATGAACAAGGTCTCCAGTATCTCCATGTTGGTCCTGCTGGTGGTGGGGCTGGGGCTGAACGTCTCCAACATCATCGACCTGATCGGATCGGGCGGGCTGGTCGCTATGCTGTTGTTCATCGTCGGCTGCCTGGCGATCGGCCTGCTGTTGGGCGGGCGTGACCCGCAGGTGCGCAGCGTCATGGGGCTGGG
>CAZXQZ010000208.1:0-5177 GCA_964642445.1 uncultured Anaerolineae bacterium
CAGTGGCGGTTGCACAGTTGCCATCTTTTAGAAAGATGGCAACTGTGCAACCGCCGCCGCCAAATTCGATCAAGAAGGCACAGGAAGTTATTCTTTGCAGAGCCCTAAGACCCGATGAAACGCATGGGCACCAGGCGCCAGCCAGTCCCCTCGACAACCAGGGCAGCCGCGTAGCCGGCCGCCGGGTGCAGCGCCACCATCGTCCAGCGCTCGACTGCGATTGGATCGTCGTCCACGGTCAGCAGGGCGGCGGGCTCGGACGGGTGCAGCGAGACCACGAACCGGTGCAGCGGATAACTGAGACCCTCACCCTGGGCCTTGACGAACGCTTCCTTGCGCGTCCAGCAAGCAAAAAATGCCGCCGTCTGCTGGGCCGCCGGCAGGGTCAGCAGCGTTTGTACCTCGGCTGCGGCAAAGAAGTGCCTGGCAATCGAGTGCATGTCGGGCAGATCGCGTACCACTTCGACGTCGATGCCAACCTGGCGCCGCGACGTTACGGCCAGCAGGGCCAAACCCTGCGCGTGCGCCAGGTTGAACTGTACGGCGGTCGATCCCACTGGTGCGACCACGGGTTTGCCAAACGCGGTCACCTGCAGGGGGACTGCGGCGGCGTCCAGCTCGAGATAACGACCCAGTACGCTTCGCAGCATACCGCGTGCGGCGACAAACCGTACGCGGTCCACAGTTGACCGGTAGGCCGCGGCACGTGCCAGCTCAGGCGCGGTCAAACTGCGCTGGAACCGATCCAGGTCGGCACCCAGGGCGTCGAGGTCAGTACACCACACGTGCACCTCGTCGTCGTGCAGGGTCCGGCCTGGATCGGCTACGGGCCAGGTTGGATCGCACATCAGCGGATCGCCCGGCCAGTGGTCAGTATCGACTCCAACCCACTACTTCGAGCTGCACGTCGCGAATATCGACACCGCCATTACGATCGAGGTCGTAATTCTGGCTGTAGGCGGGATGACCCACCGCGGTATTCCAGGCACCCGCCACCGCCTGCACGTCGAGCACGTTGACCTGGCCATCACAGTTGACGTCGTACGGACTGCCGTTGGCACACCAGCCATCGACCGTCAACTGCACGGTGATCGGGTAGTCCACCTGGTAACCACCCGAACTCAGGGTGATCGTGAGGGTACCGGTGTGCACGCCGATGGGCTGGGTCAACGAAGCCAGGGTGGCGGTGACAGTCGCCGGCGCCGTGCCGTTGAGTGTCTGCGGCGTGATCCACGCCACATCAGCGGCAGCCTGCCACTGCCAGGTCGTGTCACCGCCACTCGGGATCGTGACCGTGATCGTCGGATTGGTCGTGGCCGTGACCGCCGTGGACACACGGATGTCCCACGGGTGCGGTTCTGGTACAACTGGCACCGTGGCGCTGCTGGTGAGCACCGCCGAGGGTGCCAGGAGGTCCTCGTAGATACCGTTTCCGTCGGCGTCGACCGCAAAGGGGGCGTTGGACGGCAGGCTGGCCGCCGGCAGCACCATCTGCAAACTGCCGCCGATTGCCACGTCACGATCGGGGAAAAACACCTGTTCGTTGGTGCCGCTGCTGTCTGGCACGAGCCGCATGACCCGCAGCGTCATCGGCGACACCGGCGCTTCGACCGTGAGGGTATAGGTTTCGCCACGCAGCAGGGAGAGGCTCACGGCATAGTCGTTGGGCCAGTAACTCGCCCCCGGCACGTTGAACTCGATCTCACTGTAGTGCGTCGGTGTGATCGGACCGGTGTGGCGCCCCTGGCTGTCGGTTACGTGCACAGCGACCGGCTCCGAGCCGAACAGGTAGAACAGGTCCTCGGCCACACTGGCCGGTGCCGTTGGCTCGGTTTCGGGGAACAGTGTCGGCACCGTAAAACCGCCGTGCAGAATGTTGGTCATGCGTGTCAGGCTGTCATCCTCGGTAACCAGGGCCAGGTGGTCGCGATTGAAGGTGTCGAAATTCTGCACCCACCAGGCATCGACACCCGAAAAATCGGTGCCCGTTCCACGACCCAGGCGTGCGCTGGGCAGCGCGACCGTTTCATCGCCGCGGCCCAGGATGGCATACTGGCTGGAGCGCCAGACGACGTGTTGGTTGCTGTCGCCAGGTTCGCGGCGCAGGTCGAGCGCGCCGTTCGAGGTACGGTGCATCGGCCCCACGCGCCAGCCGATGGCGGTGCGCAGACCGGTGTCGCCGACGATGCGGAAGACCTGCGGTGGACCAGACCAACCGGTCCAGTCGTCGATCTGGTTGTGCACCGCCGTCTGTTCCGCGGCCCACAGCGCAGCATTGCGGTCCAGCCCCTGGGGATTGCCCGCACCGTCCAACTTGGGTGCAGTCATGAAACCGAATGTCTGACCATAACCCACGGCCGGCACCGATTGGAGGTTGCTCAGGTACGTGAGTGCACCGCTGGCCGGGAAGTAGTTGGGACTCGGCATCAGGGTGTACCCTGCCGTCAGGTTGCGTGCCATTTGCAGCATGCGACCCCAATCGAACGTGACCCACGAGTAGATGCGTTCGAGGCCAAAGACGTAACCGGTGCTGTGCGCGCTGGCTGCCTGGGGTGTGCCCAGGTAGGGTGTGCCCAGCGTGATCAGACGGTGGATGTGATCCTGGCTAAAGGTGGGGTTGTTGCGTACAACCAGGCTGGACACCATACCGCCCATGCTGTGCGCCACGATGTCCACATCACACGCCCGTGCGGCGTTGGACAGTGGATTCGTCAGGTCGTCGGCGAGCTGGCGCAGATCGTTGGCGCGCGGGGTCAGTGCCAGGCGCCAATCGTAGGCAAACGGCCAGATGTCGTTGGTCGCGGCGTTGCCTGTCCGGCTGTAACCGTGGTCCTCCAGCCAGTCGAGCACCGGCCCGTAGACCGCCCAGCCGCCAATCTCGATCACCCCATTGACCGTTACCGGTTCCAGGCTGTTGCCGGCGGCATCCAGGGCCAGGCGCGCCAGGCGATTATTGACCGTGTTGCTGGTACCGACCGGCGGCAGCCACAACCAGTCGTTGGTGGCACTGCGCAGCCAGGAGCCGCCAATCCCGTGGACGAAAATGACGGGCCGCCGCAGCTGTGACAGCTCGGAAGTGCCGCCGCCGACGGTAACCGTGGCGGCGACCTGGTCGTTTGCGGCCAGGGTCGTCGCGATGCTGAACTTGCCGTTGGCATCGGCTGTACCGTGGCCCACCGCCTTGACGCTGCGCGCAAAGTAGCGACCGACCTGGCTGCCCGCCTGCTCCATGCGGTAGATGTCGACGCGAGCGCCCGGTCGCGTGGCCCCCTCGACCAAACCACCGCTCGTGATGCGCATCAGCCGCGGGGCGGGGATTGCACCGTTGGTGCCAGTGCCGCCCTGCCAGGGACTGCACGTAGCACCGTCGACGTCAAGGTCGATCGGCAAATAGCCGGCCGCCGACCACGCGTCAGGGATTGTGACCTCGTTACCCTCGACCGCGGCGCGGGTTGGCGCGTCGTAAACGAAGATGGCGCCGTTGATCTCGTTGGCTTCGCCGGCCAACGCACCGCCAATCGTCGTCGAGATCGAGCCGGTGCTGGCGATGACGCCGCCGTTGTCGTTGAGCAGCGGCACCTTGTTGCGGTCATACCCGATCCGATTACCGGTCACACGGGTCTGCTGCGTGCCGCTGCCATCGATCATGATGCCACCGTAATAGTTGCCGGAGATCAGGTTGCTCTCGGCGGGCACGCTGCCGCCGATTTGGGTTTGATCGGGACCGTTGGCCTGCGGGGCCTGTGCGGCTGCGCCGCTGGCGGCAGACGGTTCCCTGGCTGTCTGCCCCTCCTCAGCGACGGCACCCGGTGAACCGCTCGCACCTGCCTCGAGGGCACCCTGGGCCACCGCCTTGCCCGGTTTGACCAGCACGCCCGACCGGTCAAGTCCCGACTGGATCGCCACCGGCGCATCGTCACCATCGATGACGCTGCGGGCCGGTCCCTGGTCGGTGAAGGATGCAATCAGCGCCACACCGTAGTAATTGTTCATCAGGGCCTGGGTACCCGCGCCATTGACACCGATGTAGTTGCCCACGACCTTGTTTTGGTCGCTGCCCGCCTCGGCAATCAGCACACCGACCTGGCCGTTGCCGCTGATCAGGTTGCAGTGGCTGTCGCACGGGTAACCGCTGGTGCCATGGGAACCACCGATCGTATTCTCGCTGGCCTGGTCGTTGATCTCGACGCCGTGGTAGGTATTGGCGAAAGCCGTCGTGCCTGCCGGGTTCGTCCCGATGAAATTCCCGGCCACGGTGTTGTTGTCGGCATCGGCCCCGCTGATCAAAACGCCGTCGCCACCGTTGCCGCTGATGACGTTGCACGGCCCAATGCACGACGTGCCCGAACGGGATCCACCGACCTGGTTTTGGCTGACGCCATCGTTGAGGCTGACGCCAAAGTAGCCGTTGGGCCGTGCGGCGCTGCCGCCCGCGTTCAGGCCCAGGTAATTGCCGATGACCTGGTTATTGCTCGTCCCCGCGTCGAACGCGGCGACGCCTGTCTCGCTGTTGCCGCTGATGACGTTGCACGGCCCGCTGCACGCGGCAGACGCGCGCTGGCCACCAATGATATTACCAGTCGCGCCATCCTGCAGGAAGATGCCGGCGCGGTTGGGCAGGGCGTTACCAGCCACGTTGATCCCAATCCAATTGCCGGTGACCTGGTTGTTCTGGGCATTGGCGTGGATTAGAATGCCGCCGGTGTTGGTATGGCCGGCGATGATATTGCGCTCGGCCGCAGTCGTGCCACCAATGATGTTGTCATGCGCACCGTATTCGATCTCGATGCCGTTGGTGTTCTCGTTGCGTGCCACCATACCGGTTACATCGGTACCGATGTAGTTGTGGACAATGTAGTTGTGGTGCGATGTGGCGTTGTCGAGCCCAATGCCAGTGATGACCAGGTTGCGCAGGGTGTTGTTGTCGGAGTACACAATGATCGAGTGAAAACCATTGGGTCCGTCGAAGACAACGTCGGGATTGGTGTCTCCATTCGTATCACCGTCGATGGTGGTCGACGATGCATACAGACCGAAGGTATACCCATGACTGATGGTGGCACCGCTGCCGAGGTTGAAGTTGATCGTATGGCCAGGACCGGTGTTGTTGACGGCCGATAAGGCTTCCGGGAATGAAATCTGTCCATCATCACCGGGATCGGCCAGCAGGGCGGTGA
>CAZXQZ010000208.1:5277-7473 GCA_964642445.1 uncultured Anaerolineae bacterium
GTTCCCCACCCCTTCTTGGAGAAAACGATGTCCCGTCAACGTATTCACGGTGCGTGCCCGCACGACTGTCCGGATACCTGTGGTGTCATCACGGAAGTGGAGAATGGTCGTGCGGTTGCCTTTTACGCCGATCCGGATCACCCCGTGACCCAGGGTTGGTTGTGTGTCAAAGTGCGTCCCTACCTGGAGCGGGTCTATCACCCGGACCGCTTGCAGTTTCCGCTGCGCCGTGTCGGGCCGAAGGGCAGCGGGCAGTGGCAGCGCATCAGCTGGGATGCGGCCCTGGCCGAAATTGGCGAGCGTTGGCGGGCCATCATCGCCCAATACGGTCCAGCCGCCATTCTCCCCTACAGTTACAGCGGCACGCTGGGCCTGGTGCAGATGTCGGTGTGCAACGGGCGCCTGTGGAACCGCCTGGGGGCCAGCCGCTTGCAGCGCAGCATCTGCGGCGCGGCGGCCGAACATGCTGTGGAAGTGACCCTCGGCACGCGCCACAGTCCGCCGTACGAAGAGGTGATACACAGCCGCCTGGTGATTCTTTGGGGCCACAACCCCATCAGCACGGCTCCGCACTTCATGCCGGCGCTACGTGCGGCGCAGCGGGCCGGCTGCCGGCTGGTGGTCATCGATCCGCGCCGCACACGCAGCGCCCAAGGTGCGGACTGGCACCTGGCACCGCTGCCCGGCACCGACGGCGCGCTGGCCCTGGGCCTGGCGCACATTCTCGTTCGCGAAGGCCTGCACGATGAAGAGTGGCTGCACGCACACACCGTGGGCTGGGAGCAGCTGCGTGATCGCCTGGCCGACTATCCGCCGGCGCACGTGGCCGCCATCACCGGGCTCGACACCCGCGACATCGTCGAGCTGGCGCACCTCTACGCCAGCACGCGTCCCGGCCTGATCAAAATCTCCGACGGGGTCAACCGCAACCTCAACGGCGGTCAGAACGTGCGCGCCATCCTGACCCTGCCGGCGATCACCGGCCAGTACGGCACCCGCGGCGGCGGGCTGGCCTACAGCACGAGCGGCACGCTGTCGTGGGATGCCGCGGCGGTTCACCACTGGAATGAGTGCCCCCCACCGGCGCGGCGCGTCAACATGAACCGGCTGGGTGCCGCCCTGCTCGGCGAGGTCGACGATCCCCCGATCAAATCGTTGTTCGTGTACGGCGCCAATCCGGCCGCCAGCGCACCGAATGCCGGGGCGATCGTACGTGGCCTGCAGCGCGAGGACCTGTTCACCGTCGTGCACGAGCTCTTTTTGACCGACACAGCGGATTATGCCGACATCGTGCTGCCCGCCACCTCGCAGCTGGAGCACACCGACCTGCACAAGGCCTACGGCCACACCCACGTGCAGTACAACGCCGCGGCGATCCCGCCGTTGGGTGAGAGCAAGAGCAACTGGGAGGTCATGGGGCTGCTGGCGCGTACCATGGGCTTCGACGAGCCCTGGCTGCACCAATCGGCAGACCAGGTCATCGACGAGGTGCTCACGGCCACCGCCGTCCACAATGCGGCGCTGCGTGGCATCACGTTGACTCGCCTGCAGGAAGGCCACCCGCTGCCGCTGGCGCTGGCTCCCACCCCACCGTTTGCCGATGGCCACTTCCCCACGCCCAGCGGCAAGGTCGAAATCTATTCACAGACCCTGGCCGACGAAGGTATCGATCCCCTGCCGGGTTGGGTCGAGCCGCCGCGCGATCGGGCGTTGACAGAGGACCCGTCTACGTTACCGCCACTCGCCCTGGTGAGCGCTGCCAGCCACCACTTCGTCTCCAGCAGCCTGGCCAACGTGCCCAGTCTGTTGGCTCGCGAAGGCACACCGGTCCTCGAAATACACCCCATCGACGCCGCCGCCCGCGGCATCACCACCGGCGACACCGTCATCATCGAAAACCAGCGCGGCTGGTGCCGCCTGCGCGCCGTGCTCAGCGACACCGTCCGCCCCGGCGTGGTCGCCACACCCAAGGGCCACTGGGGCAAACACAACGATGGGCGCAACGTCAACCAAACCACCTCCGACACCCTCGCCGACATGGCCGGCCAGAGCACGTTCCATAGTAATTGGGTCCTCGTGCGTCGGGAATAGGGGCTGGGGGTCGGGGGTTGGGGGTTAGGGATTGGGGATTAGGGGCTGGAAACAATAATCCAACCTGCGTCATGTTACTCCGTACTCCCTACTCCCTACTCCCTA
>CAZXQZ010000209.1:0-7445 GCA_964642445.1 uncultured Anaerolineae bacterium
CTGCACGGTCAGTCGATGGCCAGCACGAAGTGTTACCCGCAGTCGGTGGTAACCGCCATTCAAGGAGAAGAAGATGACGAGAGTAAAACGGGGCGTTCCGGCGCACCGGCGGCACAACAAAGTTCTGAAGATTACCAAGGGCCAGTTTGGCACGCGCCACCGCCTGTTCCGGCGCGCCAACGAGGCGATGCTGAAGTCGCTCTTTTATGCCACGCGTGACCGGCGCAACCGCAAGCGTCAGTTCCGCCGCCTGTGGATCACGCGCATCAATGCGGCCTCACGTCTGAACGGCATGTCCTACAGCCGCTTCATGTACGGGCTCAACCAGGCCGGTGTGGCGATCGATCGTAAGATGTTGGCCGAGCTGGCGGTGCGTAACCCTGACACCTTTGCGCGTTTGGTCGAGATTGCCAAAGAATCGCAATAACCAGCACCCGCCTACCCATGCCATTTCCATTTGCCGCAGCGAGCCCAATTCGCTGCGGCAAATTTGTCTCTGAGGCCTTCTGATGATCACCAGCACAACCAACGCCCGTGTCAGGCTCGTGCGTGCACTCCTGGACGACCGCCAGGCGCGCCAGCGTCAGCGGAAATGGTGCCTGGAGGGGGTGCGTCTGCTCGAAGAAGGTCTGGCGGCGGATCTGCCGTTCGAGTTCGTGTTTTTTGTCCCCGACGAGACGGGCGGGGCGCGCCGGCGCGCTTTGCTGCACGCGCTGCAGACACAGGGCGTGCCTTGTGAACCGGTGGCACCGCACGTGCTGCGCGCCATGAGTGACACAGTGACGCCGCAGGGGATACTGGGGGTGGCACCCTGGCCGGTACCGCGGCCAATGGTGGCCCACGGCCTGCTCCTCATCCTCGACCGCCTGGCCGATCCGGGCAACCTGGGCACGATTCTGCGCACTGCGCTGGCCGCCGGCTGCGCGGGAGTTGTACTGACCCCGGGTTCGGTCGATCCCTACAACCCCAAGGTGGTGCGCAGCGCAATGGGCGCGCACCTGCGGCTGCCGCTGCTGGCGGCGGGTGGCTGGGAACAGATCACGGCGGCGATCGGCACCCGCCCGTTATGGCTGGCCGATGCCCAGGGCGGCGTGGTGTACGATGCGGTGGACTGGTCGATTCCCAGTGCTGTGATCATTGGCAGTGAGGCTGCCGGGGCCGGCACCGTGGCGCGGGCTGCGGCGTCGGGCCGGGTTGCCATCCCGATGGCGGCTGGTGAGTCGCTCAATGCGGCGGCGGCCGCGGCGGTGTTCTGTTTCGAGGCCGCGCGCCAAGTGCGGCAGCGATCCGGTTAGGCCTCGCCTGGGGGCTCGGCGGGCGTTGCGGTGGGCACCTCTTCAGGTGCCGGCTTGGGCCGCGATGCCTGGCGTGTCATGACGGTCATGCGCACCACGAGCAGGCCCAGGCCGGCCACCAGCACCAGGCCCAGCATGCAGACCGCAGAGAGTGCACACACCATGAGAAGTTCCGTCGTGCCGACTTGCATCGATGGGTTCCTTTCGTTTACCACACAGAACGCACAGTGCGCAGAGAATTATTTGGATTTTACACGCAACCATACGGAGACGTATAATTCGCCGGCTGCCCTGTCACTGAATGGGTGGCGAAACTCCTGAGCGCCAGATGCGTAAAGAGATCGATTCTCGAGTGAAAACGGGCGACCCTTGTTCGAGTCGCTGAAGGAGTTTGTATGATATTCACGCAAGTGCTGAGCACGTTGGGTTGGATCGTTATCCTGGGTTTGCTACTGTATGTGGCCAGCGTCGTCATTGGGCGTAACCGGGGGACAACCCAGGCACGGTTGTCGGCGCCGGTGTTGGTCACCTGGCTGCTGGTGGGTATTGTTTTGGTCACCTTAAGCTTCAGCCTGGTGGTGATCAATGCTGGCGAGGTCGGAGTGGTTTTTAATGCCGTGAGTGGCACCCGTGAAGAGCCCTTGAACCCCGGGCTGCACTTTGTGGTTCCGTTCGTGGAGACGGTGTACCGGTACAACACCCAGGAACAGGTCTATACGATGACGCGGGTGGCGGCGGAGGGTCCGGTGCCGGGGGATGATTCCTTGTGGTCGCCGACTGCGGAGGGTCTGCAGGTCGGCATCGACTCCTCGACGCGCTACAAGCTCAATCCGGCGCGGGCGGCGCACATCCACAACAGCCTGCGCGATTACGAGAACGTCCTGGTGCGGCCGACGATCCGCTCGATCGTGCGGCTGATGGTGTCGCAGAACAAAGTCACCGACGTCTACGGCCCCAAACGTGCGCAGATTCAGGCCCAGATCGAGGAGCAGATTCGGGCGCGCTTCGAACCGGAAGGCATACTGCTGCTGGCGTTCGACATCCGCAACGTCAACTTCACCGATGACTACGCCAAGGCGATCGAGCAGAAGCAGATTGCCCAGCAGCAGGCGGAGCAGATGCAGTTCACCTTGCAGCGCGAGCAGCAGGAAGCGGAGCGCAAGCGCATCGAGGCCGAGGGCATCAAACAGGCGGCGGTGATCAAAGCCCAGGGTGACGCCGAGTCACTGCGGCTGATCAACGACCAGCTGGCCGACAACGACAACCTGCTGGTCTACCGCTACATCGAAAAGCTGGCGCCCAACATTAGCGTGATGCTGCTGCCGTCGGGCAGCCCGTTCCTGGTCAACCTGGATCAGTTGAAGGGCCAGGTGCCGGCCGCGCAGCCGACGGCGACGCCCTGAATCAGCTGCACTGGTGATGCAAGAAGACCACCGCCCTGGCGAAACCGGCAAACGTTTGGTGCCGCGTGACGGCGCGGCCCAACCGGGAGACTATGTCACCATCGTCTACTCCGGGCCGATGCAGGTGAAGGTCGCGCCGGATGCGGCCACTGATTACGCTGTGGCCTGCATAACTGTGGATTAGGAGTCTACCGGCTCCTCTGGGTTCGAATTGCGGATCAGCTGGCTGTAGAACTGCACATACAATTCGTAGTTCTCAACCGAAAGCCGTTCGTTCGTGCCATGGACCCTGGCCACGTCTTCGGGTTTTTGCCAATACGGCGCAAACCGATACACGTGCGGACTCAATGCGTCGTAGTGTCGAGCATCGGATGCACCAATGACCAGGGTCGGTGCTACGATCACATCTGGAAATATCTGATGAATCGTTTGCTGCAGCAGCTCGAAGCTCGACGAATCGACATTGGATACAGACGATGGTTCGCTGTGAGTCTCCAGGACCTTGATCTGCACCTGCGGATCGTCGATGATTTGGCGCACGTGCTCCACCACACCGTCAATGTTATCTCCGGGCAAGATGCGATAATTGACCACGGCCCTGGCCGAAGTGGGCAATACATTTTCTTTGGTGCCGGCCGCAAACAGGGTCGCAGCCATGGTCGTTCGAATGCCCGCGTTGGTCAACGGCACCCTGGCAAACTGGTTTTTGATCAGGTCGCCAAAGAGCCAGCGGTTGGCAAACACCATACGAATCGCCAGGGGCATTTCCGGCGCTAGATAATCGAGCGTCTGCTCGGTGGGCTCGGTCATTCGCAGCGGATATGGATTGTCTTCGAGCCTGTGAATCGCCGCGCTCAGAATGCCAACAGCGGTATGAGCGGGGGGACTGTTGGAGTGACCGCCCGGGCTTTGCACGCTCAGTTCGATATTGGCAAAGCCCTTTTCCGCAATTCCCACCAGGGCAACGGGTTGGGTCAAGTAGGGCATCACATTTTCACTGATACCCCCACCCTCATCGAGTATGTAGTCCAACTCGACGCCTCTCGACTGTAATCGAGCGGCAATTTCACCGGCCCCGCCCTGTCCGTAGATCTCTTCGTTGTGTCCAAAGGCGAGGTAGATCGTACGTTGTGGTCGATAGCCATCCTGCAACAGAGCCTCTACCGACTCGAGAATGCCAAAGGCAGAGGACTTATCATCGATGGCGCCTCTGCCCCAGATAAAGCCTTCGGCGATCTCCCCCGCAAAAGGAGGGTAGGTCCACGCATTTTCTGTACCCGCTTCGACGGGAACGACATCCAAATGCGCCATGAGAAGTATCGGCTTCAACGTCTCATCCTGGCCTTGCCAGGTGTAGAGCAGGCTGTAGTCATGGATGACTTCCCGGGTCAACGCCGCGTGGACGCGTGGAAATGCCTGGGCGATGTAGGCATGCAGACCGGCGAATGGTGTGCCATCGAATTGCGCGGGGTCGGAGTATGAAATGGTTTGGAACTGGAGTCCGCGCGCAAGCCGTTCGGCGATTTCGTCTTGGTCCACGGTGACAGGGACCGCAGGCTGCGGTGCAAACACCTGTCTGGAGGTCATTTGCGTGGTCCTGATGGCGATCACGACCACCAACAGTGCTAACCCCAATCCCAGAACCAGCAGCGATCTTACTGCCCACTTCTTTTTCATGGGTCGTGCCCTCCTTGGTGAACACGCAACATCGGGTAGTGAAGGCTCCGTCCAGGTCGCTGCGTCGATCGCTGTGGCGCGGGCTGGATCACGGTGGGAATTACAAAACGGCAGCCCTGGCCAGTGCCGGCTCGTGCCAAAGCCGAGCCTTCACTAGCTGCGAGCTGCCGTTGTATTGACCTGCAGGTCGGGCGTTTCCAGATGCAGCGGGGTGTTCCATGGATCGCCTGCACTTTCGCCGCGCGGTTGCCGCCGTTGGCAACCGTCACTGATTTTACTATACACCTTTGTGAGGGAGAGGTCAAGTGGTTCGATAGCCACGAATCGAGTGTCTACCGCGAATTGGCGCTAATTTGCGCGAAAAATGGGTATGTGGTTGTTCTCGAGCACACCGACCACGAATTGATCGGGGGGCTGCGGTTCGGCGAGGCGGTAAACCGTCATGCCGAGTTTGTGCATCACCTGTTGCGATGGCAGGTTGGCGTAACCGGTCGTCGCGATCACGCGTCCCAGTTTTTCGTGCGTGAAGAGGTACGCGATCACGGCGCGAGCGGCTTCTACGGCCAGGCCTTTACCCTGGTGATGGGGGGCTATTGCCCAGAAGAGGCCTACTTCGGCGGTGGCGGGGGCATCGGGGGCACGGTGGAACGCCGCGACCTGGTTGAAGGTGTCCAAATACGGCACGATACCCACGGCGCCGATGATCTCGCCGGTCTCTTTTGTCACCACCGCCCGTTCCCCATAGTGGGGTTGTCCCAGCATGGCGAACATCGCGTATCCCAGTACCGTCCACTGCAGCCAGGGCTGCCGTTCGTCGGCCGGCACGTCGGAGCCAAAACATTGGTTGAGGACACGGTTGATGGCATCGAGATCGTCCATGGTCAATTCACGGATGATCAGTCTCTCGGTTTCAAGATCAGGAATTCGTCTCATTATCGGTCCTTCGTTATCGAAAAGGCTGGTCGCATTCTCTTTTCGATCTCGTTGAACGAGAGATTGTTTTCCATCCTGAGCGTACATTCCTGTGGACGTACGAGGTGGGCCGTGTAAGCGACTGGATTATAACATCCCGGCGAATAGGCGTCAATGGTGTTGCGGTAGGGACTCAAGGATGGCGTGTATCCAGGAGAGGTGGGAGCGGATCTGGGGGTTAACGTGCTCGACATTCAACTCACCGCCGGTCACTGGAACCAAACCGGCACGTGGCTGAGCGACAACAGCCACAACCACCTGGGACAGACGTGGGTGGGCGCGAACAATGCCCTCAAGATCCAGGGGGCGTTTGGCGCGCCGGACTACGCCGGCGTTGTGCTGAGCAACACCGCGGGTCATGGACTGGCCATCCCTAATGCCAGCATCAACGGCATCTACGTTGGCACGACAGGCTTCTACGGGATGGTAGTCAACGATGCAGCATTGGACGGCGTCTACGTGAACGAGGCGGGCAACCCATCGTCCGCCACGTTGTCAAACCAACTGCCCCTCCTCGTGCACCTGGGCATCCAGCAGCCAGCCCTCGACCACGGTGCCGTTCATGACGACCTGTCGGGCGCTTCAAATTCCCCAGGCCGGTAGCCTTTCGACACAGAAACCCGGCTTGCTCTACCATCTGCAGACGCTCGGCGGCGATGCTGATGCTGAAGATAGCTTGCCAGGCCGTCCAGCGGTCGCCGATCTCCAGGGAGATACGCAAAGACTGCTCATAGCCCACCAGGGCCCGCGGGTAGCCGCGTCTTGCCGATGCCTGCCTCGCCGTTGATCAGAACGATCTGCACCAGTCCAGTCGCAGCCTGGCGCCATGCGTGCAGGAGGGCTTCCCATTCGGCGTGCCGGCCGACGAAGGCGGCGTTGGCGGTCGGAGCCGCAGCCTCGAGCAACATTCTGGACGAGCTATCCTCGATCGCCAATACGCGGCGGTGGACCTCCTGGGTGGCAGGGCTGGGGTCCACGCCGAGCTCGTGGCGCAGGATCGTGGCGCAGGAGTGGTAGACGCGCAGTGCGGCAGCCCGGTTGCCGAGGGCCAAATGCGGCTGCATCAGCTGCCGATAGACGGCCTCGTGCAAGGGGTCGGCTCGCACCAGCCGGTGGACATAGCCCAGGGCTTCCTTGTATCGACGCTGTCCCTCCAGCAGCGCGGCCAACCGATCGAGCGCATCGAGATAGGCCTGGCGCAGCCGCTCCTGTTCAGGGATCAGCCACTCATCGTAGAAACCTGGGAGCGGGTCGCCCGTGTAGAGGTCGACGGCGGTCTGGAATGCCCGGATGGCATCAGAGGAATTGGCCTGTTCAGCGGCGATACTGCCTTGCTGCAGCGCGTCCTCGAACTCGGCCACATCGAGTTGATATGACGGGTCGTCGCGCCATTGAATGGTAAAATTGGAGTATACCCACGATCGCGCATTGGGCCGCTATGCTGCCTTCAAACAGCCACCGCTTCAAAAGCAACCCGTATGGGTTGAAGAGGGACAACTGCAAAACTCAATTTCTCAAAACCAATCACGTGTCCCGACTTGTCCTTCATCAAGACCACTTCGTCGCCTGTCTCTTCACAGACATACTCGTCCTGCGGATTGCCAAACCAGACAGTGAGGGTATTGCCTTCGCGGTCGTAATAGACTCTTACTTCAGCCATACTCGCCTTCCTTCTTTGATCGCATCGGTTGGGTAGGTCGTAATCAAGAAGCCGTCCCCATTCAATTGTCTGGCTACAGCACAGACCCAGCGACCCATGCGTTCCGAGGAGTAGAACAGATAAACCGCCGGATCACTGCGACTCTGACGAATTTCTTCCGGATGCTCCAGTGTCTCCTTGACATCTGATTCGCGGCCTGCCATGACTGGATGCTTGAACGTGATAATCATTGCCCAGTACGAGCGACTTACCCGCACGCGGAAGCCAAGCGGTGTCAGAACTTCAAACAACAAGTCGTCCACCCGTCCTCCAGCAGCATCCCAATGACTTCGCGCAGATTCTTCTGCAGCTCGTCAAGTGTTTCTGCCTGCGTGTGCGCACCAGGAAAGCCCGGCACATAGCTGACATAAAGATCAGTATCAGGGCACTTTTCGACAA
>CAZXQZ010000210.1:0-7424 GCA_964642445.1 uncultured Anaerolineae bacterium
CCCAATAGTCAGGATATGTGTCTCGCTGTTTCCATGCCAGGAAGCTGCTGTGCGGCCCATCCTCAGGATAACTTACGTACCCATGTTTGACGGGGCATAAAAAGGCTGGCCGAACAGGTGCTCTGTTCGGCCAGCCTTTTTATTTACCCGTGACGTGTCGATTCCACGCCCGGCTCAGGCTTCGCCTTCGCGCTGGATAACCACGGTGACCTGGGGCTTGATGTCACCCATCAGCTTGACCGGGACGTGATGGGTGCCGAGTTCGCGCAGCGGGTGCTCCAAAAGCACATCGCGCTTGTCCATCGGTCGCCCAAGGGCCTGTTCGATGGCCACGGCAATGTCGGCGTTGGTGATCGAGCCGTACAGGCGATCGCTCTCGCCCGCGCGAGCATTGAAGTTCAGCGTCAAACCTGAAAGCTGATCAGCCAGCGCCTGGGCGTGCGCCCGCTCCCGCGCCTTGCGACGTGTCGTGGCGTCCTGCAGATCTTTGACCTGCTTGCGCACACCGCCGGTGACAACCACTGCCAGCCCACGCGGGATCAAATAGTTGGACGCGTACCCGCCAGCCACCTGTTTGACGTCACCTGCATGACCCAGGGATGAGACATCTTTCAACAACAGCACTTCCATGGTAGATCTTGTACTCCTCACCAGTTAACGAATTGTATGGATCTCGCCCTGGTCCATCGCCAACGCGCCACACAATCAGCGAGCTATTTTCAGCACGCCATCTTACCCGATATCTGGCATTTGGCCAAATCTATCGTGGTTCATTGAATTGTCATCCCCGGTGACCTGTGCTATACTTGGTCCAGGATTTTTATCATTTCATGCAAACGCCAAATTCTTTCTCGCCCCAAGTTCCATTCTGACACGAGTGCACAGCACACACGACGATTCGACCAGTTCCGACCCTAATATCGAGCACGAAACACGCCTTCCTGCTCACACCCATGCGCTTTCAGCAGCTCGTTCCCGTTCCGCGTTGCCGTCCCGCCGTGTTGCCGCGCGCGCGGCCGGCCTGCGCTTCGTGCTGCTCATGATAGTGCTAAGCCTGGGTATTTTGGGCTGCTCGATTGGCGGCGCGGCGTCGCTCCTGCCACGCGCCGCCACAACCACCACGGCCAGCCCCAATCCGACGTCGGGCCCCACGCGTGTACTGCTGTCTACCTTCACGCCAACACCGTACGTGCCGCCCACACCGGTCCCGACCAACACCAGCCCTCCCACGGAAACGCCCACCATTACGCCGACCGCCAGCGCAACACCGACCGCCACCCCACAGCCACAGGTCAAAGCGCTGCAGGTCAACGTCGTCGTGCGCGAAGGACCAGCAAACGAATATCCGATCATTGGCCGCATCCAGCCCGACGAGACCTACCCGATTATTGGTCGCAACGATGCGTCCGATCCCAATCAAATCTGGTACCAGATCTGCTGTGTCAACGGCCGGCGGAGTTGGGTCAAAGCCACCAGCGTACTGGTGACCGGTGACCCCAGCGGTGCGCCAGTGCAGCAGACAGGCCCACCGCCGACACCCACCCCACCATGGACGCCAACCCCCACCCCAACGCTGACGCCGACCCCGTCGCCGTTGTTCTATCGTGGGATTGGCCCGCAGTTCTATGCCACCAACAATCCGTATCTCAAGGTATGGGTCAAAGTTGAATTCGCCAATGGTGATCCCATGCCCGGTTATCAGCTCATGGTCTTCCGCCGCGAAGGGGTCGACCGACCCGGTGGCGCACCACCGCTGTGGACACCGACACCCACCCAGACGCCAACCGGCGTGTGGACGCCGGCACCGACCACCGCACCCACAGCGACGCCCGACCTGGGGCGAGCACCATGGGTCAACCTGAGCACGGGCGAACTCTCGCGCAACGAGTTCGCCTGGAGCCAACCACCGGGTTTTGGCGACCGCCAGGCTTTCAACCTGGAGTTCACCCAGTATCCCGATCCGGGAACCGGCACCTACGTCGTCTATCTGGCCGATGCCGCCGGCAGTCGGGTCTCGGAATACATCACCTTCACGACCGAGCCGACGAATCCAAACCGGGAAGTCTACATCGGCTTCCGGCACATCCGTTAGGAGTAGGAAATGGCACGACCATCCAGCCATCATGACCTATCTCCGGCAACCCCATCGACACGCCCGCGTGCTGCCTCCGCAGCGACATTGATTCTGTTCAGCCTGTTGGCCCTGGCTGCGACGGGCTGTTCGTTGACCAGTTTCATCCGGCTGATTCCACCACCGACACCGAGTGCACCATCGTTGGCTTTTCTGACCCCCACGATCTATCCAACGTTCACGCCCACGGTGCCAGCACCGACCGACACGCCTGTCCCGCCCACGCCGACCGTGACACCGACGCCCACCGTTACCCCGACGCCGCTGTCCGATTCGACCCTGGCGGCAGCTGTGCCAATCAGCCCAACTCCTACAGGCCCACTGGTCGAGGTACCAGTGGCCGAAGTGAATACCCGGCAGGGTCCGGGGGTCGACTACCAGCTGGCCGATACGATCCGCCAGGGCGAAACCTACCAGATCGTAGGGCGCAACGCCGATTATTCATGGTGGCTGATCTGCTGCGTCAACGGACAGCAGGTCTGGGTGACCGGACGGCTGGTACGCGTCATTGGTGACGCAACGGATGTGCAGTTCATTCAGGTGGCACCACCACCGCCCCCTACACCGACACCCGGACCACCCACGGCCACCCCCACAATCACACCCACGCCCACCGAACAGGTCAATTTCGACATCGAGCTGGTGGAGGAATTCCCCGTGAGCCCCGATCAGGACTGGGTCAAAGTGGGGGCCGAGATAAAATCGGTGGGGGGTGCGCCGCTCTGGGGCTACCGGCTGCGGTTTGTCAACGAAGCGACGGGCGAATCATTCACCAGTCCACAGGTCTCCGACTCGAGCTGGCACTATTCAACCGTGGATTATCGCCAGTTTGGCGGCACACCAGCCCCGGATTACCGGCGAGTCAACCTGCAGTTCGACACCAACGGCCTGAGCCGCGTGGGTGATTCGCGCTGGCAAATCTACGTTGTGGATGGCGGCGGCAACATCCGTGAATCGTCGATTGCACGCGTCACGACCAGCCAGGCCCAGCCTAAATGGTATTATGTTCAATTCAAACGGAGATTCTAAGGCCAGAAAGCCGATTTGCCGCGCCCGCGAACTTCATGCTATACTGGCAGCGCTGCCGCACGAAGGGTCATGCCAGCTGCGTGCGGCGCCGAGGCATTGCGACAGAATAACCTCCCGCCACGTGATGGAAATGCGCAGCGAGTCACGGGAAGTTATGCCTTTACGAACCCTGAGTGGCCGGGTGTTGCATGCGCCACGCCTGCCGAACGCGTGAGCCTGTCGCACTGGCGACCCGGCCGCACACAACTTTTTGCTCACAAGGAGACATCTGATGTCAGTGAACCGTCGATGGGTTCTCCTGCTATTACCGGTTACTTTGCTGTTCATCTTGGGTTGTGGTGCCGTGGCCACGTCACCGCAACCGGTGGCAGTGGTGACGCGTACCCTGGTACCCACCTTTACCCCCACACCGGAACAACCCACCCAGACACCAGAACCCACCGTACCACCCGAGGCGCAGGTTCCCCTACCGGCCGATACCCCGGTGCCGACAGAAGCCGCACCCACCCCCACGCCAGAACCCGCAGCCAAAGCTGTGGTCAACACCAACACCATGAACGTGCGCAACGGACCAGGCACCAACTACCCGATCATTGGCCGCGTGCCGCGTGGGACGACGTTCGATATCACCGGACGGAATGCGGCCGGCGACTGGTGGCAGGTTTGCTGCGTCAACAACCAGAACGGCTGGGTCGTCGGCCGCCTGGTCAACGTGTCTGGCAACACCGGCAGCGTCGAGGTGGTGGGTGATGTGGCACCACCGCCGGTACCCACAGCCGCACCAACGCGTGCGGTCGTGCCAACACGGCCGCGGCCCACCAGCGCACCCACGTCACCGCCCGCACCGCCACCGGCCGCCGGCATCTTCAGCCAGGCGGGTACCGAATCGCGCGATGCCGACGATACGAACTTCAACCTGGTGACATTCTGGGGCCGGCTGGGCCGTACGACTGAACCACCCGTGACCGGCGGCTATCGTCTGCGCGTCACGGCACCCAGTGGAACCAACGAATTCAACTTCGGCACGGTTTGGGAAATTGCCTATTCCGGCTATGGCTCGGCCGAGTTCCGCTACAACGCCAAAATCGAGCTGCCGCGCACTGCCGGCGCGTATCGCGCTGTCGTGATCGATGGTAGCGGCCAGGAGGTCTCCGATCCGATTACCGGCAACCTCAACGACCGTACCCATGACGTGATCATGACCTGGGTGCGCCGGTAGGAGTTGGCGTTGAAGGGAAGACCCTTCGGGTTTTGCCCCGTTGATGGCCATGTGCGGCTGGCACGACGATGCTCTTGAATCGTATCCTGCCGGCTGCGGAGGAAAACCCGAAGGGTCTTGCCTCGTTGGTCAGGCGGACCGTCGATTCCTTGCGCCCGCGTTGGGTGTTGGCCGGCATTCTACTGGCCGGTCTGCTGCTGCGTCTCGTGCAGCTGAACTTTCAGCCGCTGTGGTGGGACGAGGGGTACAGCGTGTGGTTCGCCACACACAGCCTGGCCGAAATGGCAACGCTGACCGCGTTGGACATTCACCCGCCGCTGTACTACGCCCTGCTGCACGGCTGGATCAGGCTCCTGGGGCCTTCACCGGCGGCGCTGCGGCTGTTTTCGGTCATCGTGAGCCTACCGGCGATTCCCCTGGCCTACCTGGTGCTGCGCAGCCGTCACGACCAGGACCACCCATCATCCGCGGGTCTGGCCCTGCTGGCGGCCGCCGTCATCGCCATCAACCCCTTGCACATCTACTACAGCCAGGAAGTCCGTATGTATGCGCTGGTAGGCACCCTGGCCATGGCCTACCTGTGGTTAGTGATACCCATCCTCCAACCTGACCGCCCGATTGGCCACCCGCGCCTGCACGCTGTGGCGCTGGTCCTGGTGACGACTGCCCTGCTGTATACGCAGTACTACGCAGCCATGCTGCCGGCCACCGTGACCCTGTTTGTGATCGGACGCTGGCTGCGTAACCATCGTGCCCGGGGGACGCCAATCAACCTGCTGCCCCGCTTTGTCGGTACCCAGGTGGCGGCTGCCCTGCTCTTCGTGCCGTGGCTGGTTTATGCCGCGCCACGCCTCAACGCCTACGTGGCGTACAAGGTCACCCAGGACGCCGACGTACCCCTCGATCCGGTGACGTACGTGCTGCGGCACGTGAGCGCCTTTCTGATCGGCCATGTGGAACAGCCGGCGTTAGCCACCCTCCTGGCAGTGATCAGCCTGGCCGCCCTGGCGGTACTGATGCTAATGGCCCTGCGCCAGCGCATCGCCGGTCGCTGGAGCTGGTTTGCACTGTGGGTCCTGGGCAGCGTCTTCGTCGCCGGTTACCTGCTCAACCTTCGTTTTCCTTTTGCACCAAACCACGGCGAACGCCTGCTGTTTTTTGTGGCACCGATCTTCTGGTTATGGCTGAGTGAGCTCCTGCTGCCGGCAGCGCCCGCAGCCGCATCCGGCCGGCGGATCCGGTTAGGCAGTGCATTGGCGCTGACGCTCAGCATGACGGTGGCGCTGGGGGCGTATTACGTGACCCCGCGTTACGCCGGTGAGGACTACCGCCCAATCATGCAGGAGATGGCAGCCCGCGGCCAACCGGCCGACCTGGTGTTCAGCGTCTATCCCTGGCAGGTCGGATATGTGCGCGCCTATCTACCCACCGGTCCCCAGGCCATCTTGAGCCCCACCCAGGCCTGGAACACGACCGCCGACCAGTTTCTGGCCGATACCCTTGCGGCCGGTCGTCGCATCTGGTTTCCCGCCCACCTGAGCCTGGGTGGACTGCTCGAGACCGAAGTGGAAACCAGCCTGCTGCGCCACGGTTATCCCGTGCTCAACCGCTGGATCAGCCCCAGCACGCGACTGACCTTCTTCGTACCACCACCCACCGCCTGGCAGACGGGACCGCGGGCTCAATTCGGACCCTGGCTGCAGCTGACCAACGCACAGGTGGGTACCGACACGGTCACAAGCGGTGATGGTGCGCTGCCGGTGGCGCTGACCTGGCAGGTATCGGCCCCGCCGCCCGCTGAGCCAGCCATCCAGATTCGCCTCTCTTTGGTCGATGACCAGGGCCACACCTGGGCGCAGCGCGATAGTGTACCGGCCAACGGCCAGCTGCCCTTCAGCCGCATACAACCCAATACACCCGCCCAAGACCGGCATGCCCTGTGGATCCCGGCGGGCACGCCGCCCGGCAGGTATAATCTGAAGCTGAGTGTATACTCGCAGCCGGGTGGTGATCCAGCGCAGCCGCTGGATGTTCTGGACGCCAGTGGCAATCCCCAGGGGACCGAAGTGCTGTTGGGGCAGGTCGCAGTGGATCGGCCCGCCACACCGCTCCCGGCGAACCGCCTGGCCATGGCTGAGCCACGTGCCCTGACCGTCGGCCCATCCCTGCACTTCCTGGGTTACGACGTGCCGCCCGGACCATGGCAGCCCGGCGATGAAATCCCGGTCGACCTCGGGTGGCAGGTCACTGCGCCTATTACCCAGGACCTGGTCGCCTTCATACAGCTCCTGGATGACCGCGGCCAGGTCGTGGCCGCCTGGGAAGGACCGGGCCTGGCCGATCTGCCGAGCAGCGCCTGGAGGGCCGGCGATCTCCTGCGTATGCCGCTGAGCCTGCGCATCCCCGCCGGTGTCGCAACGGGCCGCTACCGCCTGATCAGCGGCCTGTTCGATCGTGCCAACGGGCAGCGTCTCCAACCCGCCGGGCAGACCACCGATTACCTGGACCTGGGCACTGTCGAGGTGCAGGCGCGGCCCCACAAGTTCGACCCGCCAACCCCACAGGTCGTCCAGGAGGCGCAGTTTGGCGGCTACGCCCGCCTGCTCGGCTACGATCTGGCGCCAGCCGATATCCAGACCGGCCAGCCGGTCACCCTGACGCTCTACTGGCAGGCCGGTGAGCCGTGGCCAGCCCGCGCCCGCGTGTTCGTGCACCTGCTGGACGCGACAGGGCGCACCGTGGCGTGGGCCGACAGTGAGCCGGGCAGCGGTCAGCTGCCGACGACGAGCTGGCTGCCGGGTGAGTACCTGGCGGATGCGCACCCTGTGCGGCTGGCGACTGACCTGCCGCCGGGTGAGTACCGCTGGGAAGTCGGCTTCTATTTCGCTGATGGCACACGCCTGCCGGTCGTCGATGCGTCGGGTCAGGCGGTGGGTGATCATGTTGTTTTGCAGACGAAGATTGAGTACGGAGTAGGGAGTACGGAGTACGGAGTAGGGAGTACGGAGTGGAGGAGCGTGCAACTTTTTGAGGTGAGCAGCGTAT
>CAZXQZ010000211.1:0-2531 GCA_964642445.1 uncultured Anaerolineae bacterium
TGGAGGTTGGAGGGTGGAGGTTGGAGGTTGGAGGGTGGAGGGTGGAGGTTGGAGGTTGGAATAGGGAACGGTGAGAACTTTCAGCCGGCTCGAGTGATAGGGCGGAACCAGAGGCTCCGCCCTGCCGACTTCAGCTTGGGGCCGGCGCTTGAGCGCAAGGCAAGCCGGCGGGCCGGGATACGGCCAGGACAGGAAAAAATCCGATGCGTGATCAGACAATCGTCGATGCCGGATCGATCAAAGACCATCATGCGCTTGCGCCCGGTCTGTTGCCCGTCCTCCAGCAGGCGGTGGCATTACGTCTGCTGTTGGTGCTCGTCTCGGTCGGGCTGTTGATCTGGGTGGGGCCGCCGCTGCGCTTCGTGTCTGGCGTGGCGGTCAATCTTTACCAGATTGGGATCGTCGTCGTGCTCGAGGCCGCAGCGCTGCTGGGGCTGGTCAGCTGGCCGGCGCTACGCCAACGGTTCGGCCGATGGTTTCTGCCGCTGGTGCTCGGCTGGCTGCTGGTGGCACCGGTCGCCCAGTACGCCGTCGTGCTGACCAACGCCGTCTCGATCGGCCTGTTGGACATCCCACGCAGTTTTGGCGGCGTGGCCGTCGAGTCGATCTGGCTGCTGGTGCCGGTGGTGCTGGCGGCATGGCAGTACGGCCGGCGCGGCTGGCTGGTGGCGATGGGGGTGTTGGTGGCGGGCCAGATGATTCTGCTGCCGCTGCTCTACCTGGCGGGCGAGGAGATCAGGCTCACGGCGGTTGCCACGGTGGGTCGCCTGGGCATGATTGCGCTGCTCGGTTACATCGTGATGCGCATGGGGACTGCGCTGCAGGCCGAACACCGCGCCCTGCTGCGCGCCCACCAGCAGCTGGCCCAGCGCGCCGCCACAACGGCCCAATTGGCCGAAAGTCGTGAGCGCAACCGCCTGGCGCGTGAGCTGCACGACACCCTGGCGCACGCCCTGACCGGCCTCAACGTCCAGCTGCAGGCGATGGACACCCTGCTGGACCACGATCCCACTGCGGTGCGGCAGCAGCTGCATGCGGCACAGGTCACCGTGCGCCAGGGCATCCAGGAATCGCGGCGCGCCATCCAGGCGCTGCGCGCCACCCCCCTGGAGGACCTGGGCCTGGCCGAGGCGCTGCGCCAGCTCTGCCAGCAGCAGGTCGAACGCACTGGGATCGCCTTGACGTGCGAGGTTGCCGATGTCAGGGCCCTGGACCCGTTGACCGAACAGGCGGTGTACCGCATTGCCGAAGCCGCGCTGGCCAACGTCGAACAGCACGCCGCAGCGAGTGCCGTGACGATTCGTCTCACACAGTCGTCAGATTCTCCGACCCTCTGTCTGGACATTCGTGACGACGGGGTCGGTTTCGACCGCGACCAGGTCGCCGACGACCGTTTTGGCCTGTCGGTGATGGCCGAGCGTGCCCAGTTGATCGGCGCCACGCTGCGCATCCAGAGCGTACCCGGCCAGGGCACTGCGGTCAGCCTGGAGGTGCCGTGATTCGGGTGCTCATCGTCGACGATCAGGAGATCGTACGCCAGGGTTTGACTGTCATTCTGCGTCATCAGCCAGAGATGGATGTGGTGGGTGTGGCCGCCGACGGGCTGGAGGCGGTGGATCAGGTCGTTGCCGCGCGACCCGACGTCGTGCTGATGGACTTGAAGATGCCACGCCTCAACGGGATCCACGCCACCCGGCGCATCACCGAGCAGTTTCCTGCGGTGAAAGTCGTTGTCCTGACGACCTACGACACCGACGAATGGGTCTTCGACGCCATTCGGGCCGGTGCCAGTGGTTATTTGCTGAAGGACAGCGATGGTAGTACCATCGTTCAGGCGATCAAGGATGCGGCGGTGGGGCAGGCGCGGCTCGACCCGGTGATTGCGCACCGCGTGCTGCGTGAGTTCAACCGGTTGACGACGCATCAGACGCAGAGACCACCGGCGGACCCGCCAGCGGTGCCCGCCGAGCCACCCCTGGAAGCGCTTACCGAGCGCGAACTCGTGATCCTGCAAGAGCTGGCACGCGGCAAAAACAACCGCGAGATCGCCGATACCCTGTTCCTGGCCGAGGGTACCGTCAAGAACTACGTCAGCACGATCCTTGCCAAACTACACGCCAACGACCGCACCCAGGCCGCACTGGTTGCACTGCGACACGGTCTGGCCAAACTGGATTGATTCGGAAACCCAATATGCAACGAACCATTCTGCTCGTTCTATTCCTGGCGCTGATGCTGCTAACATCGTGCAGCAACGATCAACAGACACCACCGCCGGCCACTATAACCCCTGTCATGGACGATCAACCCGCGGCGGCGGTACCCACCCCAACGACGGCGGCGTCACCCACCCCCGATCAGTCCACTGTGGCCAGGGCAACCACAGCTTCTCCTCCGGTGACTGCACCCACACCGGTGGATGTCATGGAAGTTGCCCGCACGGCAACCGCCGCGGTGGTCTACGCCCAGCCCGATACGACTGCGGCACCTCTGGGCGAGCTGCCCGCCGACACCGCCGTCATCGTCACGCG
>CAZXQZ010000211.1:2631-7379 GCA_964642445.1 uncultured Anaerolineae bacterium
TGGTCTTCCAGGACCGCAGCGGCGGCACGATCTACGTCATGAATGCCGACGGCAGTGGTCTGCGTCGCCTGACGACCGGTTTCGAGCCGGCGCTGAGTCCGGATGGGCAGCGGGTGGCCTTCACACGCTGGGACGAGCCGCGCGGCCTGTGGGTGATCAACGTCGACGGCAGCGGCGAGCAGTTTTTGACTGGAGCCAACGAGGCGCGCTCACCGACCTGGGCGCCCGACGGGGATGCGATCGTCTTCGAGCGGCTGAACAAAAGCCGTGTCTGCCGCAGCACCCCCTTTGGCTGCCTGACCGACGACGAATGGCGGGCCCGCTTTGGCGGCGACTGTATCACGACCCCCTTTGGCCCAATTTGTATCGGCGACTTTGCGCTGACCAGTGTGTCCGATACCACACTGACCCGCTTTGACGTGGCCACGGCGACCACGCGCGACTTGCCGGCCAGCGTAACGGCGGCGGCGCCGGGCCACCATCCCACCCAGGACCGGGTCGCCTATCGCGACGAGGATGGGCTGGCTGCCACCGGCACGACGGGTGACGATGCACCGCAGCGCCTGGTGCAGGCGCCCAACCTGCTCGGCCCGGCGGTTTTCAGCGCCGATGGCCAATGGCTCTACGGCAGCCGCCGCGCCCAGGACCACTGGGACATCTGGCGCTGGCCGGCGGGCGGCGGTAACGGCGCGGCGCTGACCGCGCCGCCCGGCCTGCGCGACCGTGCGATCAGCAGCTATGCGCCGGCGGTGAGTCCGGATGGGCGTTACGTGGTGTTTTTGACCAATCGTGAGGGTCCGTGGCAGTTGTGGGTGATGAACGCCGACGGCAGCAACCAGCGTCCGCTGGCGGCGGAGGCCCTAGCGGGCATTACGTTTCAGGTCGATTTCAACGATGAGCGAGTGGTGAGCTGGCGCTAATCAACCGACCAGACGATCATAGTCGTCGTGGTCGCCAATCCAGACCCAAATGAAATCCGGGCCATCTTCTACGGCCAGCACACGATGATTCAGTCCGACTCTGGCCGACCAGAAGCGACCAACCTTCTTGAAATGAAGGGAAGGATGTCGGGGATTCTCTTGAAGCAAATCGAAGTTCTTGCGGGCTATTTCCTGAACCGATTCCGGCAAGTTATGGAATCGAGCCCAAAACTGCGGAGTGGTTCGATGCATCTATAGATCTCGAAGCGTTCCCTGCAATTTCGCGGATGCTGCTTCTTCAAGCAAAATTTGGAGTCGGCCCGCGGCGATATCCTTTTTAAGCTGATTGTCCCAACGCAACCAGTCTTTGTCAGCAAACCAACGCCGCAAGCGCAGAAAATCTTTCTCCGGCAGCGCTTCGATCTCAGTCTGGAGCTGTTCGAGTTTCATCATGGGCTGTTCTTTTTCATGTGGTAGTATGGTACACAGCCTTTACGACGTTGTCAAATGCACAACGTCGAGGAGCTGCCGTGAAAACCGGCAAGCCAGCAGCCAGCGCGCGAGAGGATCGAGATGGCAGAAGACAAAGCGTTCAAGAACCTGTTCAACCAGACTTCGGTCGGCGAACTGGCCGACGCGGTGCTGGCGGTCTATCCAGCGTTCGATCGTGCGACGTTTCTGGCGCGGGTGTTCGACGATGGCTGGGCGGCGCGCGAACTCAAACAGCGTATGCGGCACATCACCGTGGTCCTGAGCGACCATCTGCCCGCCGATTACCGTGCCGCACTGGACGTGCTGCGGGCCGCGCTGCCCCGCCTGGCACACCAGGGATTCGAGAAGATGGTCTTCCCCGACTTTGTCGAGGTCAACGGGTTGGACGATTACGCGGCATCGATGCCGGCGCTGGAGCTGTTCACCCAACACATGTCGGCCGAGTTTGCCATCCGGCCCTTCATCGTGCGTTATTCGGCGCGCACCATGACGCAAATGCTGGCCTGGGCACACCACCCCAGCGCTGACGTGCGCCGCCTGGCCAGTGAGGGGTGCCGGCCGCGCCTGCCCTGGGGGATGGCGCTGCCCGCCCTGCAGGCCGACCCGTCACCCATCCTGCCTATCCTCGAGGTGCTCAAGGATGATCCTTCGGAGATGGTGCGGCGCAGTGTGGCCAACAACCTCAACGACATTTCCAAGAACCAACCGGCGCTCGTCATCGACCTGCTGCGGCGCTGGCAGGCCGATGGATCGCCGGAGATGCAGGCATTGACCCGTCACGCTCTGCGCACCCTGATCAAGGCCGGTAATCCCGATGCGCTGGCATTGCTCGGCTATGCACACACGCCGGCCATCGTGATCAGCAACACTATGGTCGAGCCGGCAGCAATACCGCTGGGCGGCGCAGTGGTGCTGACCTTCGACGTCACGTCGACGGGCGAGGCAGCGCAGGAGTTGGTCATTGACTACGTCGTCTACCTGGTACGCGCCAACGGTTCCCAGACGCCCAAGGTCTTCAAACTCAACAAACGCACGATCCAGCCCGGCGAAACGCTGCACATCCAGAAGAAACACAGCTTCGCCCCGGTCACAACCCGTGTCTACTACCCCGGCACGCACGCCATCCAGCCGCAGGTCAACGGGCAAGGCGGGGCGAAAGTGGCGTTCGAGGTGATGGCGCGCTGAGAAGTTCTTGGAGGCTATTCGAAAGGCGCGCGAAGACGCGATAAGACCACAGGTGGCGGCGTTCGCAGTCTTCGCGGCTTCGCGTGAGACGCCGTACCGGTCCTACGGCCCGTCACGCCGGCGAGAGCAAATCCTCGATGAACGGACTCTGCGCCAGGCGCCGGCTGAGGGTCGGCAAACCGTCCGGTTCGTGAAAGGGCGCAAACAGGCCGGGGTTCCAGTTGTCCTCGCTGCGATACTCCGCTGGCAGCCCCACGCGGTGATTGCCCAGGTTGTATACGCCGTACACCACCCCCAGATGCTCGCCGAGGACGTCGCGGAAGGTGTACTCCAGAACCGAGGCCGTCACGGCCGCGTGCAGCATGACCGACAGCTCGATCAGGGCGGCACGAAAACCGCGGCGGTGTGCCACGTCGGCGCCGTACACCGCACCGAGCGCCTCCATGGCCGCCCGTACCGGGGCGATTGCCCCATCGACGATCGAACGCAGGCTGGGGTTGTTTGCCATGACCATGTAGGCGCTTGGCGACAGGTAGGCCTCCACCGCCGCCGTGATCCCACCGCAGCGGGTGTGACCGATCACCGCCAGTAAGCGGATACTTCCCATATTCGTCACGGCATAATGCAGGCTGCCCAGGCACTCGGTGCCGGGGATGTTGCCCGCAACGCGCACGACGAACAGGTCGTTGGCGTGCTGGTCGAAGATCAATTCCACCGGCACACGCGCATCGGCACAGCTCAACACGGCGGCAAAGGGTACCTGCGGCGGTGCCTGGCCCCGTACATCCGACAGACCGATGTCGGCCGCGGCAACCTGCATCACCTTTCGCACGTTGGACTGCGCCAGGCTGGCGGCGTTCAGAAACTCGGCAAACGCATCGTTGCCAGTTTCGAGAATCGTGCGGGCGGCCCGAAACGTGACCGGTTTTTCCTGGGTTATCTTCTGCATCGGGTCGTACTGCCAGACCATCTCAAGCATAACGTCTCCAAGTCAACTCATGCGCCAAACAGCTTGCGCACGTGTCCACGGAACAGATAAACGACGATGCCGGCGGGGATGGCGATGCCCAGGCCGCCACAGCAGAAGGCCAGCAGGCCACCGCCGAACATGCCGATGACACCTTCGGCCAACGTGATGCCGGCGGCAATCACGGCCAGCAGCCACGCCCAACGTTTCAGCGTCAGCAGACCGATGCCAACCACCAACTGCAGCACGCCGATGGCGATACCGGACACACCGGCCAGGACGCGGGCGCTGCCAAAACTGGCACCGGGATCGGACCCGAAGATCGAGGCGGTCATGACGGTCAAACCACCGATCCCAAACACCAACAGGCTCCAGAGAATCGACAAAACGGCGAGCACGATGTAGACACCCGCCAGGATCTTGACACCGGTCGGAACTTGACGCATGAATGACTCCTCCATAAATGACTCGCATGGCCAGGCCACGGTGTGAAAAACGGTTATCTTGATTCTACCGCACAAGGCGGGACATCGCAAGGAGTAAGGAGTAGGGAGTAGGGAGTAGGGAGTAGGGGAACGGACTGGAGCGGATTACTGCCAGCGGATGCGCTGGCGCGCCCGAAGGGGTGGTGGGTGGCGTGTCAGGCCGCAAGGCTGGACAAGAATAGACGCCCAACGTCCGCGCCCACTTTCGTCCTGCCGGCGGTCTGGCGCATTGAGACCATGCTGGCCGCAGCTCGCCGCGGGTTCGATCGCCAACGCTTCCGAAGCTAATCCGGCAGGTTCGCCACAATCCGTTACAAATTGGGGCACGCGATCCCAGCACTGTTTCGATCACCGAAGCAGTCATCGCATTCCTCAACCCCGCGATTCCTACGATGGCGCCTGCGTCTTGCTTTCCCGGTGGAGAACCCGCAGCCGCCGCGCCCGGTCGGCGGTTTTGCCAGGATGGCATAGACGGCTATAATCGTCTCGTTCAGACAACCCGCCACATCAGGCCCTGGAGCGACACGTGCAGCAGCTCACTTCCGCCGCGCAAAGCCTCAAACCCAAGCGCCACCACCTGAACGCCGACTTGATCGCCGGATTGACGTTCGGTATCGTCAACGTGCCACAGGCCATGGCCCACGCCCTGCTGGCCACCGTCAACCCGGTACTTGGCATCTACACGTTGATGCTGGCCGT
>CAZXQZ010000212.1:0-7357 GCA_964642445.1 uncultured Anaerolineae bacterium
GACGGCGTGCAGGTTGCCGCCCTGCAAGCTGGCCAGGTACCAGATCGCCGGGATCTGGGCGGCCAGGTGCGGATCGTTGCTCAGCAGGGGTTTGCCGGTGGTTGTGCGGCTGCCGCCGATCACCCAGTTGTTGCTGCCGATGTCCAGGCCGCCCAGGCCAAACCGCTGGCGCAGCTCGGTCGACAGGTCGATCAGGCCGCTGCTGGCGGCTGGCCAATCGGGGATGATGAAGGGGCCGCTGTCGGGATAGCCGGGCAGGAGCTCGCGTGCGCGCACTTCGCCTACGCGCTGGATGACCTGGCTGCGGATGAGTTCTTCCTCGTAGTCTCCACCGAGGTTCCAGGCCATCATCTTGGCCCACACCATGACGTCGGCGGGCTGCCAGGGATCCGGTGTGAAACCGAGCACGGTGAACTCGACCGGCAGCGGGGGTTTAGCGGCCAGGAAGGCGTTGATGCCGGCGACGTAGGATTCGATGACCTGCTGCGCCTGGGGGGACAGACCGGTCCACGCCTGTTCGGCCGCCCGGTAGGTGCCCAACGTGCGCAGGAACTGGTCGGTCTGGATCGTTGCATCACCGAGGACTTCCGACAGGCGGCCGGCGCCAATGCGCCGCTGCACTTCCATCTGCCACAGGCGGTCCTGCGCATGCACGTATCCCAGCGCAAAGTACGCGTCGAGATCGTTTTGGGCGTAGATGTAGGGCACGCCGTGATCATCACGGACCACTTCGATCGGCGCCTGTGGCCCAACCAGCCGGACGGTGCCGTTGGTCACGGGCAGTGACCGTCGCAGGAACAGATATCCCCCCAGGGGGACGATCAGGAGTAATGCCAGTAACAGGCCAAGAATGACAAAGACAACTCGTCGCACAACAACCCTCCCCGCTTATTAGATCGTTTCGCCGCTCGGCACAACGCTGTCCGAAAAATCTTTAGGCGTACGTTTGACGCCGATGACACAGTTGCGGCCGATGCGTACGTTGGCGGGGATACGGCTGCCCTTGCCGATCAGGGTCAGCCCAGTGTTGATGCGCGAGGGCTCACGGCGGTTCGGTGTGTTGTCTTCGCCCACGCCGATCTGCGCGTTTTCGCCCACGATTACTTTTTTGTCGATGATGGCCCGATCGACGGTAGCGCCTTCACCGATGACGGTGTCGGTCAAGATAATCGAGTCGCGCACCAGCGCGCCGCGGGCCACGACGACACCGGGTGAGATCACCGAACGCACCACACGACCTTCGATCCGGCAGCCGTCGGTGAGCAGGTTACCGTCGACACTGGCCGCGGGACCCACCCAGGCGGGTGGCCGCTCTTCACTGCGTGTGTGGATGACCCAGCGCGGATCGTCCAGTTCGAGGGCGGGCGTTTCGGCGAGCAGGGCCATATTCGCTTCCCAGTAAGCCTGGACCGTTCCAATGTCGACCCAATAGCCGTCGTAACCAAAAGCAAAGACGCGCCGCCGCTTGACCAGGCTTGGCATCACTTCGCGGCCAAAATCGACCTGGTCTTTGCCCTCTTTGGTCAGCCAGTTGACGAGCACATCGCGCTTGAACGCGTAGATGCCCATGGAAGCCAGGGTGCTGCGCGTGCGTCGTGGTTTTTCCTCGAACACGCTGATCCGCCCGTCGGTTTCCATCTTGACCATGCCAAAGCGGTAGGCGTCGAACGGACTGACTTCGCGCACCGGCACCGTGACGTCGGCGTCGACCTGGGCGTGGTAGTTGAGCAGCTTGCGGTAATCCATCTTGTAGACGTGATCACCGGCCAGGATCAACACTGTATCGACGTTGATCTCGCGGATGTAGTCCAGGTTGTTGCGAATGGCGTCGGCGGTACCCCGCTGCCAGCCACCCCCGGTTTTCGTAGGATACGGCTGCAAGACGCGCACACCCCCGGCGGCGCGGTCCAGGTCCCACGGTTTGCCCAGGGCGATGTGTTCGATCAGGGCGCGCGGCTCGTACTGGGTCAGTACAGCGACGTTGTAGATGTCCGAATTGACGCAGTTGGACAGGACAAAATCGACGATACGGAATTTGCCGGCAAAGGGGACGGCCGGCTCGGCGCGCACGGCCGTCAGAACGCTGAGGGCCGGGCTTTCACCACCGGCCATGATCATGGCGAGAACTTTCATGCTGCCCTTCCTATGCTCCCCATTTGTGTCTCATGCATCATCCGATCGTCTCGCCGCTGGCTACGTCGTGCTCCGGGAAGACCGTCTCATCGCAGTTGCTGTTGATGAGCACGTTGCGACCGATACGAATGTTGGGTGGAATGCGTGCCCCTTTGCCGACCAGGGTGATGCCGCTGACCAGTTTTTCGGGCTCGCGGGTATTGGGTGGCGCCTCATCACCGTCACCCACAATCGCCCCCGCGCCGACCCAGACATTTTTGTCGATGATGGCTTTGTCGATAATCGCACCAGGGCCGACATAGGTGTCGTTCATGATGATCGAATCGCGCACGATGGCGCCCGGGGCCACGTACACACCCGGCGAAAGCACGGAGTGTTCCACCTGGCCGCGTACGTTGCAGCCGTTGCACACCAGGCTTTTGGTGACGCGTGCCTGCAGGCCGATTTTGGCCGGCTGTCGTTCCTCACTGCGCGTGTGGATCACCCACGACGTGTCATACAGGTTGAGTGCCGGCTCATCTTCGAGCAGGGCCAGGTTGGTCTCCCAATACGAATCGACCGTGCCCACATCGACCCAGTAGCCTTCGAACGGATAGGCGTATACCGGATCGTCCCCAATCAGGCCAGGAATGATGTGTTTGCCAAAGTCGAGATTGGACTCTTTACTGGCCTCACGCCGCAGGCGTGTTTCGAGGATGTCGCGATCGAACACGTAGATCCCCATCGAGGCCAGTGTGCCCTTGTCGCGCGCTTTTGGTTTTTCGGAAAACTCGACGACGCGCTGGTTCTCGTCGACCGTCATGATGCCAAAACGATCGGTCTCTTCCAGGGGGACATTCATCACGGCAACCGTCATGGCCGCACCGACGTCCCGGTGGAAAGCCAGCATCGGGCCATAATCCATCTTGTAGATATGATCCCCGGACAAGACCAGGACGACGTCGGCATCGGTGTCATCCAGGTACCCCAGGTTTTGGTACACCGCGTCGGCCGTGCCCTTGTACCAGTCTTCGGCGCGCCGGCCCTTGTACGGCTGCAGCAGGCGCACGCCCCCCCGGTTACGGTCCAGGTCCCACGGTTTGCCGATACCGATGTGGTCGTTCAGCGAATGGGGACGGTACTGGGTCAGCACCGCTACATTGAAGATGCCCGAGTTCACACAATTCGACAGCGTGAAGTCAATCACGCGATATTTGCCGGCAAACGGCACCGACGGTTTGGCGCGCTGCTCGGACAGCACACTCAGCCGGGTTCCTTCACCGCCGGCCATGATCAAAGCCACAACCTTGCTCAAACCAAGCCTCCTTCTTCCAAACAAGCGTCCAGCCAGGAACAATCCCCGCTACGGACTGGGTGGCACGGGCTGCAGCCACTCGTCGGCACACCACCCCTGTCCCTGGTCACTGCGTACTTCCCACCACTGATAATCATTTGCCGCCACAGGCCCCTGCAAAACCGTCAGGATCGAATTCTCGTCGAAGCGCGTCACCAGTTGAAAGGTCAGTCCGGGCCCGCGACGGGCGTTGAGAAACTGCGTTCCGGTGACCCTGACCTGCCCACCCACCTGGATCGTGGTCGTGCTCGTGGGCAAGACCGTCGCCGTGATAGGCTCGGTCGCAACCAGGGTGGGGGTCATCGTGGCGGTTGGTTGTGGTTCGGTAGTCGGTGTCAGCGTGGCCACCGGCAGCGCCACCACGACCGTCGGCGTCGGGCTGGGTTCGTTGGCTTCCGGTGACCGGCCGCGCAGGGCGGCGATGAACGGCTGCGGCGCGGCCAACACCGCGCGCACCAGGGTTACGGGTGACTGGAGCGCACCCCCGGCCCAGCGTGTCGTCACAGCGCCAATACGCTGGGCATACGACCCGCCCGAACGATCGAACAGGGCAAAAATGAGAACGGCCACCACCAGCAGCACCGCCGCGTAACCGACCAGGCGGTCGATGCTGAGCCGGCGGCTACCCCGGCCGATGTAAACCAGGCCAAAGTACAGGCCGAGCGGCACCGCCACCAGGATCAGAAACGCGATGAACAGCCAGGGCCAGGGCAGATTGAGCGCCGCGCGCGCCAAAAAATAGGCGCCGATGCCGGCAATCAGCAGCAGCAGTCCTACCACCACGTAGCGCAAGCCCTGTTGCCAGGCGGGCTGCGCCGCCGCGGCGGCTGGCTGGTTGACCAGGGAGCGCAGCCGGTCCACCTCGTTGTTGGCCGCGGCGAGGGCTCGCGACAGGCGCTGCGTATTCTGCTCCAGCTCGATCGTGCGCTGGCGCGAGCGCTGCAGTTCCTGCTGCAGCTGCACGACGTCGGCGGGTGGTGGCTCTGCCTGGGCCTGGTAGATGGGCCAGTGCACGGGGGGCGCAGCCGTCTGGCAGAACGTTGGGATGAGCGCAGCCACTGCTTCGGCGTCATCGTGCGTCGCGCGCAAGATCTCATCGGGTGTGAATGCATCGTGCGACCGGATCACTACGCGGGCGCGCTGGTGAAGCGCGTGCAGACTGGCCACCTGTGCTGGATCGAGCCAGCCGGCCGCAAGCGCAACCTCATGCAGTTCTACCGGCGGGACATCCACACCGCCAGCCAGGCGCTCGCGCAGGGGGAGGGGCAGCGTTTCCAGGGTCGCCAGGCGAGCAGCCAACAGATCGTAGACACCGGCATCGAGGATCATCAACGCCAGGATCGTTTCGGGCGTTGATTCTGCCTCATTTTGGGTGCGAATCGCTGCTTCCAGGCGGGCACAAGCCTCATCGAGCGATGGTGGCATTCCAATTACCTTTGACCATGACCGCTACAAGTATACCCCAACTCTTTGTGGACTGTCAACTGCCTTGCGTTATTGTCACAGACGTTTACGCATGGTCAACAACGTCTTGATTTCGCGGAAGCCCGCGGCACGCAAGGCAGCAATCACCGGTGCATGGGTTGCCTGCACGCGTGTATCGACCGGGTAGACGGGATAGGGCTGTAGGACCTGCAGCGCACTGGTTAGGAGTGCAACTTCGAGGGCGCCGTGACGATCGGGATGCACGTACATCCGCAGGGTGTGGCTGCCCTGCCAGCGTGCGGCATGCACCATCAAGACCGCGTCGATGGGGCGGGTACCTGACACGCCGGGGACTGCCAGGCGCAACACACGCGAGTGACCGATCATGCGCAAAAAGGATTCCTGCACGCGGCGCTCCAGGTGCATCTGGAAGTCATCAGCGCGCACCGATTGCCACCACTGCATGAGACCCGGTGTATTGGCCACGGCCAGCTCGTAGGCGGCGTGCCATTCGTGTGTGTGCAGGGGGCGCAGGGTCAGTGTGCTGTCTTCCAGGTGGGCCGGTAGCCGAGCGAGGCGGTATTCGCCAATACCACCCAGGGTATCGAACCCCATGCGTTCATAGAGCCCACGCGCGACCGGGTTGTTTTCGCGCACTTGCAGCACAGCCCATTTGCCGCCCCTACCCTCGATGTACTCCAGGGCTGCGGCCATCAGCTTGCGGCTGATGCCACGGCCACGAAAGGGGGGTGCCACGGCCACGTTGGCAATCGCCCAGCGCTGGCCGTAGGTATCAGCCCGCTGTACTGTCACGTTGCCGACAACGTGCGCGTCTTCGATCCACACGAACCCGCCCAGCATGTCGTAGAAGTCGGTGCTGACGCGGCTCAGGAGTTGGGTAAACGGACCCATCTGCCCCAGGGTACGCATCTCGCGCAGCGCACTGAGCCCACCCTGGTCCAGCTCGTCAGCAAACGCGTTGCCGATCAAGTCGGCGACCTCCCCCAGGTCGCGCCGTATTTCGATTGGGCGCAGTCCTGCAGGTTGCGTCGCACCCTGGGGGCTCACTTGTACGACATGCGTGGTCACGATTGTTCCAGGCTCCGGGCACCAGTTAGCGACAGTTTAACACCGAAGCAAACAACTGTCAAAGAAATCCGAAACCCGCCTCCCTAAAGAAGCGGGTCCCTCAATCCAAAATCTAAAATCGAAAATCGAAAAATCGTCACACTTTCCGGAACTCGCCGTCGATCACATCTTCATCGCTGCCCGGCGCTGCGCCACCATCGCCTGGTCCTGGCTGTGGACCGGGCTGGCCACCCGCCGCTTGCTGCATGCGGGTACCCACCTGCTGCCAGGTTTGCATCAGGTCGTCGGTTGTACTGCGCATGAGGGCGGCATCACTGCCCTGCAGGGCCGAGCGCACGGCCGCAATCTTGCCCTCGAGCAGCGACTTGTCGTCCGATGCAATGTGCTCACTCGACTCACGTACGAATTTTTCGACCTGGTAGGCGGCACTGTCGGCGTGATTGCGCGCCTCGACCTCATCTTTGCGCCGTTGGTCTTCGGCCCGAAAGCGTTCCGAATCCTTGACCATGCGGTCGATCTCGCCCTGGCTGAGACCGCTAGAGGCAGTAATGCGGATCGCCTGCTCGCGCGCCGTGGCTTTGTCCTTGGCGGACACGTGCAAGATGCCGTCGGCATCGATGTCGAACGTAACCTCGATCTGGGGCATACCGCGTGGAGCGGGTGGAATACCGTCCAGGATGAAATTGCCCAGCATCTTGTTGTCACCCGCCATCGGGCGCTCACCCTGGAACACCTTGATGTCGACACTGGTCTGCATGTCCGAAGCTGTCGAAAAGATCTGGCTCTTCTTCGTCGGAATCGTCGAGTTGCGCTCGATCAGCGGCGTCATCACCCCACCCAGGGTCTCGATGCCCAGGGTCAGCGGGGTGACGTCGAGCAGCAGCACATCCTTGACGTCGCCTCTGAGCACGCCGGCCTGGATGGCGGCACCCAGTGCCACCACTTCATCCGGGTTGACGCCCTTGTGCGGCTCCTTGCCAAACAGTTTACGCACCGCTTCCTGCACGGCCGGCATACGCGTCATGCCACCAACCAAGACGACCTCGTCGATGTCGGCGACGGTGAGTTTGGCATCTTCAAGTGCGCGCTTGACCGGGCCGAGGGTGCGCTGAATGAGACTTTCGGTCAGCTGCTCCAGTTTGGCGCGCGAGAGCACCATGGACATGTGTTTGGGGCCGCTGGCATCGGCGGTGATGAACGGCAGGTTGATCTCGGTCTGCATGACGGTCGAGAGCTCGATCTTTGCCTTTTCGGCCGCTTCCTTCAGACGCTGCAGCGCCATGCGGTCCTGGCGCAGGTCGATGCCCTGCTCCTTGCGGAACTCGTCGGCAATCCAGTCGATAATGACCTGGTCGAAGTCATCACCCCCCAGGAAGG
>CAZXQZ010000213.1:0-7338 GCA_964642445.1 uncultured Anaerolineae bacterium
CCACTCCAGACTAGCCCAGACGCTTCTTCGCTTCGGCGGTGAGCGCTGGCACGACGGTGAAAAGGTCACCGATGATGCCGTAGTTTGCCACCTGGAAGATCGGCGCATCGGCATCCTTGTTGATGGCCACGATCACCTTGGACGAACCCATGCCCGCCAGGTGCTGGATGGCACCCGAGATACCGCAGGCGATGTACAGGTCGGGCCGCACCGTCTTGCCGGTCTGGCCCACCTGGTACTTGTACTGAATCCAGCCAGCGTCGACCGCGGCGCGGCTGGCACCCATGGCGGCACCGAGGGCATCGGCCAGGGCCTTGATGGGGGCAAACCCTTCGGGGCCTTTCACACCGCGCCCGCCGGAGACGATGATCTTGGCATCGGTGAGGTTGACTTCGCCCCCGCCGACCTCTTCGAAGGCGGTGACTGCGGCGCCAACAGCACCCTCACTCACGCCGGCGTCCACCTTGACGACCTGGCCGCCGCGGCTGGCGACCGGGTCGGGCATCGGGAATGCACGACCGCGTACGCTGGCCAGCTGCGGGTCGGTCTTGCTGACCACGTCGGCCAGGATATTGCCCGAAAACACGGGGCGTACGCTCACCAGGCGGCCGTTTTTGAGCGAAAGATCGAGCACGTCGGCGGCCAGGCCGGTGCCCATGTCGGCGGCAATTGCGCCGCTCAGGTCGCGCCCGCGCATGCTGGCCGGGAAGAGCACGATCGCCGGCTTCCGCTCTTTGATGATCTTTTCCGCCGCGGTCGCGTAGGCGTTGAGGCGGAAGGTCTTGAACACCGGGTCATCACAGACAAAAACGGTATCCGCGCCGTAGCTGATTGCGGTCTGGGCTTCACTTTCGATCCCACTGCCGAAAAGCATTGCGCCCACGGTAACACCCAGCTCCTCCGCCAGGCTGCGCGCTTTGCCCAATACTTCCCACGACGTTCCGGTTGGTTTACCGTTGAATTGTTCGATCCAAACAAAAACTGACATGGCTTGTTCCCCCCACCTCAGATGACTTTTTCGGCCAGGAGTCGATCCATCAGAATCGCTGCCTGCTGCTCTGGTGTATCGCCCTTGATGATTTCCACCTGGGCGGCCCGCGCCGGTGGCTTGCGCAAGTCGATCCAGTCGCTGACCGAACCGACCTTGCCCACCTGATCGGCACCCAAACCGACGTCGCCCGCCGACCAGGTGGGGATCGCCGCCTTGGCGGCTTTGCGAATCCCCATGAAGCTGGGGTAGCGCGGTTCGTTGATTTCACGTGCCACCGACAGCACGGCGGGCAGGTTGGCGCTCACCGTCTCCTTACCCTCTTCGAGGCTGCGTTCGACCGTGATTTTGCCGCCGCTCACATCGACGACCTTCACGACGCCGCTCAAGAAGTTGGCGCCCAGCAGACGAGCCAGGGCTACCGATACCTGGCCGCTGTTGCCATCGACCGATTGTTTGCCGGTAATGACCAGGTCGGCGCCGCCCTCTTTTTTGATAGCACCGGCCAGGGCACGCGCCGTGACCAGGGCATCACCCTCGACCAACCCCGGGTCCGACAACAGAATGGCGTTGCCCACACCCATGGCGACCGAAGTACGCAGTGCTTCGACGGCCTGTGCTGGCCCGACAGAGATCGCCGTGACGTCAGCCTTGTGTTTTTCGCTCAGGAGCAAGCCCTCTTCGATGGCAAATTCGTCCCAGGGATTCACGATCATCGTGGCGGCCGGCTCGCCGGCTTTCACCTGGTTGACGTTCACCTTGGGTAGCTCTGCCGTGTCGGGTGTCTGTTTGACACATACTACGATTTTCACATGTTCCTCCTAAAATGATCAGATCTGATCAGACGTTCCTGATGGACTACACATCTTCCTGCCACACCTGTGCATCGAAGGCGGGCAGCTCACAGCGCAGCCGTTGGTCGTGGCGATAGCCCAGCAGATAATCGGCCTGGATCAACTGCTGCAGCTCGCGCGTGCCTTCGTAGAGTACGGCGCCCTTACTGTTGCGCAAGAAGCGCTCGACGTCGTATTCGTCCGAATAACCATACGCGCCGTGAATCTGGATGGCATCGGATGCCGAATCGAAGCTGGCGTCGGTGCAGAACCACTTGGCCAACGTCGTCTCCCGGGTATTGCGTTGGCCCATGTTCTTCATCCAGCCGGCGCGATAGACCAGCAGGCGGCCCGCTTCCACGCGCTGCACCATCAGTGAGATCATGCGTTTGACGAGCTGGTGCTGGCCGATCTCGACGCCAAAGGTGTGCCGCTGGCGTGCGTAACTCACAGAGGCATCCAGGCAGGCCCGCGTCAGGCCCAGGGCCCCTGCTGCCACGGTGAAGCGGCCGTTGTCCAGGCAGCTCATGGCGATCTTGAAACCCTCGCCCTCTTCGCCGATCCGATTTTCGATCGGGACTCGCACCTCGTCACAGTTGACCCAGCCCGTGTTGCCGGCGCGCACACCCAGTTTGCCGTGGATCGTCCCGCTCGTCACCCCGGCCAGGTCGCGCGTCACCATGAATGCGGTGATGCCGCGCTGGGGGGGTGTTGCCTGTGGGTCGGTCTTGGCAAACCAGAGGAAATGATCGGCCACATCTCCCAACGAAATCCAGATCTTTTCACCCGACACGACATAACTGTCACCATCGCGGCGCGCCGTCGAGCGCAGGGCGGCCACGTCAGTGCCCGCGCCAGGTTCGGTCAAACAAAAAGCAGCGATCTTCTCACCGCGTGCCTGCGGTTTGAGAAAACGCTGCTTCTGCTCCTCGGTGCCCCACTGAAACACACCCAGGGAGTTGAGACCATTGTGGACGGAGATGATCACCCGGGCCGAGGTGTCAGCATATTCGAGCTCCTCCGAGACAATTCCCAGGCTGATGTAATCCATGCCGGCGCCACCGTAGCGCACCGGCACCGAAATTCCCAGGATCCCCTGCGCCGCCATCTTGGCCAGCAGCGAGCGGTCGAACTGTTGGGCCCGATCGTTGTCTTTGACGTAAGGCCGGATCTCCTTTTCGGCAAAATCGCGCACCATCTTGCGGACCATCTCGTGCTCGGCATTGAAGCTAAAGTCCATTCACCCGATTCCCTTCTACGCTGAAGTGCTCACCGGTTACCAAAGAACGCTTGGAGTCGATTTGAAATGCATTATACCATTCCTTGACGCACTGCGCAATAATCAACCCCGCTAATGATGGGTCCCTTCTACTCCCGACCCCCTACCTCCACATCCTCGAGCACGATCGCATCGTTGGGACCTGGCTGTTGTGTATCAGTGATGGGCAGACGCTCGCCAGTCTCGGCGTCGTACATACCCACCTGGAGGCGATAACGGCCCGGGAGCAGGCTGGCCGGCAGCGTCAGGTTATGCGCATCGTAGACGACCGCACCCGGTCCCCAAATCGAGGTGGGTGCCAGGCCTGCGGCCGGCTCGCTGTCCGATTGGGCCACGATCCGGCCGTCTTCGTCGAGCAGATGCACGAACACGGTATAGTCACGGTCCAGCCAGCGCTGTGTCTTCCAATATAACACAAGGGGAAGGGTGGTGCCTGGCGTGCCCACGGTATAACCGACCAGCAGAACCCGATCGTGCAGCTCGGCGTTGACCGCCCGCGCCGGGTTGGACAGGGCCGTGGCCGCTGCGGGCAGCCGGCCCACCTTACCCACCTGGATGGGTGCTGCCAGCGGCTGTAGGTCGCCGGTCAGGTCGTCCAGGTGATACATACCCGCCAGCAAGGTGTAGGGACCGGGTGGCAGGTCCGTAGGAACGGTTAGCGTAAACACGTCACGTACGAACTCTCCCGGCCGCCACAGGCTGGTGGGGTAAAAGACACCACCCGCCAGGTGATCGTCGGCTTGTGCCACCTTGGTTCCCTGGTCGTCCAACAGCTGGATGAAGCCGGTGTAATCGTCCTGCAGGCGCTGCTGTGGCTGCCAGTAGAGCGTGATGTTCAAGGGGTCACCCGACACCAGGGTATCGGTGGGGCTGACGTCGTAACCTACCAGGCGCAGGGCCGATCCCAACAGCAGGTTGGTGGGTCGCTCAGGCGGTCGCGTAACCGCCGGCCCGATGACCTGGGTCAGAACGCCTTGTTCCGCCAGGTTGTATTTCACATCGAGCCCTGGCATCGGCTTGACCAGGTAGACGGGCCGGCGGGTGGTCGTCGCCAGAACCGTATCGATCGCCCGACCGATGTCGCCAAAGGCTGGGTCCTCGATCATCTGCGGGTACACTGCGGTCAGCTGTGGATGTTGGCCCAAGACGTTCTGATAATAATAGAGCGGTGTCATCTCATCGCGATCGTTGCTCACGAGCAGCGCATCTTCGGCGGGCAGCTGTTGCAGCAGGCTGTCCCACCACAACCGGGCCCGGACATCACGGCTGCGATCCTGGGCGGCAAAGCCGGCACCACCCTGCAACAGCGCCCAAACCAGCACCACCCCCAGGACCAGCCAGGCCAACCCCTGGCGCCGTGCCAGCTGAGGTACCCGCTGCGTATTCGTGATGCCGCTGGCCAGCGCGCCCACCCCCACCGCCAGCCACAGGGCAAACACCAGGTAGACCGGGATGTACAACACGGCAATGTCGCCAATGCCGTAGAACAGATTGAAAGTCAGGTAAGCCAGGAAGGTCGCCCCGGTCAGCGTGAGCACGCCATAACGTTGGCGCAGTGTCAAATAGACGAGACCGGTCACGACCAGCAGAAGGCCAAGGGGTCCCAGCTGCTGTACGGTCCATTCAGCGGCTTGCGGCAGCTGCAGTACAGCTTCGGAGGGTGGTCGCAGTGCCGTGGCAAAACGTGCCCCGGTCACCCAGCGTATGAACCCGCTCAGATCCGCCTGGTAGAGTGGCAGCGTTTTGTCGGGGGAGAGCACCACGGTCAGGTAGGGCGTCTGTGCGGCGCGCCATGGCACGTAGGCGTACAGCACGAGGGGCAGCAGACCGACCAACATCGGCACCACCCACTGGCGCGGCCGCCGCACGATGCCGGGGTACACCCGCAGGACGAAGAGGCCGGCGGCGGGGGCCATCAGAATCATCGACGTGTGGTGCGCCAGACCCAGGCCAAACACGAGCGCGGCCGTGATTAGCCAGCGCCGGGCACGTCGCGCGTCGGCACGCATGTCCAGGTCCGGTATATCGCCCTGCCGGCTGCCGGCAGCCACGCGCCGCTGCGCCTCGGCCCAGATCAGGAGGGAATCCAGCAGCGCCAGGACCAGGAATGCATTGAGGGTATAGACCTCGGCGATGGTGGCCTGGCTCCAGAGCGTCGGTGATACGGCCAGCACCACGGCTGCAACCAGACCCGCCAGGCGCCGCATTGCGGTCGGCAGCTGCGGCAGCACACGCGCCAGTAGCACCTGGCTCAAGAGGTAGAACAGGCCCAACGCCAGACCGCCCCACCACACAGAAAAGCCGTTGCTGCGCGTGGCGGGTTCCGGCCACCAGACAGCCAGGTGATTCCACAGCCAACCCAGGATACTGTACAGCGGATAACCCGGCGGATGTACGACACCGGCCGTTGGCAGGGCAAACTGGAACTCCCCAGCGTCGCCAAACAGCAACCCCGGGGCCATGGTGGCACCATACAGCCACCAGGCAGCTGCCGTGACAGCCGCCGCTATCCAGTAGTCCGCGTAACGCCGCAGGGCACCCATCATGGCAGTCGCGTCTCGCCTACAATCCGCCAGCCTTCTCGACAACCAGCCGGTCGAGTGCCGCAGCCAGGGTGCGGGAATCACCCCCGACGCGGAGATAGGCATCGGTTGCACCCACCGCCTGGGCAGCCGTACCCGGTGCCGCACCCTGAACCCCGACCGCCGCCAGGCGCTCACCGGCCGCCAGATCCGCGTCGATCCCCAGGCCGGCCAGCGCCGCCTGTGCTTCGGCTGTCAGAAATGCGGTACCATCCCCTTTGCTTGCCACCAGCACGATGCGCCCGGCGGGCACCGTCGCCAGGTAGTCGGCCAGGGCCTGGGCTTCGTAGGCATTGGCCGCCGTGTCGAACCCGCGCTGGTCCAGCAGCTGACCGGTGTTTTGATCGACAACGGCGATATTGAGCCCACGTCTCCCCGCCGAGGCATCCACCACTTGCCCTGCATCGTCCGTCAGGGTCATGAACGCTTCGTCGAACGCGTGCACGTCGATGACGGCCGGCGCACGGACACCGGTCTGACCGATCAACGCCGTTTCTGGCTGGGCGCGGCGCGGCTGCTGTGCCTGGGCAAATGCCAGGTGCAGGGTATTGGGCCCATCTTTGACCGCTGCAGCGGGCAGGTCGAAGACGTAATCGTTCCAGCCGGCCGCCAGGGTGACCTGGTCCAGCGGCATACCGTTCAGGCTGACCTGCAGCGTTTGCGGCGGCGCACCCGGATAACTGTAGGGTGTCAGCCGCAACGTCACCCGGTAGGCCTGGCCAGGCTCTGGCTGCAGGGGGAAAAAGAGGTCGGTCTCCTTTCCGGTAATCCAGGCTGCGCTGGCGCCGGCCAGGTCGGCCTCGTCGGCACTCCAGTGGTCACCGCGGTAGGCCCGGGTGTCTTGCGATCCAACATCGAGCACGAACGGTAAAGCGGGCGGCGGCGCCTGGATACGGTAAACCTGATAACCGTCCGTTTCCACGACTGGCTGCGGGTCGAGGGGCAGCACGTCGAGGGCGTAGTCGCGCGTGGCCTGCCAGGTGTCGATGTACGGATAGCGGTCGGGCACCGGTGGCGTCACCACCAGGTACTTGACGTTGAACAACGTCATCAGTTCGGCGGCCTGGGCACGCGCCACGGCATCGACCTCGGGACTGGGCGGTTGGTACATCTCTAGACCGGTGAGGGCCTGGAAGAGGGGCAGTCGTTCGAAATAGGCCAGCTTGATCGGTGGATTGCGGCTGATGTTGCCGCCGAGCATGGGGCGCTGATGGGTCTGCTGGTACCACTGCAGGCGGGTATCCTCGGCGCCGAAGACGCGGAAGCTGTTGCGCCAGCCCAGCGGCAGGTGCATCACAGCGAACTGGCCGGGCTCCTGGGCGATCTGTGTGTAAAATGCCGGTGCGCGGGCATCGCTGAGGGGCATCGGCCAGGCCAGATGCTCGAACACGAGAAAACCCAGCAAGAGCAGGCTCACGCCCACGGCCAGGCGCGGCCGGCGGTTGGCAAGCGGTCGCCGCACCAGCCAGTCCAGCGCATAACCGACGAGCACGGCCAGGGCCAGCATGATCACCAGGCCAAACCGGTTGACCGAGCGGTTGGCATTCAGCACCGGCAAAAAGTGAGTCAGGGCATACGGCAGGGGGAAGGTAACCCCCTCGGGCAGCAGGCCGTCCAGGTCGAAACGATACTGCCCGTTGATCTGCAGCAGCGGCC
>CAZXQZ010000214.1:0-7293 GCA_964642445.1 uncultured Anaerolineae bacterium
TGCTCGTACTCGTACTCGTACTCGTACTCGTACTCGTACTCGTACTCGATCGTTGTCTTCGTAACGCAGTGAGTTGCAGTCAGCAAGTAGGGCGTAGAGATTATTGGATGACTGGTGTGGGACAATGGTCGTCTGATGATTTGCGGTTGGGTGCGTGGGGTGATGAAACTCTGATGGTACGCGGTTGGGTGTGTGGGGTGGGCCTGGTATGGGTGGCCAGCTTGCTGGTGGGGTGTGGTGCACCAGTGAACGGCCCGGTTTCTCGGACGCCTACGGTGTCGGGGCCGGTCGTGGTGGGTAGCCTAGATGCGCCAGTGACTGAAGCGCTGCGCCCTCCGGGCGCGGCGCTGACCGCGACCCCGCTTGCGGTCGACCTGGCAACCCCACTTGGTGAAACGGAGTGCCCCGTCACAGGCCTGCAAGACTTTCAGGCTTGTGATGGGGCGATTTGTGTGCGCGCGGCGAGTATGGTGACGGCTGTCGATGAGCGGCACAAGATTCTGTGGCTGCCGCAGAATGGGTTCAAGGGAAAGCTGGTGGTGCAGGCCGAGCGATACGGGGGCGGAGATGGGCTGCGCCAGGTGTTGGAGGATACGCTGTCACCGCCGGAACCAGATTATCCGTCGGTGTGGCAGTTTCCGGCGGCCGGCTGTTGGCGGCTGACGGCCACTGCGGGTGAGGCTGTCGGGCGCGTCGTGGTATGGGTACGGTAATGCACGATCACCGATTGAGGTATTCGTGCAGCAGGCCGTGGAAGTGGTGCACGCCGTTTTCACGTTTGACGCAGTAGCGCCCTGCAGTGTAGACACCGCTCTGCAAGTTACGCCAGACGTCCTCGCAGATCTCGATGTCTTCGAGCTGGATCTCGTCGCTGAAGGCCATCGAATCGTGCAGCGAATTCCACGTTTCAGGCGTGCCGGGGTCGGCGAAGTACCACTCGAAGATCGTCAGGGTGCGATCGTAACTGAGCGGCACGATGATATTGATCTGCAGCATCCCCAGGTAGATGTTCAGCATGAAGTTGGGAAAGATCCAGTAGTAATAGGCCTGGTCGTCGCCTTCCAACGCCGTGTAGTGACGTCCGCTGGCGTCTTCCCCTTTGATTGGGCGAATCGGGGCGTACTGCGATGAGTAGTAGCGGAACGTATCGACGCGGTACTTCTCGTAATCCAGCTCGCGATAGAGCCCGGGGTGCGCGACCGGCACGTGATACCCTTCCAGGTAATTGTCGATGTAGACTTTCCAGTTGGCGTTGACGATGTAGTCGCGCCGCTCGACGCGGCGCATGGCCCCAAACTCGAAGCGCGCCGTCTCACCTGGAATGTTGCCCAGGGTTTCCAACAACGAAGGGGCCGTCGCGTCCATGTTGACGAACGCAAACGGCCCCCAGGTTTCGACTCGAATGGGCAGTAGGCCGTAGTCTTCCCGATTGAAATCGGCCACACCCTCGAATTCCGGCGTCGTGCGCAGGCACCCATCCAGGCCGTACAACCAGCCGTGATAGGCGCACTGTAAGGTTTTGCGATTACCCGCCCCTTTGGCCACCCGCCCGGCGCGGTGCCGGCAGACGTTGTAGAAGGCGTGCAGCGTGCCCTGTAAATCACGGGTCAAGACGATCGGGATACCGACGATCTCCGTAGCGACGTAGTTGCCGGGAAAACGCAGCGCATCCAACGATGCCGCAAACTGCCAGGTACGGCGGAAAAGCCGGTCTTTCTCGTTGACCAGCATCGCTGGATCGGTGTACCAGCTGGCTGGAATGGTCGCAGCGCGGGCCAGGTCAGGCTCGAACGTAAAGGCATCGATGGTCATGATCGCCAGCTGCTTACGCGTTGTCGCGGGTCGCCCGTTCCCAGCGACCCACTTCGACGAAGCTGCTGTACGAGGTGTGGGTGCCAAAGTTGTCGATATTGACATCCAGGTCATTGAAGCGTTCGGGCGTATCCCCGGTGACGTCCTTGAGCAACTGCTGACGTGCCACACGGCCCGCACGCGTTCGCACCTCACCCAGGCGTTCGAAGGCCTCCATGATCATGAACTGCTCGAAGTCATCGACGCGCACTTCGGGTAAGAGCGTAATTCGATGGGTGACGATCACGGCGGGCTTGATCACCGACTCGTCCCACTCCACCACGTGTATGTAACGATGAGCCTTACCGTTGGTCATGATTGGCTTCTCCTTTCCGTCTGCACCGTTGGATACTCTGTTACCTTCCCTCATTGTACCACCAAGGCACCAAGGCACCAAGACCGTGTTGTGCGGCGGGTGCATCGCCCATCTGGCGCGCGGCCGTCAACGAATGCCTGCGGCAGAACGAACGAATGAGCCGCGTCGTATTCGTTAATTCGTTACCCCCATTCGTTGACGGCTATTCGTAGCCCAAAAACTGCGATGCACTTGTCTGATCTCATGGGCAGCCTGGTGGTTACATCAAGACCGCACCTGCACCAGGATCAGCTCGATGCCAGACGTGGGATTGCCGCCGGTAATGACCGGCGTCACTGTGTCGGTGGTAAACAACAGTTTGCCCGCGGCATCACGAATCGTGGCGCGCACGCTGTAGCGGTGATTGTCCTGGACGGTGGCTGGATCGTAGGGCACGGCGAAAGCCACCGGCACCGACTTGCCGTCCATTGGAATCTCCTGTTCACCGATGACGTCGGCTGGCGCATCGGCGCGGGAGATGTCCTGGATTTGCACGTTGGCTACTGCACCGGGCGGCAGGGCAATACGCTGCAGGTAGGTCAGGGTGCCCGAAACGGTAGCGGTATCCCCGGCGCTGGTGTCCTGTCCGGGTACTGGCACGACCACGATTTCTACGTCCTGGGTGGGATTGTCGCGCGTAATGACCGGGACGATCGTGTCTGAGATGAACAACAGCTTGCCATCGGCATCGGTGATACGCGCGGAGACGCTGACCATACTCCGGGGATCGATGGCCGCCGGGTCGTAGGCGATCGCATAGGGTACGGGCACCGATTTGCCATCCATGGCGATGATCTGCTCGCCCAATACGGTCGCCGGCGCATCGGCCCGTGAAATGTCCTGCAGCTGCACGGTGGTCACTGCGCCGGGCGGCAGAGCGCTACGCTGCCGGTAGGTGACCGTGCCGGTCACGGCGGTGGCCGCCGGTGTGGTGCCACTTACCTGTGTGGCGGGCACGCAGGCACCGAGGGCAAAAACGGCGAGGCACGTCACGGCGGTGGTGGCGAGGATGCTTCGCTGAAGTGAGACTGGCATCGCTTTTTCCTTTCATCAAGAAACATATCGTGCGTAGACATAAAGAACTCCCGCCTCCCTGGGAATGGGTGGCGGGAGCGAATGGAACCTCGAGTTTGCCGGTGAATACCCGTGCGTTACTGTTTGGGGCACACCACGGTGCCGTACTGATCGAAGGCAGTCTGTACGCTCTGCACCGCCTGCGTAATCGAACCCGCGGTCATGCCCAGGGTGGCGTCATCCGGGATCGAGCGCAGGGTCTGGCTCAGCTGCTGGTACGCGGCATCGATCTGGTCGGTCTGAGCAGCCGAGTAGTTCTTACCGGCCTCCATGACCTTGGCCCACGCCTCGTCGGCCGTGTCGGTCAATGCCTGCAGGTCCGCCACCTTGGCGTCAGCCGGCATCTCACCCAGGCCTTTGAGTGCATCCTGGAAGGATGTCAACGCACCGCAGAAGTTAGCCTGCGCTTCGGACATACCAGACTGGCCGCAGCCGGTCAGCAGTAGGGCAGCAATGGCCAACAGCACAATCAAACGTTTCACGATTCGGTCCTCCTCTTGTGGTTACACCTTGGGGGAAAACAAACGCAAGGGCCGCATTGTAACACTAAACGACGATATTGACCAGCTTGCCGGGTGCATAAATCACTTTGCGGACAGTTTTTCCCTCCAGCCACTTTTGCACGCGCTCGCTGCCCAGCGCCGCCTCAGTCGCTGCGGCCTGGTCGATGTCAGCCGGCACTTCGATGCGTTCGCGTACTTTGCCGTTGACCTGCACCACCAGGGTGATCACATCCTCGCGGGCGATCTCGGGGTCCCACTGCGGCCATGCCTGCTGATGAATGCTGTATGGCCCGCCGCTGCGCTCCCACAGTTCTTCGGTCAGATGCGGCATGACCGGGGCCAGCAGCAGCAGCAGGGAACGCACGGCTTCGTGCCAGGCATCGCTGCCGTATACCGCGGTGTCACGCGCCTTGATCAGGGTGTTGTTGAACTCCATCAGCGCCGCCAGCATCGTATTGAAGCGGAACGCTGCGATGTCGGCCGTGACCCGGCCGATGGTCTGGTGTGTCCGCCGCCGCATCTCGGTGATCTGGGCGTCGGTGACCTCGCTGGCCGGCACCGGTTTTTCGGGCGGCGCCAGCACCACGTTCCACACGCGGTGCGCAAATCGCTGAATCCCTTCGATGCCCTGGCTGTTCCAGGGACCGCCCATGTCCCACGGCCCAATGAACATCAGATAACCGCGCACGACGTCGGCGCCGTTCTGCTGCACCAGGTCGTCGGGGGACACGACGTTGCCGCGGCTCTTGGACATCTTCTCACCGTCCTCGCCCAGGATGGTGCCCTGGTTGTACAGGCGCAGCATCGGCTCGTCGAAGCTCACGACGCCCAGGTCACGCAGGGCCTTGGTGAAGAAGCGCGTGTACATCAGGTGCATCGTGGCGTGTTCGATACCGCCTGTGTACTGATCGACCGGCAGCCAGTAGGCACCCTGCACCGGGTCCCACGGCAGGTCGTCGCGCTGGATGCGCTCGCCGCGCTTCCAGTAGGGCGACACGTACGCGTACTGATACCAGGACGAGCACATGAAGGTATCCATGGTATCGGTCTCGCGTTCGGCCGGCCCGCCGCACTGTGGGCAGGTGACGTAACGAAAGCCGGTGTGATACTTCAGCGGGCTCTCGCCGGTCGGCAGGAACTCGGCATCGTCGGGCAGCCGCACCGGCAGCTCGGCATAGGGCACCGGCACTGCGCCGCAGCTGGGGCAGTGAATGATCGGAATCGGTGCCCCCCACATGCGCTGGCGGCTGATCAGCCAGTCGCGCAGCTTGTAGTTGATGGCCCCACGACCGATGCCCTCGGCGGCCAGCCAGGCCGTGACCTGCGCCTTGGCCACATCTCCCGGTGTGTCGCTGAATTGACCCGAATGGATCATCGTGGCGTAGGCATCGTGGAACAGCACGCTTGCATAGAACGACCGGTCGTTTAGAATCTGCATCGTCGTACGGACGTGCGCACTGCGCTGCGGTGTGATCCGCCGGCAGCGCTCGACGATGGCCTGGTCGGACGCGACGCTGTCCAGCTCGATGACCGTATCATCGAAGACGAATACTACCCGTGCACCCGCGGTGTCGATCCACTTGCCGGGCACCTTGAACTGGCGCACGATCGTAACGTAGGGATCGACCTGGTCCGGCTGTAAGGTGACGTCGAACGAGTCGGCCGTGATCGTGTAAGCGATGCCAGCACTGTCCAGGGCGGCAGTGAAACCAGGCCGCACGTGATCGTGCCACGCCGTGCTGCGCGTGATACCATCCGGCCGGGCAATGACCGGGATGATGGGCAGGCCAAACTTCAGGGCAAAAGCAAAGTCGCGCTCGTCGTGCGCCGGCACGGCCATGATCGCGCCGGTACCGTAGGTTGCCAGCACGTAGTCGGCAATCCACACCGGAATGCGTGCGCCGTTGACCGGGTTGACCGCGTAACCCCCGGTGAAGACGCCGGTCTTCTCCTTATCGGTCGCCGTGCGCTCGATTTCGGTCTGGCGGCTGGCCTGGAATTTGTACGCTTCGACGGCCTCGCGTTGGGTCTCGGTGGTCAGTTTGTCGACCAGGGCGTGTTCGGGCGCCAGCACCATGAAGGTGGCGCCCCACAGCGTATCGGGCCGCGTCGTGAAGACCCGGATCGGATCGCCGGTCTCGGCCACGAAGTCGACGTGGGCGCCTTCGCTGCGCCCGATCCAGTTGGTCTGCAGCAGGCGCACCCGTTCGGGCCACTGCATCTTGTCGAAGTCCAGCAGCTCATCGGCATACTGCGTGATCTTGAAGAACCACTGGTTCAGGTCCTTTTTGATGACCGGTGTGCCGCAGCGTTCGCAGTGCCGGTCGTCGCCCCACACCTGCTCGCGCGCCAGGGTCGTATTGCACGTCGGGCAGAAATCGACCGGGGCATAGGCACGGTAGGCCAGGCCGGCCTCGTACAGGCGCAGGAAAAACCACTGCGTCCACTTGTAGAATTCCGGATCGCACGTCACCGCTTCGTGGTCCCAGGCCCACATCGCGCCCATGCTGCGCAGCTGTGTGCGCATCTTTTCGATGTTGGCGTAGGTCCAGACCTGCGGGTGAATGTTACGTTTGATCGCGGCATTTTCGGCCGGCAGGCCAAAGGCATCGAAGCCGATGGGGAAAAAGACGTTGTACCCCTGCATGCGCCGGTAGCGCGCTGCGGTATCGCTGGGTGCCATCGCGTACCAGTGGCCGATGTGCAGGTCGCCCGAGGGGTAGGGCAGCATGGTCAGGAAGTACCACTTTGTTTTGCTGGCATCCTCGGTGGTGGCGTACAGCTGGGACTCCTCCCAGCGCTGGCGCCACCTGGGCTCGATCTCCTGTGGAATGTAACGATCTACCATGATTTCTTCTCCTGGCCTGGGCACTGGCTGCGCAGGCAACCGGGCAAAATGACGGACAAAATAAAAAAGCGTCCTTGTCCTGTCAGGGACGAAGGAACGCTCCGCGGTACCACCCTGGTTAGCGCGCTGGCCTGGCGATCGGCGCCTCGACCGCCGCACCCATCCGGTCAATCACCGGACGGGCGGGCGAGAGGCTGTGCGACAACCATTCCGTAACTCCTTTTTGTACGCGCTCGCTTGTTATCCCGTTAACGGAGGTGACCCGGCGCAGGCTACTCCCCAAGATGCGGCATGGCATGCCGGAGCAGTTCTTGCTTCACCTGCGCAGCTCCCGGTCGAGTTCGGTCTCCTGGCAGGCACCACTGCCGGCAAGCTCACACCAGGGGTTCGCACGTGGGCGAACGCAGCCGCTTGCTCTCTGGGTGCTGACCTACTACTACCGTTCGTTGCTGTTACGTGGCGCAAGTATACGGCAAGAGGGAGGGCTTGTCAAGGACAAAACAGCGACAGGTAAGCGACAGAGTGTGCGCCGGTGTGAACTTTTGGAGGGTCCGCGACGTCTTGAGAAGCGTTCACAATCTCTCACTACGTGTGATGATCATCAAGACAGGAGGAGGCGAACGATGCCGCGGATGTGGATAATTGGGTTTTTGATTCTATCG
>CAZXQZ010000215.1:0-7289 GCA_964642445.1 uncultured Anaerolineae bacterium
TGGATAAGCTGGCGGCCGACCTGAAGTCGGGTGCCGTGCAGACCGGTTATGGCACCGAAACCACCACTGAAGAGACGACAACCGACATCGGCACCGAAGCCAATCCGATCAAGGTCTTCTTCGTGCCGTCGGTCGAGGCCGGTGTGATCACGACCGGTGGTGAAGTGATGACGCAGGCATTGGAGCAGGCGACCGGTCTCAAGTTCAAGGTCCTGGTGCCGACTTCCTATGCCGCAACGATCGAAGAGATGTGTGCGTCGCCCGGCGACAGCATGGGCTTCATCCCCGGGCTGGGGTACGTTCTGGCCAATGCCCGCTGCGGCGTCGATGTGGGCTTCAAGGCGATCCGGTTTGGCAATGACTGGTATGCGGCGCAGTACGTCGTCGCCCGCGACAGTGACATCGAGACCCTGGACGACCTCAACGGCAAGAAGTGGGCCTACCCCGATGCCGGGTCGACGTCTGGTTATCTGTACCCGGTGTACCAGCTGAACGAAGCCGGTGTCGAGCCGAGCGAATCCTTCGCAGCCGGCGGCCATCCGCAGGCCATCCAGGCCGTGTACGACGGCAAGGCCGACTTTGCCACCACCTTCTTCAGCCCGCCGCTAAAGCCGGAAGGTGAGGAAGCCTGGAAGTGGGGCGATGCACCCGATATTCCCGACGAGCTGATCCCGGACTGCCAGGTGTCGGAGGATGGCAGCAAGCTTCTGTGCGGCGAATGGCGTGTGCTGGACGCACGGGCCAATGTGCGTGCGCAGGCACCGGATGTGATCGAGAAGGTCAAGATCCTGGACCTGACGGCACAGATTCCCAACGACACGCTGAGCTTCGGTCCCGACTTCCCGGCTGATCTGCGCAAACAGATCGAAGAGGCGCTGTTGGCCTTTGCCGAAACCGAGGACTGGGCCAATTCCATCGGCTCTTCGGACTTCTACGGCTGGACGAGCATCACACCAGCCACCGATCCCGAGTACGATCCGATCCGTAATGCCGTCGAGGCAACGTCGTTCTCACTGGAAGACCTGCCGCAGTAAGGGTGATGGACCAGCCGCTGTGCACGGCTGGACGGTAACAAACGTCGAAACAGGCAATTGGGCAGAGGGATCTCCCCTCTGCCCAATTTTGCCAGTGCTGATGTGCCGCTACGACGCTGAGTGTGGCATACCCCCAACACGCATGTGCTGTGGAGTGACCCGTGCTCGAAATCCGCAACCTGAGCAAAACCTACGATAACAGCGTGCTGGCCCTGGACAACGTCAGTTTCGTCGTTCCCGATGGCCAGTTTCTGGCGGTCATTGGCCTGAGCGGTTCGGGCAAATCGACGCTGCTGCGCTGCATCAACCGCCTGGTCGAGCCGACGAGCGGGCAGGTGATCTGGAACGGCGAGGACATCACGGCGGCACCCCCCGAGGACCTGCGCCGTATTCGCCGGCGCATTGGTATGGTATTCCAGCACTTCAACCTGGTCAGCCGGTCCAGCGTCTTGACCAACGTCCTGGCCGGGCGCCTGGGGTACGTCAATCCGGCCTTCAGCCTCATCAATCGTTTTCCGGCGGAGGATGTGGCCAGGGCCCGGGCACGCCTGCAGCGGGTCGGCATCCTGGATAAGGCATCCAACCGGGCCGACGAGCTGAGCGGCGGCCAGCAGCAGCGGGTGGGCATTGCGCGGGCGCTCATGCAGGACCCCGAGCTCATGCTGGCCGATGAACCGGTGGCCAGTCTCGACCCTGTGCTGGCACACAGCATCATGGGACACCTGGAGCAGATCAACCGCGAGGACGGGGTCACCGTCATCTGCAGCCTGCACTTTTTGGACCTGGTGCAGCGTTATGCCGATCACGTGATTGCGCTGAACCAGGGACGCCTGGTGTTCGAGGGCAAGGCGCACGAGATCGATGATCAGCGCTTCAAGGAGATCTACGGCGAGGAAGCGGAGCGCGTGGGGGATTACCGGCGATGAAACGGTTCTCTGGCAGTCGCTTCTGGCACGCCACGCGCAGCGCGTTGATCGTCATTGGCCTCATTCTGGTCATTTCCTACGGCTTCTCCGTCACCCAGGTCAACTTCACCGAAATTGGCAAAGAGCAGCGGCAGACGCAGCTCGTGCGCATCATCCGCGCCCTGGCGCGGCCCGATCTCTTCGTCTTCGACCAGGAATCGGTCAAGATCCAGGCGCCGATCCTGGTGCCGTGCCCGGCAGTGCCGCCTCAGCTGCCATCCGTGGCGGAGACTGGCCCCACGCTGTCCTTGTCGGTGACCTGTGCCGCGCCGCAGGATGAGATCACTGTTACCGGCCAGCGCTTCTTGCCCAACACCGATGCCACGGTACGCTTCCGCCCCACGAGCAATGCCACCCTGCCCGCCATCCGCGTCATGACCGACGAGGCGGGCGGGTTCACCACGCAGTTCACGATTCCACGCAACCGTGAGTCACCCGATCCCCAGGCCATCGAGGCGGAGACGAAAATCAACGTCGGTGCGCCGCGCCTTTCGTTGACGGCCAGGGAAACGATCTATTTGATGATCGAAACCATTTTCATGGCCCTGTTGGCGACCCTGTTGGGCACACTGCTGGCATTTCCGCTCAGCTTCCTGGCGGCGGGCAACCTGATGCGGCCGATCACGGCGCCGTTTGCCTCGATCATGCTGACGCTGCTCGTGCTGCCGTTCGGTTTGGGGGTTGGATTCTTCGTCGGCCGTGCCCTGGGTGACGTGGGCTGGATGGCTGCCAGTTTGGGGTTCTGGCCGGTGCTGGGGCTGCTGCTGTTGGGGGTCGCGGCGATGGTGTTGGCGCTGCGCATCGGTGTGGGTCAGGCCGAAGAGACGGCCTCGGCCGCTCCGCAGACCCATCGCCTGCGGCGGTTGCTCGGTTTTGGGGCTGCCAGCGTCTTGTTTCTGATCAACCTGGGTTTGTTCGCCGTGGTCGGTGACGTGATTGGGGTGGTGCTGGCGCAGCGGCTGCCGGCGGTGAGTTTCATCGGTGAGTTCCTGGTCGACCTGGGCGCGATTCTGCGTATTCTGGCTCCCCTGGCGGGTGCCGTGATGGGTGCGTACGCCCTGCACGCGCTGACGTCACCCCTGGTGCGGCGGATCCTGCCCCGTTTGACGGTCACTGCGCGACGGGTCGTCTCGTTGGTGTTGGCGGTGGCGACCGGTATCGTCTATGCGCTGCTGATTGGCGCGTTTTTGAATTGGCTTTACCTGATCAACGACCCCACGAAGACCGTATTCATTCCGGCGGTCATCGGTGGCATCGTGGGCCTGGTGGCCGGGCTGCGCCAGTCGACGGAGGCACCGACGCCGATCGGGACCTGGGTGTATACCCTGGTGCGTACGATTCTGAATTTTCTGCGTGCCATCGAGCCGCTGATCATGGTGATCGTCTTTGCGGTGTGGGTGGGGATTGGCCCGTTTGCGGGTGTGCTGGCTTTGTCACTGCATACGATTGCGTCGCTGGGCAAACTCTACTCGGAGCAGGTCGAATCGATCCTGCCGGGACCGTTGGAGGCCATCACGGCGACGGGCGCCAACCGCCTGCAGATGATCGTCTATGCCGTGGTGCCGCAGATCATCCCACCGTACATCGCGTTTACCCTCTACCGCTGGGACATCAACGTGCGCATGAGCACCGTGATCGGCTTCGCTGGCGGCGGTGGCATCGGGTTCCTCTTGCAGCAGAACATCAACCTCCTGCAGTACCGCCAGGCCGCCGTGCAAATCCTCGCCATTGCCGTCGTCGTCGCCACCCTCGACTACGTCAGCGCCGCAGTACGCGAACGCGTGGTGTAGAATGTGGAACCACCAAGGCACGAAGACACCAAGATACAAAACCGAATACGTGGTGTCTTTGTGCCTTGGTGGTATCAATAATTCGTCTCGCGACTCAAAAACGTCGTGACCAGGGTCAGCAAACGGCCGGTGAGGGTGAGTTTGTTGGGATCGATGTTGGTGGCAGAATCTTCCGGCAGATGGGCGGTGGCATCGCCGCCGTCCCAGCTGACGTAGGCGGTGAGTGCTTTGCGGCCACCGACGGCGGGCAGCACCCGGATGCCAAAGTGTGGATCGCGGCCGCGGCTGGTGGTGGGAATACCCAGGCGGCTGCCCGCATTCTGCAGGACGCGCATCAGACGGTAGCTGCTGTCGGCGCCGAGAGCCACCGCCTCGCCGCTGCCGGCCCCGGTGCCCGAGACTTCGAGCACCGCCTCGACGTCGTACAGGTTGAAGCCCACCCGGCCACCCATGGTCTTGACCAGGCTCAGGCTCTCGTGCCGCTCGGCACCGTTCCACACCACGAACATGACCGTCTTCTTCGGCGGGAAGGGTGAATTCTTGACGATACGCGCCAGCTCCAGAAGCGTCGCCACCCCGCTGGCATTGTCATTGGCCCCCGGATAGACGGTGCCGTCGGGACTCGTGCCGACACCATCCAGGTAGGCGCTGACCAGGATCACCTGGCTGTCGAGGCCCTGCTCGGCCGCGGTGCCCGGCACGTAGCCGATCACGTTGTAATACTTCTCAGAAATACCCTCGGTATTCTGACCCGGAATATCGATGTGCACCGGCGCCCCTTCAGCCGTGCGATAGACGCCCCCAGGTTCCAGGTCGGCGGCCTGCGCCGTCAGATCGGCCCAGGTCGTGCCGGTGGAGGCCAGGAGCCGATCGGCCACTTCCGGCGTGATCCACAGCACCGGGACGGCGCGAAACGTGCCTGTCAGCAGATCGCGCCGCTGCAGCATCTGCGGATCGTCGGTTACGACCAGGACACCGCCCGCTGTCGACAGGTTGATTCGTTCGGCATCTTCAGCGCGCACCAGGAGCACGCTGTCGCGCAGGTACATGGAACCGAGGCTGTAGCGATCGGTATTGGCATTCTGCGGGTCGGGTCCGGTCACCAAACCTACGACGGGACCGGTGATCTCGCCCCAGGTGCCGGTGAGGGGTACCGCCGAACTGCCGCCTGTTCCGCTCTGGCGCCCGTATTCTGCCATGTCCTGGCGGTAGACGAAGGATTCCTCCGGCTGGCCCTGAGCGTCGAGCAGCTCCAGGCGTGGTACGCCGGTCAGGTGAAACTGCGGTGCAATGACGGTTTGAATGTAGCTGTCGTTTTCACCACCCCAGCCCAGGCCAATCTCGGCCATGCGCTGGGCGACGTAGTCGGCGGCGCGTTGGGCGCCGGGTGTGCCGGTCTCGCGGCCCTGCATCTCGGCGGCGGTCAGCGCTTCGATATCGGCCATGACGCGCGCCGAATCGAACTGGGTGGCAACGTCACGATAGACGTTGAGTGGTGCCGTGTTCTGCAGCAGCCACCATAGGCTGATGGCGACAACCGCCGTGCCGGCGACGGTGTAGCGGTTGATGACGCGGTTGACGTTGATGTGCGCCTCGTCGATGAAGCGACGCAGCCCTTCACCCAGCAGGTTGAAGGCCAGGATCGACAGGGTGAAGGCCAGGCCCGGATACCAGCCCAGCCAGGGATACGAACGCCACCACGTGCGCACGTTGGCCAGCAGCGCGCCCCATTCGGGAATGTCGCTGAACGAAAAGACGACGTTCACCCCAAATGAGGCCTCGGCAATCGCCGAGCGGAAACCACCGCCCATGAAGATATCGAGGAAGCCCAGGTTGGCCAGCAGCATCAGCACGCCGGCCATCTCGAGGGGGGCCAAAATCAGGAACAGGGGCAGCAGCGCCGTCAGGACATGACGCACCAGGATGTGATCGCTGCGTGCGCCGGTGGCCCGCGCCGCTTCGACGAACGGCTGCGGTCGTAAGGCCAGGACCTGGCTGCGCACGAGCTGGGCGATTTCGGTCCAACCGACGATGCACATCGCCAGGACGAAGACCCACAGCCCTTGCTGAATGCCAATCGCCAGGATCAGGATCATGGCAAAGAGCGTGACAGGAAAAGCGACCCACACAGCGGTCGCACCGCGTACGAAGCGGTCGAACCAGCCGCCAGCCCACCAGCCGGCGAGGGCGCCCAAAACGGCACCGGTTACCAGGCGGGCGAGCATGCCAAAAAAGGCCAGCCCCAGCGTCTGGCGTGCCCCATGCAGCACCAGCGCCTGCACGTCACGTCCCACCGGATCACTGCCCCAGGGGAAAACACTCGACGGTTTGTGCGGTGGGGAGCTCAGCTCGCCGTCGATTTGCATGATGCCGTGGGTTTCGTAGGGGCTGGCGGCCGTCAGCTGACCGCCGGCGACGATCAGGTAGATCAGCCCGGCGACCAGGATCACGCCCAGGAGCAGCGAGACGTTGCGCAGGCTGCGCCAGATGCGGTGTGCGGTGTGGCTGGGGGGCAGCTCGGTCGATTGGCTGCTGGGCGTGAACCCGCTCACTGGCAGAGGCCGCAGGTCACTGGGTGGGGGGCGTCGTCCGGGCAGGCGTTGTATGAATTCAACCCACCAGGTGTAGAGAACTTCGCGCAGGCGGTGCCAGCGCATACGCCAGGGGAGCTGCGCCTGCAAGGCGGTCTGCAGATGCGGTGCACGCAGCCGCGGATCGAGCCGCGGGTACAGGATGTCTAGCAGACCATTGACGACCAGGAACAGCAGGCCCAGGGCCAGGATCAGGTCCACGACCAGGGCGGGCTGGGGAATCTGGCGCGTCGTCGTTTCGACCAGCCCCATCGCCTGGAGTAAACCCAGGCCGGCACCCGGCCAGGCAAAAAACGATTCCACGACGGGCAGAATGGCTACCGAAAAACGCAGTGACGTGGCCAGGTCGGTCAGAATGGGGTTCCACAGGTTGGGCAGGACATGGCGCAGCAGCACGCGCCGCTGGCTCATGCCCCGGCTGCGCGCCGTGCGCACGAAGTCTTGGGCGAGGATATCGTTGGTCGTGACGTACGTCACCTGCACCAGGTGTGCCAGGGGGTAGGCGGCCAGGACCAGGGCCGGCATCACCAGGTGGGCGTCCCAGCCAAAACCGACCACCGGCAGGCGCAGCTCCGTGACCCGGTAGACGGCGATGTTGCCGACCCACAGGAGCATGGCCAGAATAAAACTCGGAGTCGATATCGCCAGCACAGAGAGGGGCACCACCCACGGCGTCCGGCCGCGTTGGCGTGCGTTGGCGGCCCGAATGCCCAACCAGACGCCGAGAACACCTGCGATGACCATGGCAACCAGCAGCAGGCCCGCGCTGCGCAGGAGCAGGGTCGCAACCAGTTGGGGCGCAGGGATCACCTGCTTGGACCAGAAGTAGGTCGATGGGTGGTTCAGGACATAATTGGCAGTACCGCGCAGCGCTTCGACAGCGGCCTGCCCCGGCGCCGCAGGCAGCCC
>CAZXQZ010000216.1:0-7276 GCA_964642445.1 uncultured Anaerolineae bacterium
CAACTATGTCAGCGAACTGGCCAACCTGGTACCCGATCACCGCCAGCCGTTCGTGGGTCTCAGCGCCTTTGCCCACAAGGGTGGCACCCACGTCAACGCGGTGGTCAAGTGCGAGCAGAGTTACCAGCACATCGAGCCCACGCTGGTGGGTAATCAAAAGCGCATCCTGGTGAGTGAGCTCAGCGGCAAAGACAACATCGCCGTCAAGCGCATCGAGTTTGGGCTGCATGGGTTGGACCGGGACCAGGAGCGGCAGGTGCTGACGCGGATCAAAGAATTGGAGAACCAGGGTTACAGCTTCGAAGGGGCCGAAGGTTCGGTGGAGCTGATGCTGCGCCGTACACAGCCCGATTACCAGCCCCCCTTCGCCCTGGAGCGCTACAAGGTGGTGGTCGAACACCGCCAGGCCGCGGCCGCCATGCGCCGCAGCGGCAGCAACGGCGATGCGAGCGCCGAAGGCAGGAGCCACGATTTGGTGTTCGACCCTGACCTGGTGGCGGAAGCAACACTGAAGGTGCGGGTGGGTTCACAGGTTCTGCACACGGCCGCCGAGGGCAACGGCCCGGTCAATGCACTCGACCAGGCCTTGCGCAAAGCGCTGCTGCCGTTGTATCCGCAGTTGAGCGGGGTACATCTGACCGACTACAAGGTGCGTATCCTGGACAGCGAATCGGCGACCGCGGCCCAGGTTCGAGTTCAAATCGACTCGAGTGATGGCCAGCGTACGTGGAGCACGGTGGGGGCCGATTCGAACATCATCGAGGCCAGCTGGCACGCCCTGGCCGATTCGGTGGAATACGCTCTGTGGACAATCCAGGAGCCGGTGGGCGCCAGCTAAACCACGCGCCGGGCGGCTGAGCCCTGCGACCCAGCCGCCCGGACGTGCACCCATGACTGGAAACCTCAAATGGGAGACGCTGATACCCCTTATGCCGGCTGTGGCTGCTCGACGATCTCCACCTGCGACAGCAGCAGGGGGGTTTGGCGTCCATCATCGAGCACGACCCACAGGTGGGACGCCTCGACCCGCACAACCTTGCCGGTTTTTCCGGCCAACGGATGATCGGCACACACACGGACGATCATCCCAGGGGTGATCTCTTTGAAATTCATTGTCTCGCTCCAGTGTGGCCAGCATGCCGGCCTTGTGATTGAGTGACGCGCTGCGTCATGCCGATTATACTGCAACTTTAAGATTCGTGCAAGAACATGAGGAGTGCACAGGAATGCCAACAGGAAACGGACAACAAAACGGTGCTGGTGTGCAGGCTGACCGATCCGGAAGGCGCCGGGCCATGCGTTCGGACATGATCAAACTTGGTTTCGAGCGGGCACCGCACCGCTCGCTGCTCAAAGCCACCGGTGTCACCGATGCCGACATGGACAAGCCGTTCATTGCGATTGCCAATTCCTACGTCGATATCGTGCCTGGACACGTCCATTTGCAGGAATTTGGCGAAGTGGTCCGTGCGGCCATTCGTGAGGCAGGCGGTGTGCCCTTCATGTTCAACACCATCGGTGTTGATGACGGCATTGCCATGGGGCACATTGGCATGAAATACAGCCTGCCCAGCCGTGAGGTGATCGCCGATAGTGTGGAAACCATGGTGGCCGCGCACTGGTTCGACGGCATGATCTGTATCCCGAACTGTGACAAGATCACTCCAGGCATGCTGATGGCGGCCATGCGCCTGAACGTGCCTACCATTTTCGTCAGCGGTGGGCCGATGAAGGCCGGGGTGACCCGCGCGGGCAAGGTGGTCGATTTGATCAGTGTCTTCGAAGGCGTCGGTGCCTACCAGGCGGGTAAAATCGATGCCGCCGAGCTCAAAGAACTGGAAGACTACGGCTGTCCCACGTGTGGCTCGTGCAGCGGTATGTTCACCGCCAATTCGATGAACTGCCTGTGCGAGGCACTGGGCATGGCGCTGCCGGGCAACGGTACGATCCTGGCCGTGGACCCGCGACGAGGAGAATTGGCACGCGCCGCGGCCCGCCAGCTGATGACGCTGATCGATTTGGACCTCAAGCCGCGCGATATTGTGACCGCCGAGGCGATCGACAACGCCGTGGCCCTCGACGTGGCCATGGGCGGGTCGACCAATACGGTGCTGCACGTGCTGGCCCTGGCGCACGAAGCTGGGGTGGACTACCCCATCGCGCGGCTGAACGAAGTTTCGGCGCGCGTGCCCACGCTGTGTAAGGTCAGCCCCAGCAGCGCCTACCACGTCGAAGACGTCGACCGTGCGGGCGGCGTAAGCGCGATTCTGCACGAGCTGAGCGCCAAGCCGGGCGCGCTGCACCTCGATGCCATCACGGTGACCGGGCACACCCTGGGAGATAACGTCGCCAACGCCGTCAGCCAGGACACCGTCTGCGTGCGCACCCTCGACAACCCCTACAGCGCCACCGGTGGCCTGGCTGTGCTGTTTGGCAACCTGGCACCAGAGGGATCGGTGATCAAAACGGCGGGTGTGCTGCCGGAAATGCTCGTTCACCGCGGACCCGCGATCTGTTTCGACTCGCAGGAAGAAGCGGTGAGCGGCATCCTGGGCGGCAAAGTCCAGCCGGGACACGTGGTTGTTATTCGCTACGAAGGCCCAAAGGGGGGACCTGGCATGCAAGAAATGCTGGCTCCCACCAGCCAGATCATGGGCATGGGGCTGGGCAGCAGTGTGGCGTTGATCACCGATGGGCGGTTCAGTGGGGGTACGCGCGGCGCGTGCGTGGGTCACGTCAGCCCCGAAGCCGCTGCGGGCGGGCCGCTGGGGCTCGTGCGCGACGGTGACATGATCACCGTCGACATTCCCGGTCGGCAGTTGAACGTCGACCTCACCGACGATGAATTTGTTGCGCGTCGCGCCGCCTGGCGGCCCGTCGTGCGCCCCGATTTGCCCAAGTATTTGCGCAAATATGCCAGTATGGTGACGTCGGGCAGCCGGGGAGCGGTGTTGGATTTTGGATTCTAGATTTTGGATGTTGGATTGCGGCGTGCCCACCGTGCACCCTGCATGGTGGGCACGCCGTTCAACGCAGCAGCTCCCCCGCGGCGCGGAGGCCGGAGAGGGCGGCGCCTTCCATGAAGCCTTGCCAGCTGTAGAAGGAATCGGTGTGTTCGCCGGCGAAGAGCAGGTTGCCGACGCGGGTGCCTTCGTGGCCGGCGATGGTGGTGAATTGGCCGGGGCGATAGCAGGTGTAGCTCCCCAGTGTGAAAGGGTTCGACGGCCAGTGTTCAAGGTGCGCCAGGTATTGACCGCCCTGAATGGTGGCCGCGGCCTGGGCGCCTGGAAAGACCTGGTCCAAATCGGCAAGAAACGCCTGGACTTCGGCCTGCACGTTGTTGGGATTCAGATTGGCGCCGCGGGCGGCGCTGGAGTAGTCGGTTAGAACGGCGTGCGTGGTCGTGGCGCGCGTCGGGTTGGTTTCCCAGGTGGCCTGGACGCTGGCCAGGTCGGCATACGACGCACCGTTGCCCCCCTGTACGGCCCACGGTCGCGCCGCAAAGCCTACCATCATCTTGGCGTTGGTGCCGTAACCCAGGTGGTCGATCGCATTGCGCTTCTCGGTCGGCAGGCCCAGGCTGGCGTCCAGGTCGATGCCGCGCAGCACGCTGAAGGGGATCGTCACGACAACCTGGTCGTGCGTGCGGGTGACGGTCGACCCGTTGCCATCGAACGTTAACTCGATGCGGCCGCTGCTGGTGCGCGCGATGCGCAGCAGGCGCATTTCCAGATTGATCTGGCCAGCCAGCCCGGCGGCCAGTCCACTCACTACGCCATCGTTCCCATCCACCAGGTGATAACGTTCGTCGCTGAATACGCCAAAAGGGGTGAACTTCGATCGGCGGTCGGCGTGGATGAACAGCAGGAAGTTGAGCGCCGACTGCTGGTCGGCCGCCAGGCCGTACTCCGCTTCGTACGCCTCGATGATGGCGTTTTTGAGCGCCGGGCCGGCCGGCAGACTGGCACCGTTGTTGCCTTCCAGGTAGTCCAGCAAATTGATGTTGTCCAACCGGATGTCGTCCGGTGTGGGATCGAAGGCCGTGACTTCCGGCGACAGCGCACGCAGGTCGATGCGCATGGCGCGCACGAATGCCCGGTACTCATCGACGATCACCGATTCTGGCACGCGCTGGCCGGCGAAGTAGTAGAACACCTCGCCCGGCTGTTTGCCGACATCCTCCAGCCGCAGGCCAAAGCGGCGCGCGTAACCCAGCATCGTCTTGTGCAGGTTATCGACCAGCTCACCGCCGCGTTCGGCTACCTGGCCGGGGAAGTAGCCGCGCAGTGACCAACAGCGTCCGCCGGCGCGCGCCGCCGCATCATACAGCACGGCATTCACACCCTGGCGCTTCAGCACATCGGCACAGGCCAGGCCGGCCAGGCCGGCACCTACGATGCCCACATCCAGCGCCGGTGGGGGCCGCACGCCTGTCAGGCGGGGCGGCGCGACCAGTGCCACGGCGGCGGTTGCAGCCGCACCTTTCAGGAACTGGCGGCGGCTGACAGTCCGCGCCATCGTGTCTTCCGAACGCGCACGGGCCTGTGCCAGTCCTTCACGGGTTGGCAGGTCGTGCTCTTCGAGGAATTGAGAGATGCGTAACGTCTGCAGGAGCTGATTGAAACTCAATGAACGGCCCATGGTACCTCCGAGTCGATTCGAGATGGGGGGCGTGTACCGTGTCCCGGCCTTGCGTTACGTCCTGGCCGCCGGCGCCAGGTGGCGTAATAGTACTCAGGCTCGACCAGATGTCAAATCAAACCAAATACGTTCCCTGTAACCATACGGGTCAACCCGCCAGGACCTGGCTCACGATCGACTGGGCCAGATCGATCTCGTCCTGGATGATGGTATGGCCCATGCCCGGGTACAGCCGTTTGGTCACGCTGGCACCCAGGTCGGCCAGCACAGCAGCCGTTTCGTGGACACGCGCCACCGGGATGTGAGGGTCCGGATCACCGCTGCCCACAAAGACCGGTGTGCCAGCCAGGGAGCCCGCATAATCACGCGGCGTGCCAGGCGGACCGATCAAACCGCCGCTGAAGACGAGCAGACCCCCGTAACGGCGTGCGTGGCGCGCGGCGTACTCGCAGGCCAGGCAGGCTCCCTGCGAGAAGCCAGCGAGCACCATGTGTTCGCTGGGGATGCCCGCCTGTTCCACCTGTGCGACCAGTTCGTCCACGACGCGCAGCGCCGATGACAGGCCCGGCTCGTTCTGGCTGAGCGGCGCCAGGAAACTGTACGGGTACCAGGTGTGGCCGCGCGCCTGGGGTGCCAGGTAGGCAAAATCAGGGTGGTGTAGAACAGGCGCCAGGGCAAGGATATCGTGCGCACTTGCGCCGCGACCGTGGATCAAGATCATGACAGCCCGCGCCAGGTGCAGCGGCTGGCCCGCCGTGTAGGTGGGCTGGCCCTGGTGCGGGCTGGTGTTCGGTGTACCGGTCATGATGCCGCGTGGACCTGGTTGGTGGCGGCTGCCAACGACCGCTCGATGCCGGGCAGCACACGCTCGATCTGGGCGCGCTGCGGCTCCAACCACGGCGGCAGCTTGAGGCTGCTGCCCAGCTGCGCCACTGGCTCATCCCAGGTGAAGCCTGGCGGGTTGGTCGCGATTTCGTACAGCACGCCGGCCGGCTCACGGAAATAGATGGAGTGAAAGTACTGGCGATCCTGTACCGGCGTGACGCCATAACCAGCCGCCAATAACGCCTGCCGCCATGCCAGCTGGGTGGGGTCATCTTCTGTGCGAAAGGCGATGTGATGGACACTGCCAGCGCCCAAACGACCGCGCGCCTGGTTGGGCAGGGCGACGAGATCGAGCTGGCTGCCCAAACCGCCGCCCGGTGCTTGCACGCGTATGCGCGACCCTTCCTGACCGACCCGCTGCCAGCCAAACATCTGTGTCAGCAGCTCGACCGATGGCTCTGGGCTGGCGACCCACAGGGTGGCGCTGTGGAAGCCGCGTGCAGCCATCTCCGCTGGCACCGGACCTGCGGCCCAGTGCTGGATCGCTGCGCCGGACGCCGTCTCGATCAGCTCCACGACCATGCCATCCGGATCCTGGAACGACAACAGCGTTTCGCCAAAACGAGTTTGCGGCGCACTGGTGGTAACCCCATAACCGGTCAGGCGCTGCTGCCAGGCGGGGAGGGTGCCGGGTAGCACCGCGTACGCCGTCGCCGCCACTTCGCCCACACCGCGCTGCCCGCGCCGGGCGGACGGCCAGGGGAAGAAGGTCAGAATGGTGCCCGGCGTTCCAGCCTCATCACCATAATAGAAGTGGTAGGTGCCGGGATCGTCGAAATTGACCGTGGTCTTGACCAGGCGCTGACCCAGCACGTTGACATAAAAATTGATGTTGCGCTGCGGATCAGACGCCATCGCTGTAATGTGATGAATACCTGTAATCGACTCTGCCATGCCATTGACTCCTGTAATGTGCGATAACCCGTGTAGCCAATATCATTCGACTGTGAGCTTCAAAGTAAAATCGTTTGATGTCAAACTATTCTACTAATGGACAAACAACTTGTCAAATCGGCATTCCTGGCAACGAGTTTGGATCGGCGGCGGTTTGGCGGATGGTCTGCCGGTGCGTACAATAGGCTTGTGACGTCCAATTGCATGCGGTGGGGAGGCGATCGTGCGTGAGCCTGATGTGCTCGACTTGTGTTTCCAGGGTATGCCGCAGGGCATTGCCAGCTACCTGCTGCGCGGCCCTAACGAAGTTGTGATGATCGAAACGGGTCCCGGCTCGACGGTGACGAACCTGGCACGCGGCCTGGCTGGTTTGGGTCTGCGGCCAGACGACGTGACGCACGTGCTGGTGACACACATTCACCTCGACCACGCCGGCGCGGCGGGGTGGATGGCACAGCACGGCGCGCAGGTGTACGTCCACCATGTTGGCGAGCGTCATCTCATCGATCCATCGCGCCTGTGGGCCAGCGCCAGCCGCATCTACGGCGATCACATGGTGCCGCTGTGGGGAGAAATGCTGGCGATTCCGCCGGCGCAGGTGCATGCCCTGCACGACGGCGACGTGCTGCAGCTGGCCGGTCACGACATTGTTGCCCTGGACACACCGGGGCACGCCTCGCACCACATGGCCTACTGGGTTGACGGCATTAGTTTCACCGGCGACGTAGCGGCGGCGCGTATCCCGGGGCGACGGCATGTGCGGGTCCCGACACCGCCGCCCGACATCGACGTGCCGCTCTGGCACCGCAGCCTCGAACGCATACGGGAGCTGCGGCCGCACCGGCTCTACCTGACC
>CAZXQZ010000217.1:0-7176 GCA_964642445.1 uncultured Anaerolineae bacterium
AAGATCACGTCGCTCAGGTCGAAGTCGACGTCCAGGTAGTGATCCCTGAACGCATGGTTCTGCGCCGGATCGAGCACTTCCAGCAGAGCACTGCTGGGATCACCGCGCCAGTCGGCGCCAATCTTGTCGACCTCGTCCAACATGAAGACGGGGTTGCGCGTGCCGGCCCGTTTGATGGCCTGGATGATACGGCCGGGCATCGCGCCGATGTAGGTGCGGCGGTGGCCGCGGATTTCGGCCTCGTCGCGCATGCCACCCAGGCTCATACGGGTGAACTTGCGGCCGAGGGCCCGCGCAATCGACTGGCCCAGGCTGGTTTTGCCGACACCGGGCGGGCCGGCGAAACAGAGAATGGCGCCCATGGCCTCGCTGGCCGCACTCTCTTCACCCTCTTCGACCTGCAGGCCGCGCTCGCGCACCAGTTTGCGCACGGCCAGGTACTCGATGATGCGGTCCTTGACATCCTGCAAGTCGTAATGATCTTCATCCAGGACCTGGCGGGCATGGTTGATGTCGAGCTGGTCCTCGCTGAAGGTGTTCCACGGCAGATCGACCAGCCAGTCGAGGTAGGTCTTGATGATCGAGTACTCGGCGGCCTGCGGGGGCATGCCTTCCAGCCGCTTCAGCTCGCGCAGGGCCTCTTTGCGCGCCTCTTCGGGCAGGTTGGCGTCCTCGATCTTTTTGGCGTATTCTTCATTGACCGACTGGGTCTCGTCGCCCTCACCCAGCTCTTTTTGGATCGCCTTCAGCTGCTGGCGCAGGTAGTACTCACGCTGCGCCTTGTCCATTTCCTCGCGGGCTTCGGACTGGATCTTCTGGCCGAGGGTCAGCACCTCTTTTTCGCGCAGCAGGTGCCCCACGAGGATGCGCAGCTTCTCGCGCACGTCGTCCTCTTCCAGAATTCCCTGCCCATCTTCGATCTCCAGGCGCAGGTTGGCCGCCACCAGGTAGGCCAGGTAACGCGGATCGTCGACCTGGTCCAGGAAATTGCCCACTTCTTCGGGCAGGTTGGGTGACAAAGCCACGACCTCGCGCGCCAGCTCACGCAGGCTGCGCACCAGGGCATCCATCTCGACGCCGGGCACCACCGTGTCCGGGGCCAGGTCGATACGCGCCGTCAGGTACGGTTCGGTGCCCAGCCAGTTGTCGATGCGGAAACGTTCCAGGCCCTGCACGACGACCTGCAAATTGTTGTCGGGCGCGCGCACGACGCGGTGGATCATAGCCACCGTACCGATTTCATAGATCTGACCCGGCAGCGGCTCCTCGATCGAGCCGTCCTTCATCGTCGCCAGGCCGATCAGGCGGTTACCCTGCAGGGCGTCCTCGATCAGGCGGACCGAGCGGGGAATGCCGACGGCCAGCGGCAGCACGGAGAATGGATAGGCCACGGTGTTGCGCAAAGGCAGGATCGGGAGCTCGCTGGGCAGGTTTGCCAGGCGCTCGCTGGTTCTATCTGGTTGCATAAAGTTCGACATCTCTGTAACACTCCCTTTTCGGCTACGACTCTTCAAACTGTTCACAATCTTCCCCATCATTCCTGTGACACCTGTTTTTGATTTTTTGTCATCGTTGGCCACGGGTGTTTCGTCCTTGTCTGGGAGCCTATCCGAATGACCTGGCATAGGCGCCAACGCACCGTCTCCAAGTATCAGCGCTGGTATGCGGTCACACCCGTACGGCCTGTGGGTGTTCGCCGTTAGCGCGCCCGCAGTGTGGCCAACTGGCGGAAGAGCTCTTTTTCTTGCGCCGTCAGATTGCGCGGGACTTGCAGGTCTACCTCGGCGTACAAGTCCCCGTGCCGCGCGGGATTCTTCAGCTGCGGCATGCCCTGGCCGCGCAGGCGAATGGTCTTGCCGTTGGGTGTTTCGGGTGGCACGGTCAGTACCACGCTGCCCGCCATCGTCGCCAACGACACCTCACCACCCAGCAGGGCCGTGTACAGATCGACCGGCACCTTGACGTGCAGGTCGTCACCGCGCCGCTCGAACCGGGCGTGCGGTTTGACCTCGATCACCAGGTAAAGGTCACCCGCCGTGGCACCAGCGGTGCCGCTGCCCCCTTCACCACCCAGGCGCACGCGCGAACCGGTGGTCACACCCGGTGGAATTTTGACTTCCACGGTGCTGCCGTCTTCACGGCGCAGCAGGCGCACCGCACCGCTGAACGCCTCTTCCAGCGTGACCTCCACCGGCTGCTCGTAGTCACGCCCGCGGCGCGCACGGGGCGACGTGCGGGACATATCACCAAACGGGTCGGCACCAGCGCTGCGCCGGCTGCCGCCGAACAGCGTCTCGAAAAAGTCAGAGAAACCACCACCGCCGCTGCCGCGCCCCCCGAACAGTTCCTCGAACTCTTCGGCGCTCACCGTGCGCGTGTAACCCTGACCGCCGGGCTGGCTGGCCCAGCTTGACCAGTCGAAACCACCGGGCTGTGCACCGCCACTCTGGTACTGCTGCCACTGGGCGCCAAACTGGTCGTACTTGGCGCGCTTCTCGGGATCGGAGAGCACCTCGTACGCTTCGTTGATATCCTTGAACCGCTCCTCGGCGCGTTTGTCGCCGGCATTGACGTCAGGGTGGTGTTGGCGTGCCAGTTTACGGAATGCCTTCTTGATCTCTTTTTCGTCGGCCTTGCGAGACACACCCAGGATCTGGTAATAATCTTTTGGCTGCATGGCACGCTCCCTCAGGGTCTACTGGCTGACCACCACCCGCGCCGGGCGCAAGAGCTGGCCCTTGGCCAGGTAACCTGGTTGAACGACCTGGACGACCGTGCCGGACGACACATCGTCGATCGGGACGACCGCCACCGCCTCGTGCACGGTGGGATCGAACGGCTGGTGCAGGGCATCGATCGGCGTGATGCCCGCCTGGGCCAGGGTATGCAGCACACCGCGCAGCGTGGTTTCAACGCCACTGCGCAGCGCGGCCGCATCACCGCTCTCGTGCTGTATCGCAAGCTCCAGGTGATCGATGAACGGCAGGAGGGCAAGGACGAAGCGCTGTTTTTCCTGTTCCGCCTCGTCGGCGTAGCGTTTCTGCCAACGTGTGCGCAGCCCCGTCGATTCTGCCTGCACGGCTGACAGCGTGTCTTGCACCGCTTGCAGTGTCTGCTGGGTCGTGGCAAGCTGTGCCTGCCAGGCATCGGCCTCTTCCTGTACGGTGGCTGAGTGAGCTTGCCACGCGGCGGCCTCACGCTGGGCGGCCAGGTACTGTTTCTGCTGAGCCGCGGCCTCACGCAGCGCCGCCTGGGCCTGTGTCTTCCATTCTTCGGCCGCGGCCTGCGCCCTCCGAAGTTCTTTGTTCAGCTCGTCGATTTGATCCTGCAACCCTGCTATCACCTGTGCGCTGTCTGGTAGATTAGACGCAGGCCCTGCGGCTGACGTCACGGGCCAGTTGCGCGGCAGACCGCCCGAGCCGTCTTCCAGCTCGGGCCGTGGGGTGCGTGGTCCGCCGGCCGGCGTCCCGCGCACGGTCCTGCGGTTTGGTGTATACAAACGTCCCCAATACGGATCGTATTCGAACATCGTCGTTACCTCGTCGTCCCCATTCAGGCTTCGTTCCTACAATACAACCACACAAAGATGCGGTCTTGGCAGTGCTTCCTCGACCGCTGGATCAAGCATACACACCGAACGTTTGAATTACGTATGATTTCGTGAGTCTTCGAGAGAGATTGACAAAGCGACGGGTCGATGGTAGCATGTTGGATATCCTTGACTCAATCGTCGCATCATCGTCCGCAGTGCGACGCTTCCGTCTCGGTCGCGCCCGGTGCGTCACCCGGAGGAGATACCTGCAATGCCACCGCGCTTGTCTGAGTCGCTCGAACGCACGGTGCGTGCCAGGTTTGCGGCGGCATTGGCCGGCGAACCGGTTGGCGTGAGCGAGCTCGGTGCACATCTGCTGGATCGGATCGCACCGCCGAACTGGACGCTCGAATGGTCGCTGCCCACCTGGTTCGGCAGCACACTGGGGCTCGACGCTCCGCTGATCACCAGCCTGACCCTGGCCAATGTCCTGGGCCTGGCCACCATCAAACTGCAAGATGATCTGATCGACGGCGAGATCAACGAAGACATCCGGCCGGCCGCGCAGCTGCTGTCGACGGTGCTCCATCGTGCCTGGCTGCTGGTCTATGCCAGGCTGCTGCCGGGTGACACCCGGTTCTGGGACCACTTCGAATCCTACATGACTCAGTGGGCACGCGCAACGCTGGCCAGCCGCCAGGCGTGGTCGCGGCCCTTTGCCGACTGGGACGACGGCGATTTGTTGCTCCTCGGCGAGCGTGGGGCGCCCTTAAAAAGCTGTGCAGCGGCCGCCTGCCGGCTGGCGGGCCACGATGAGCGGCTCCCCCCGTTCGAAGCGACGCTCGACCGGCTGCTGATCGGCGCCGTGCTGCTGGACCATGCCGTTGACTGGTCCGATGACCTGCAGCACGGGCGGCCCAATGCCTTCATCGCATACTGCACGTCGCGGCCGCAAGTGCCGGCGCACCAGGAAGAGAACCGGCGGGCGGTGCTGGCCGAGCTGACGATCGGCAAGGGTGGCCAATCCTACTTTCGTTTGCTGCAGGGTGAGCTGGTGAATGCGCAGGCCCTGGCACGCGCCGCCGGGTGTGACCCGCTGGCCCGCTACGTATCCTGGCTGCGCCGTGAGACGGCGACCTACCGCACCGCCACTGCAGCGGCGGCGCGCGACCAGCTGCGGCAGGTGGTGGCCCACCTGCTGGTGGCTGCTGAGACCGTGTGACAGCACCCAGACACTTTAATGCGTTCACGAACGACGTGTTGCCCCGGCAGCATGTCCCTTGCCCTGAATCATTCGCATCTCAACCCAACAAGCACGACGATTGCACACAAAGGAGAGGTCCCATGGCAACACCAGCCCAGATGGAACGTCTGATCGGCAAAGCGCTGATGGACGCTGAATTTCGCGAGCAGCTGCTGGCAGACCCGGAGAAAGCAGCGCGCAGCCTGCGTTACCGGCTGACGGACCTGCAATTAGCACGTGTCCGCCGCCTGAGCGCGGACGAAGCGGAATTGCTGTCAGTCGCCTTCGACAAGGCGATCGATAAGCACAATCATAGTGGCATCGGTTTCTGGTAAACGATACGGCTCGCACCGGGGGCTGAGGCGCTTCGTACGGCCGGTCCCGCAGCACGGTCGGTAGCCCGCGTGTGCACGACGACCGGATTACCGCCGTGTCTGCGCGTCATTGGATGCCAAAGAGCGGGAAGAGGTAACTCTGCATGAGCTGGTTGAGCAGGAAGTAGATCAACGGACTGGTCGCCACCAGCACAGCGCGGAAGATCGAGCCGATATCGCGGAAGGGCCAGCTCGGTGCGCTGAGGATGTGCTTGCGGAAGGAAAACAGGACCTCGGTGCGCTGGGAAAGGGCTTGCAGCTGTTCGGTATCCTGGCCGGGAGCGTTGAGCAGTGACTGCTGGATTGTCATCAGGTCACCGCAGACGCGGCCCAGCACGTCTTCGCGCGCGTCCACGATCTGCCGGTGCACGCCCCACAGCGGCACGAACAGTGCCAACAGCGTAAGCACCGACAGCCCGATCACGAACCAGCCACCCCCCTGGCGGGAGGGTGGTCCCATGATGATCAGCGGGATCAAAAACATACCGACGAACGTCAGGCTGAGCGCCAGGCTGAGCCGGCCGAAGGGCAGCAGTGGTTCGGGATCGAAGACATTGACGGTGAGGGGCTGCCGCGCCAGCTGGCTGAGCGCGCGGCTGCTGCGGATACCGAGGTACACCAACGACAGCAGCAGCCAGAAGAGGATCGTATAGAACACAGCCACCACGATGCTCCCGATGGTGCCAATCAGGCCAAAGGATGCCAGTTCTGGAAGCTGATCGGGTGGCAGCACCAGAAAGACGACGACCAGCAGCAGGGCCCCGATCAGCAGCCCGAGTTCGACCCGGCCATCGGCCGCCAGGAGGCGGCGGGCGAAGCCTTCGTACTGTGAATCGTCGATCATCACCGAGGGCCGCAGCTGCAAGAGCGTGCGCCGGGATATCCGCCGGAGTGTACGCAGGGCAAACAGGATGTAGATCGCGGCCACGATCCCGACGACACCAAAAGCCAGTTGTGCCGCCGGCCAGATGCCCTGCACGGCGTAGTGGAGCACCACGTCGAACGCCAGGCTGGCGAAGCCCAGCAGCGTCACCACCACGATGGTCCAGCGGTAGGACAGCCGTCCCCGTTCAAGCGCCGTCACCGGCCACGCGGCCCACTGCGCCTCGCGGGTGTCTGGCTGGATGGTGGGAGTGTCTGGCATCGTAGTCACCTGGCCTGGAGAATCGAGTGCCTACGGCGGATTGCGATGTACGAAGCGCCGCCGCAACCACCGTGTGAGTCAATTATAGCCACGAAGCGGGTCACGTGCAAGCGCCGGACGTTGCTGCGCAACCGATTGCCAGAAAACAAGATGTCGGGTAGAATGGAAGTCATCATGGCTGATCGACCCGTACGCTGTGTCGTCATGACAACCCTGGCCATCCGGTAGCGACCATCAGCTGGCCGTTGACATGTAGGTTGGTCTGAACACCGTGCATAAGCGGATTACCCTTTCCCAGCTCGAATCGTTCCTCATGAAAGCCGCCGATATATTGCGCGGCTCGATGGACGCGTCTGAATACAAGGAGTACATCTTTGGCATGCTCTTTCTCAAGCGCATGTCCGATGTCTTCGATGAGAAGCGGCGGGAGCTGCGCAAAGCATACCGCCACCGGTCGGAAGCCGAGGTGGTGCAGCTGCTGACGGAGAAGCAGACCTACGGCGACACGTTCTTCGTACCCAAGCATGCACGCTGGCATGAAGGCTACCTCGACGGCAACGGCGATCCGCAGCCGGCGCTGAAGAACCTGCACCACAACATCGGCGCGCGGCTGAACAAGGCGCTGGAGCAACTGGAGGAAGAGAACGAGGCGCTGCAAGGGGTGCTGCGCCACATCGACTTCAACGCCACCATCAACAACAAGCGCAAGGTCTCCGACAGTCAGCTCAAGGACTTGATCGACCATTTCAACCAGCCCGGCTGCAGCCTGGTCAACGACAACTTCGTGTTCCCCGACCTGCTGGGCGCGGTCTACGAGTACCTGATCAAGTATTTCGCCGACAGCGCAGGCAAGAAGGGCGGCCAGTTCTACACGCCGGCCCAG
>CAZXQZ010000218.1:0-7050 GCA_964642445.1 uncultured Anaerolineae bacterium
CGGCCTCATCGGCCGGCTTCGCCTCCTCCACCGGGATGCGGTGGGCGTTGGCGTAGGCGTCCTGACGGATGCCGGTCACCATCCAGGAGACCTTCATGTCCGGCTCGCCGCCGGCGATGTGGAAGGTGTTGTCGCGAATTTCCTGGGCAATGTACAAATCGGGCATCGCGGCCCCAATGGGCGTCAACTGGTAACGAAAGTCGCGGTTCAGCGCCTCGAACCAGGCGGGCAGGGTCACGATGGCCTCGCCGCGAGCATCCAACGTGACCACACCGTCGTAGATGTTCTTCATGTCGGGTGATTCGACGAATGAGTGGTACAGATACTGGTTGGCCGGGTCCAGGGGATGGTCGATCTTGAACGAGCCCGCCGATTTGCTCAGCGTGCCAAGCACGGTCACCGGACCGACGAAATAGCCGGCATAACCGCTGGAAGACCCGGTCACACCGTACACGCCGATGGCGGTCCCGCTGCTGGCTGTGGCCACCCCATAGACGCCTCGCCCGTTGGTGCTGGCGCTTTCGCCATAAAGCCCGTAGGTGTAGCCGCTCGTGGCCGTGGTTTTACCATAGACGCCTTGTCCGTCGGGGCTCGCACTCTCGCCGTAGACGCCGGTGGTGTCACCGCTGGCCGCCGTGGCCACGCCCAAAACCCCCGTGCCCGATGTGCTGGCACTTTGGCCCCACACACCGTGGGTGGCGCCGGTTGCCGCGCTGGCGTAGCCGGAGACACCGCGCCCCGTGGTGCCGCTGTTCCAGCCGTCGATGCCGGCGAGACCGCTGCTGGTCTTCGCCCACACGGCGGTGTCGGTCGACGCAACGGCCTGGATCGCACGGCCGCTGGCATAGTTCTGGACGAAGACGGCGTCGGCGCCATTGCCTGCGAAGAAGCCGGCATAACCGGCGTCGCTGGTGCTGTAGCCGTACACGCCGATGGAGACCCCGCTGCCCGCCGAGGCTGCCCCGTAGACACCGGTGCCGCCGACGCTTTCGCTATGCCCGTACACGCCGATGGTGGAGCCACTGGCCGCGGTGGTGCGACCGTATACGCCGACGCCGTTGTCGCTGTCGCTGCGGCCATGCACGCCATAGGTGAAGCCGGTGGGAGCATTGGCCCAACCGTACACACCCCGGCCGCTCGAGCTGTTGCTCTCGCCAAAGACGCCGGTGGTGACGCCGTTGGCGGTGTCGGCAATGCCGTACACGCCGCGGCCGTTGGGGCTGCTGCTCTGACCCCACACACCGTAGGTGTAGCCGGTGAGAGACGTGGCGCGCCCCATGAGACCCCGACCGTCGCTGCTGTTGCTTTGACCCCATACACCGTAGGTCGTGCCGCTGGCAGCCGTGGCCAGGCCGAACATGCCCGTGCCGCTGGTGCTGCTGCTCTCGCCCCATACGCCGTAGGTCGAGCCGGTGCCCGAGTTCGCCCAGGCGTACACTCCCGTGCCGTTGGTGCTGGCGCTGCGGGCCGACAGGCCGTACGCGGTGTCGCTGGCCGCCGTGTTGTCAAGAAACAGACCGTGACCAACCGTGGCGCCGGTCCACGTCTCGCCCCAGTGGGTGTGGCCCGGCGTAAAGACGCCCGCCGAGTTCCAGTGGCCGGCGGTGCGCTGGACGTCCAGGATGTCGATATCGTTATCCTGATCGACGTCACAGCCGGGCGCGTAACCGCTGCCCGCCGGGCAGGCGGTCACCGTGGGGCCATCGGGCAGCTCCTGCGCGCTGGCCGGCCCAACCGCCAGCGCAAAAACCATCGACACGACTGCCAGGGCCATCACACGAACGATGAGAGTCATGACTCCTACCTCCTCAGTCACTTTTGCTGGTTCGCCTTTCGTTTCTTACACAAATCGAACGAATGCCGTAAAATCAGATTTGAAAAGTCATAATTTTGCCAGGAGGCCGCAGTAATAGATGCCGACGACGACCAGGAGCAGAACGAACGCAAGGGCAATGGCAACCATCCAACGAATGAGTGGCAACATGGATCGTACTCCGGTTGACGCCGTTGGCGGTGTTGTCGCGCACGGTGCTGTTCTGCAGACTGACCGCGGCATCCATCGGTTCGAGCGCCGAACCCATGGCGGACGTGTTGGCCTCGAAGCCGGGCGGCGTCTCCTGCCCCGCGATGGTCTGTGGCGGAGGCAAGGCCTGGGCGGCCGGCGCTGGCAGCATGGCCGACGTCAAGACGAGCAGCATGAGCCACACAGACAACCCGCGTGGCCACCCGTTCAGGAATGATTTGGTCTTGACATCGACGGTTCTCCCTGGCTACTGCGGGTTGACCAGCATCCACACCAGGCCGTCCCTGGATGTGTCCAGGGCCACGCCGATTACCGGTGCAGATTCGAGCATGTCCGCAGTGCCGCTACCATCGGCGAGCTGCACCTTGAGCGTGCCGAGGGGGCGCACGGCACCAGCGGCCGCTGCGGTGAGACGCGTGCCGGCGGTGACGGTGCGCTCGCCCGGTGCCAGCCGCACCTGCGCCGGCCCGCTGTAAACAATGGCCACGTACTCGCCCGGGGCCGCTGCGCCCTCACCGGGGAGGAGCTGCTGGCCGTTTTCCGATGGCAGGTGATTCGCCGCGGTGACCGGCGTGGCCCGGCCCGCCACAACACCGACCGCCGCCTGGCTCGCCTGCGCGGGCAGGACTTCCCACAGCAGCGGCGCGTTGTCGAAACCGGCCGAAAATACGCCGCGCACGGTGACGACGTCCCCTGGCTGCAGCGGACCTGTGCCCGCATTCACAGCGAAACTCGCCGCCCGGCAGCCCGAACAGGTGCCGGTGATCGTGACGCTGCCGTTGAACCAGCCCGCCCAGCCGGCGCCGGCCTCACCGTAGACCGCGCGGCCGCCGTTGATGACCCGTCCGGCCACCCCAAAGCCGCCGCCCGTGTTCTCGCCGTAGACACCGCTGGTGATGGCGCCGTTGCTGTCGCCGCGTACGCCGTTTCCACCGCCGCTGTTGAGACCGTACACGCCGTTGTAGGCGCTGTTGGTGGTCAGCGCATAGACACCGTGGGCGCCCGCCGAACCGACGTAGACGCCGTTGCTGCCGGCCGAGCCGACGTACAGGCCGTGGTCGCCGGCCGAGTACACCCAAACACCATTGTGTCCCGCCGTGACCACGGCTACGCCGTTCAAGCCTACACTATCCAGGGTCACACCATTGGTGGTGACTGGCTTCACACGCAAGCCGTCGCCCGTGGTATGGCTGTTGCCCAACACGAGTGGTGCGTAGTCCGGGTAGCCAAAGGAACCTGTGAGGTTCAGGGAGGCAGTACCCGTCCACGTTTGGCCGAGATGGTCATGATTGTTGTCGCTCACCCATGTCCCGCTCTGGTTCCAGTGGCCGGCGGACAGTTGGATGTCGAAGATGTCTACGTCACCGTCGTGGTCAACGTCACAGACCGGGTCATAAGCAGCGCCCGGTGCGCAGGGACTCGCCCGCGGCCCGGCCAGCACCTCCTGGGTACCAGCCGGGCCGATCACAAGGCCAAGGACGATCAACACGGTTGACAACACGGCAAACCGGATACTGCGCTGCATAACGACTGCCTCCTCGCCCATTTGTTTCCTTTGCCGACGTTATGGCACGAACCACGGCACCGGCGAGCCAGTGTCGTAACTCGGCCCCAACGGTGAACTGGTGCCAAAGCCGGTGTAGAAGGTCTCCGTCCGTGCGATGGGACCGACCACGCCGGGACCTGCCTGGTTCCTGAAGGTGAGGTGACTGGTCACAGGCAGCTCGCTGGTAAAGAAACCACCCTGCCCGTGAGTTTTGGTGATCGTCATAGCGCCGGTGGTCTGGGGTGTGCTGGGCTGCACCTCCATCTCCACCGACCAGGGCTCCGGGTTCTGCCCCCCGTTGTAGGTGACGATGATCGGCTGAACGCTGACCAGGTTCAGCGCCACGATCTCGATCGGGACGACCTGGGTGGCGGCGGGTGTGAATGGATCGAACAGGCTGGCGTCGCCGAGCCGTCTGATCACGGTGTCGCCCTGCGTGCTCGCCTGGCGCGCATCCACCATTACGTGCTGGGCGGTCTGGCTCACGTGGGGAAAGGGACCTTGCGGCTGGAACGGCTCGCTGCTGGGCGGGGCAGCTGGCATGCCCTGGAATTGCACGGTGCCTATGAACGGATCGGAGCCAGGGCCGAAGAAGCCGAGCGGCAAATTGAGCATGAGCATCGATTGCCAGGGCGGAGAATGGAAGACATCGTCGCCCGCCTGCACCACCAGCGGCGGCCCGGGATCGACCAGGCAGCCAGCGCCAAAAGCGGCGGCAGTGGTCTGCACCACCTGGATGTCGGTGTGGGCTGGCCAGCGGTTGGCCATCAGAATGATGTCGTCCAGGTCCACCGCACCATCCCCGTTGTGGTCGACCGGATGAAAGGTCTGGCAGGCCAGGGGCATGCTGGGCTGGAACCGCATGATGTGCAGGAACTCCTGCTCGTCCTGGGGTGTGTTGCTGTAGTTCATCCCGTGGCCGGCCAGGCTCAGCCAGCCGAAGAGATCGCCCGCCAGCCAGGCGTTGCCGGGGTCGTCGGTGAGGAAATAGACCGGCACGGCGGCGGTTTGCCCGTGGATGTAGACCACGTGCGGAGGAAATGCGGGCAGGTTGTCGTTGATCACCAGCAAGGGGGTGTCGTTGAACAGCGTGCCCCCTGGGAAAGCGCCCAGCGGCGGCAGATCGACTTCGACGAACACGTCGAAGAAACTCTCGGCAGGAAAATCGAGGTTGGGATCACCGCTGGCTCCGCTCAGGGATTCGACCTCGCCGAGGCTGTGCGGTCGGCCGGGTGCCGAGTCGCCGGCGCGCACCATGACCAGCCCGCCCATGGCGGCAATGTCGAAGTCGGCGATGCGGGTGTGAACCTCGCGCGTGCCGGGCGGGCCTTGAAAGCCCGCTGGCAGGATGTCGAAGTCGGAATCGGCCACCACGATGCCGGCCGAGCCAACCAGCGTGCCACCGGTGTCGGGCGCGCTGCCGTGCAGGTGGGGATCGCTGCGCCCGATGATGGTGGTGGGGTCGTAGAGCGTGGGGCTGGTCAGGGTTCCCGTGGTGTTATCGTAGCCGGGATAACCAGCCAGCAAGGGCCGAATGGGTGGGTTGACGAAAACCGTGAAGGTGCCGAGCGATGGCGCAGTGTCATCGCCGCGGCCTGGAAACGGGCCTGACAGCATGTCGGCACGCACGCCCGGCGCGGTCAGGAGGTCCATTTGTGCGGCCAGGATCCGGCCGAGCGTCGAGATCAAGGTTGGCGGAGAAACGGGCGCGGCCTGCAGGGGCAGGGCAACGCTGCCCACGATCAGGAGCGCCACCAACCCGAGCAAGAGACCCTTGCCTTTGCGTCCTCTGTTCATAGCTCACCTCCAGTGATCCAAAGGGCTTGTAAAAGAACAACTTTCAGCGGGTGCTGGCTGAGCGGTTCGGCGGGCGTGCGTACGCCAGCGCCAATAGGCCAGACCGGCCACCAGCGCGCCGGCCAGCAGTGGCCAGGGGATGGCCGGCGTCTGGCTGGCCACCGGCACGGCCGCCAGGCGCGCTTCCAACGCTTCGATGCGCCCCTGCTGGGCCGCCAGCTGCGTCTGCTGCTGCTGGGCCAACGCGTACAGTGCCTGGATCGTGGCCAGGGCCACGCCGTCGGCGTCGACCGTGCCGATGGCCGCGCGGTCCTGGCCCAGCCCAAAGGCGGCGTAGAAGTCCTCGGCGGTCGGGCCCAGGTGACGCACCGCCGGGTCTTCGGCGCGGTAGCTCCAGGTCTCGATCGACAGGTTGGCCAGCGCTTCCAGCAGTGCCGTGCGGTCGATGGTGGCAAAATCGGCCTTGAGCTGGCGGCTGGAGGCGTTGGTCCAGGTCCCGCCGGCGGTGACGTACGCACCGCTGGCCATGTGCAGGGGGTACTGGGGCGCTGCGTTGCCGATGCCGACGTAGCCGGCGTTGGCGCCGGCGCCGTCCACGAACAGCCGGGAGCCGCCGCCCACGCCTTCACGGAAGAAGGTCAGGTCGCCGTCGGCGAAGACGGTGGCAATGGACCAGCGGGTGATGCCGTCCTGGCGCAGACTCAGGCCGGCGTTGGCCGTCGGTGTATTTGAATTGACGGCGATACGTGCCACGCTGTTACCCCCGTCGACGGCCAGCGTGGCGTTGGGCGCGTTGGTGTTGATCCCAACGCCGCCCGCGGCGCGCAGCAGGAACTGGTTGTTGGCCGTGGAGGCAAAATCGGCATCGGTGGCGTCGGCCCAGACAAAGGCACCGGTGTGGTCGGCTTTGGCGCGCCGGCCGGCGGCAAAGCTGTAGCCGCCGCTGGCCCGGTTGGACGCGCCGCCGGCGACCGTGGCATAGCCACCGCTGGCCGTGTTGCCAGAGCCACCAGCCACCGTGGCTGCCGTGTTGGTCGCCAGATTGAGATAGCCGCCGCCCACGGTGGCATTGGTGTCATTCGCCTGGTTGAAATAGCCACCGCCCACCGTTGATTGGTCGCCGGCGGCATGGTTGTCGATACCGCCGCTGACTGTGGCGTAAAAACTACTTGCGCTGTTGGAATTACCACCGTTCACCACGGCGTAATCACCGCTGGCCGCGTTGTACCCACCACCACCCACCGACGCGCCTTCACCGCTGGCACTGTTGGACCCGCCGCCGCTCACCACGGCGAAATCACCGCTGGCGCCGTTGTCACCGCCCCCGCCCACGGTCGCTCCAAACCCGTTGGCGTTGTTGTCATCGCCCCCGCCCACGGCTGCTCCAAACCCGCTGGCGATGTTGCCGTTGCCCCCGCTCACCGTTGCATAGCCTCCGCTGGCGGCGTTGAATTTGCCGCCGCCGACTGTGGCATAGGCGCGGTCGCCCAGGGTGCCAAGGCCATCGCCAGCGCGGTTGTAGGCGCCGCCGCCAATCACGCCGAAATCGTCGAGGACCTGATTCGGGGAGAGCGCGCTGCCCCCGCCCCCGATGGTCGCGCCCTGCACGTAGGGCGTCACGGCGTTCGCCGCGTGCCCGCCGATCACGTTGGGCGTCTGCCCGCCCCCGTCCGGCGGGACCGGG
>CAZXQZ010000219.1:0-7039 GCA_964642445.1 uncultured Anaerolineae bacterium
ACCGGGCCAAAGCGCAAGCATGGCTTGCGCACTCCAAATCATCCGTTCAATCCGTACTCCCTCCCCACTCCATACATCCTAACCACCTCATTCACCAAATTCTTCTCAGCCGCCACATCGATGCGCCAGCCGGCCTCTGCCAGTGCCGTCAGCAGGTCACCACAGTCACCATCCGTCGACAGCACGAGCAAGGCACACCCGTCTGCCCGCAAATGTGCAGCGAGGCCGGCCACGAATCGTTCGAAAACATCGACACCGCGCCAGGCGTGGTCGAGTGGACTGCGCGGCGTGCCCCGGTAAAACGGCGGGTTGAACAGAATGACATCGAATTGTTCACGGCTGACTGGCTCAAAAAGGTCGCCCTGGCGAACCTCGACCCGCTCCTCGAACCCGTTGAGCAGGACATTCAGACGCGCACAGCGCACCGCCTCCGGGTTGATGTCGACCGCTACCACCTCCATGCCACGCCGCGCGGCAAAAACCGCCCCCACCCCGGAGCCAGTACCCAGGTCGAGCAGCCGGAGCCGCTGCCCAGGCAGGGCCGCTGGCAGCGCCACGGTTGTGATCGCGCGCGCCATGAAGGCCCCCGTGCGCAGCAGCACCGGGTTGAAGACCTGCGGCAGCACCAGCAGCGGCACGCCGTCGATCTCTTCCAACACCAGGCGGTTGTAGCGGCGTCCCAGCACGCGGTAGCGCAGCGCCAGCCACGTGCGCATCGCTGCAGCCGCCATACGCTGGCGCTGCGTTGTCCCGCGCTGGACCAGGGTGTCGATGCCTAACATCGGGCCGTACCTCGGCTCATGACAGGCGCTCTGGTGGACGCAGCCACTGGCTGACCGTTTTTTCGATGGGAAAACTGTACACATCATTCTGGCAGCGCCACCGGGCAAGCCTCTGCAGCGGTCGCTGCCACGGTTTGGGCGGGTCCCAAGCCAGCTGCGCATAGAACTTGAAGCGCTCCACCTGGCGGTAACGCCCGGCATCGACCCACGGCCCGGCCGAGCCGATGAAGTCGAAATCGGCCCACTCGTCCAGCGTGCGCGGCAGCCGGTAGCCGTCACGCACGGCAGCTTCGGTGATCGGCGAACCGGGATAGGGCTTGAAATAGAACACCGGCGTCTGGAAGCCGGGGCTCATCGCCCGCAGTTGTTTGATAACGTCGAGCGATGCCTGTACGCTGGCATCGGTTTCGTTGGGAAAACCGACGATGAACGGGAAGATGACGTTGATCCCGTGGCGCAGGCACTTCTCGGCGCTGATGAAGACCTGCTCCAGCTTGATGTCCTTGCTGATCCAGTCCATCATCGCCTGCGAGCCCGACTCGACGCCGATGATCACGCGGCGCAGGCCAGACTGCTTGCAGCGCGCCAGTACCGCATCGGGCAGGCGGTCACCCTGGTCGGCGCGCATCGTGCCCGCCCAGGTGATCGGCAGCCGGCGGCGGATGAACTCAGCAGCGATAGCATCGACACGGTCGGTGCGCGTAAAAAAGGTCTCGTCCTGCAGCGAAAGATCGTCGAACCGGTAACGCTGCCACAGCGTTGCCACCTCCTCGCCGACCCGTTCCGGTTCGAAGCCGACCCACTTGCGTTTGTAGACGAACGGATCGGCACAGAACGCACAGCGGAAGTTGCAGCCCTGCGACGAGATGTAGTCGAGCTGGCGTTTGCCCTTGAGCTGATAATACCGCTCGACCGGCAGCAGGTTGTAGTTGTGAGCACGGAACGTATTGACGTTGCGCAGGGGACGCGCCGGGTTCAGTTGGGCCTGACCCTGGTCATCGCGGTAGGCGCAGCCCAGGCAGCCCGCCAGCGGTTCACCCTGCGCCAGGCGCTCCAGAATCTCGCGGAACGTCTCTTCACCCTGCGCCTGCACGGTGACGTCGACGCTGGCTTCCTCCAGGCATTCCACGCCGAACAACGACGGGTGCCAGCCGCCCCACACCACCGGCAGGTCGGGCCGCCGTGCCTTGGCGGCGCGCGAGATGCGTACGGCATCACGGATCGGCGCTCCCGTCAGCACCGTCACCCCCAGGCACAGTGCATCGTCCACGTGCGCCAACACTGCCTGCACCGGATCAGTTTCCAGGCGCCCATCGATGATGACCACTTCATAGCGGGCCGGATCGAGGTCCGACCCGACAGCCAGCAGGCCGAGGGGCATCGTATAGAAGACGGCCTGCGGGTTGTAGAGAACCACTTTGTGTCGTTTCGTCATGGCGTGTAACCATCCGTCGACGTACGCAGCGAAAGCGTGCACACACACTTGCGGCAGATGGCGTCCCGCTGCGTATTCAACCCCTGGCGCCAGGCGATGGCCTGGGGTGAGTTGAGGATGGCGCCCAGGTTTGGTGCCTCGTGGATGTTGCCCAGGGGTGGTTGGAAGAAACAGGGCCGCACCGTGCCATCGGCTTCGATCACCGAGGAGACCCAGGGTGCGTTGCATTGGTTGGGGTAGAAGTCACCCTGGCCGAGCAGCGCGGCGTAGTACTGGTACAGCCGGCGCTGCAGCTTCTCCGCTGATTCGGCGATGAAGCCGCTGGCAAAATCGGCGGCGTAGTCCCGGCGTAAAGCCACCAGCTCGGCCGCCAGGTCGGGCAGATCGTCGGGCAGCAGGGCCACCTGGGCAACGCGCGTCGGGTCCCAGGCTTCAGGCCGGTTGAAGGCATCGGTCGAAACGTCGGCGGCCAGGAAACTGATCCGATCCAGCCCGATGGCGTGGGCCGCATCGACCACGGCGCGCAGGGCGCGGAAGTTGCTGCGCTGGACCGTGCAGCGCCCCGAAACGGTCAAGCCAGGTGCCAGCGTTTTGACCGCAGCCACCCCCTCGGCCAGGCGGTCGAAGGCGCGCGGGATGTTACGGATCTGATCGTGCAGCGCCCGCGGCCCGTCCAGGCTGACGACCACGTCGTCGCAGTAGGTGACGACCTGGGCCGCGTGCCGTTTGAGCAGCAGCCCCGTGCTGAGAATCGTGATGCCGATGTCAGCCTGGCGCAGATGCGCACACAGATCCCAGAGGTGCGAGTGCATCAGCGCTTCACCGCCGCTGAGTACGACGCGCCGCACCCCCCAGGCCTGCCACTCGTCGAGCCAGCGTGCGACGTCGGCGGCGCGCAGCTCGTGCCGCGTGGTGGCGCGCCAGATGTCGCACATCAGGCAGCGGCAGTTGCAGTGGCTGTGTGGAAAGAGGATGAGGATGGGCAGGTGCGTGATGGGGTCGACGCGCGGGAGTGGGGGTGGCAGCGTCGTCTGCCCATCGGTCGGCAGCGGCAGCGGGTCAAGGATGGTCATGGTGTCCTGTTCACGACGTAACGCATGACGATTTCGCCATCTTCGACGATGCCGGTGTGTTCGAAACCACCTTTGAGGTAAACGTGTTCGGCGAGCGTATTGCCTGGGACGAAGCTCAGGCGGATCTCCTGGCAGTCTGGCGCCTGAGCCAGGTGTTCGACGACGGCGGCGAGGGCGGCCTGGCCCAGCCCCTGGCCCTGAAACTGCTCGCCGATCATGAAGCGCACGATCCAGTACTCGCCGGCCTTTTCGGTGCCGGTCAAGGTGAAACCGACCAGGGTGTCGTCCTGGTAAATGGCGGCCGGCATCAGCGCGGGCTGCACCTTGCTTTGGGCAATCGAATAGACGTTGGATGCTACCATGTGTTCCTGGTCGGGTGCGACCTTGAGCTGGACGCAGGCCCGGAAGTTATCTGGCGTGATGTCACGCAGCGTGATGGGCATGTTCGATTCCTGCTGATTTGATGACGGTTGTACGACGGCGGCTTTGCCCGGTTAACCACCCCGGCGCTCGAACTCGGCCAGGTAGTGATCGGCCAGCCAGGGCAGCGGCGGCCAGGTCTCGGCACGCCGCTCCAGACGATCGAGCAGGGCCAGCCAGTGCGGGTGGCGCCTGGCCCACGGTTCCACGTACGATGGTGGCACCAGGGCGCCGATTGCGCTCAGCCGCCGCAGCTGGAAACTGGCACCCATGGCCCGGCGCAGCGTGCCAGCCGCCGGGTAACGAATCGTCAAACCGCGCCAGGCCACCCCGTCCGGCCGCAGGCGACGCAGCGCCGTGCGCACCTGGCCATGCCCCAGGTACCAGGCCCACTCCCACGGCACCAGCGGGCCCATCACGCACAGCAAAACCCAGCCACCGGGCCGCACGACCGGGGCCAGCCCCGCGGCCGCCGCCGCCAGGTCCGTCACGCAGTTCAAGCCACCGAAGTTGGATAGGACACCATCGAACGGCGCTTCGTTTTGCAGTGCCGGTGCCAGGTTCTCGATCGCGAGCTGGCGCACGGTGACCCGCGCCGTCAGGCCGCGCCGTTGGGCTTTGCCGCGGGTCACCTCCAGCATGGCCGGTGATACGTCGGTGGCCAGGACGGTAACGCCGCGCGCCGCCAGGTGGACGGCATCTTCCCCAGTGCCGCAGTTGAGCTCCAGGACACGGTCGCCCGCCCGCACGTGACTGTCCAGCCGCCGCCACACCGCCCCCCGCATGCGCCGGCCGATGGCGCTGTGCGTAAAATCGTCATCGTACGTCGCGGCCAGGGTGTCGAAGGGGGAGGCTGGCGCGTCGGCCGCCAGCAGCGGAGGGACCGCGGACCCCGGCTGGCCAACGGCGTGGTCGGCGGCTCGCTCTTCTGTCATGCTTCCACGTCGTGCGCCACGGCCAGCAGGTTGCGCCGGGCCTCGTCGGCCGCGGCCTGCAGGCGCTGCGCTTCCGCCAGATCCGTGCCGTCGAGCCGGAACGCGGCGACCTCGTTGCGCAGCCATTGGTCGGCATAGCGGTAGTACTGCCGCGTGTGGCGTCCCTGCACCACGTAGTCGCGATCGGTGGCCTCGACCCAGTCCTTGTCGAGGCGCAGGCTCGGTGCGATCTGCCGGTAGTACGGGGTGTTTTTGATCGGATAGGCCACGGTGGTGAAGAAGATGTTGGGGTTGGCCTTTTTGACGTGCTCGATGGTGGCCTCGATGTCGGCCAGCTCCTCGCCGTCGTAACCCCACATCAGGAACATCCCGACCTCGATGCCGTAACGCTGCGCCATTTTGGTGGCCCACTGCACCTGTTCGGCTGTGACGCCGCGCTGCATGGCGTCGAGGACGCGCTGGCTGCCGCTCTCGGAGCCAATCCAGATGCGGTAGCAGCCCATGTCGGCCAGGGTCGCCAGGATCTCTTCTTTCATCATGCGGTCGGCGCGTGAAATGGTCTCGAACGGCAGGCGCAGGTTGCGCCGTTTCAGCTCGGCCGCGTAGTCGAACAGCCAGCGGTGGCTGATCGTAAAGACGTCATCGGCGTACCAGACCTGTTCGGGGTGGTAGGTTTGGGCAATGAATTCCACTTCGGCCGCGCAGTCGATGTGGTTACGCCGGCGGTGCGTGTAACCGAAAACGGCGTGCGAGCACCACTTGCACTTGTAGGGACAGCCGCGCGCCGTGATCAGGTTGACGCTGCCCATGCCGTGGTGCGTGCGCCAGACGTCGACGTACGCCTTGAGGTCGATCTGGGCACGGTCTGGCCAGGGCAGGCTGTCGACGTCGGCAATCTGCGTGCGCTCACCGTTGGTGACGATCTGCCCGTCTTCGTCGATGAAGACCGTACCGTCGATGCCGTGCAGGCGGTGGGGGCCACGCTGTGCCAGTGCGGGCAGTAGTTCGCTGAGGGTGACTTCCCCTTCGCCCACGACGATGACGTGTGCACCATGCGCCAGGTACTCGGCGGGGTAGTTGGCCGATTCCGGTCCCCCACAAATCACGGTCCAGCCGTGACGCCGTGCTTCGCCCATGATCCAGGCGATGTTGCCGCGGGTCATGAGGTTCGTGTAGATGCCTAACACACCGCCCGGTTCAGCGGCCAGGCGTGCGGTCAGCTCGGGTTTGCTGCGGAAGGTCGAATCGAAGATCTCGACGCCCACACCGGCGCGGCGCAGGTAGGCGGAGATGTAAAGAAGCCCCAGGGTGGGGTAGGGCTTCATGATCTGCTGCTCTTTTTCGTCTTCCCACAGGAAGTAGCCGTGGGTCAGTAAGATATCGGGCATGGGCACCTCTCCGGCGCTTAGTTCCAGTCTTTGCTCAGGTCTGGGGCGGCCAAGACCGCGTAGGGTTTATTGATCCGCGTGGGTGTGGTGCTGCGCTCCTGGACCTCCAGGCGCCCCAGCTCGAGCCACTCGCTGTTCAGGCGGTCGATTTCGCCGAGCAGGTCGGGATCGATCGCGACCGGACCGTGGCCGTTGCTGTGCCGGCGGGCGGCGGCTGCCAGGCGCTGGCGAACTTCCAGGTCACGGTGCAGCACGCGGTGCAGCTTCCGATAGAAGGGCGACTTGTATGTGCCCTGGAACATCATGGCCAGGTCGTTGCTGTCTTCCCAATTGGTTTTCGGCCCCAGCTGTTCTTTGACCATCTCGTGGAACTTGGTGCCGGGCAGCGGGTAACTGACGCTCACACCGATATTGTCGGGCAGAGTTTCACGGACAAGCTGCACGGTGGCCATGATGTCTTCGAAGGTTTCGCCAGGGTAACCGAATTGAATGAAGAAGCAGGCCTTGATGCCCGCCTTCTGGAGGCGTTGACGTGCCACCATAATCTGGCTCACGTGCGTGCCCTTGTCCATGGCATCGAGGATCTTCTGGCTGCCGCTCTCGGCACCCATCCACACTTCGACGCAGCCGGCCTGGGCCAGCCCCGTTACCGCTTCGTCGGTCATCAAATCGACGCGTGACTGGATCATGAAGGGGATGGCGGCGTCGCGTGCGGCCACTTCACGACCGAACTCGGCCACCCACTGCGGGCGCAGACCAAAGATGTCGTCGGCAAACCAGATGTGATCGGGGTTGATCACCTGTTTGATGAAAGCCATTTCTTCGGCCACGTTGGCCGGCGAGCGCATCGCATAACGCTGACCCCAGATCGGCTTGGCGCACCAGTTGCAGTGGAAGGGACAGCCGCGGGTGCTGACCATGTTGAGGCTGCAGAAACCGTGGGCGCGTGTCCAGGCCGTCCGATGGCGCTCGGCGTCGATCAGGTAGCAGGCCGGGAAGGGGAAAC
>CAZXQZ010000220.1:0-7024 GCA_964642445.1 uncultured Anaerolineae bacterium
TCGTACTCGTATTTCGCCTTGATGGTTGGCGACGGCGCTACGGTTGAGTACCGTCGTACTCGTACTCGTACTCGTACTCGTATTTCGCCTTGATGGTTGGCGACGGCGCTACGGTTGAGTACCGTCCTACTCGTACACGATCATTGCCGCGCATCTGAGTAGTCATCGGTCACCTGCCACGACTGTAGCCATTTATCGAGCGTAATCGATGGCTGCACTCAAGCCAGGTGCCTCCCTCGCATGGAAATCTGTACCCGTGACTTCATACCAGGTGTTTTTGACGTCCGGGCCAACGGTATCCGGGACTCAAGTGCACCTGTCGATAACATCGGTGCTTCATACTCCAACGTCAGATGTAATGGAGTAAGTTGCAGTCAGCAGGGAGTGAGTGGGGTGAGATGGCTGAGGGGAACGGTTTGTGGGCGCCAGGTAGAGGATTGGGTCAGGGAGGTGGTGAGGCGTGAGTGAAAACAACGGTAACGAGATACCCGGGTTGTCGGTGGTCATTCCGGCGCTCAATGAAGAGGATGGGATCGAGGAGGTGATGGGTCGCGTGTTGGCGGCGGCACCCGGGCTGCGGACCGTGGGGTTTGGCGAGCTGGAGTTGATCGTCGTCGATGATGGCTCGACGGACCGGACACCGGAGCTGGTGGCGGCGACGCCGGGCGTGCGCTTGATCCGGCATCCGGTCAACGGGGGTTATGGGGCGGCGCTCAAGACCGGGTTTGCGGCGGCGAGCAGCGAGTGGGTTGGTTTCCTGGACGCCGATGGAACCTACCCGCCGGAGTATTTTCCCCAGCTGTGCCAGGCGGCACTCGCCCAGGATGCCGACATCGTCATTGGCTCACGCATGGCGGGCGCCGACAGCGAGATGCCGGTGGTGCGGCGTATTGGCAACATTCTTTTTGCCAACCTGGTGAGCCTGATCAGCAACCAGCGCATCACCGACTCGGCCAGCGGCATGCGTATTTTCAAGAAATCGGTGCTGGCGCGCATCTATCCACTGCCCGATGGCCTGAACCTGACGCCGGTCATGAGCACGCGCGCCCTGCACGAGCGCCTGCGTATGGTCGAAGTGCCCATTCCGTACAGCGAGCGGCGCGGCCGGTCCAAACTGAGTGTGATGCGCGACGGTGTGGTGTTTGGCCAGTCGATCGTCTGGACGGCGCTGACGTACAACCCGGTGCGGCTGTTCGGGATCGTGGCCCTGGCGGCAATGGGCATTGCCCTGGCGATTGGCCTGTGGATCCTGGCCCTGCGCCTGCAGGGGGTTACGACCCTGGGACCGTGGGGGCTGTTTGCCCTGTTTACCGCGGTGGTGTTGGCCGTGGCCGGGGTGTCGATCTTTGCCCTGGGCGCGACGTTCAATTACCTGGTGGCCATTTTCTACAAACAACCGATCCGCCAGGGCCTGTTTGGCAAGCCGATATTCGATCCGCCGCTGGACCGGCAGTTTTGGTGGATGGGGCTCGTGGCCATGGCTGGCGGCGTGGTGGTGGGTCTGGTCACGCTGGTGTTGAGCCTGAATGGCTGGCCGCAGGATCGTGTCTGGTTGTGGCAGCTGCTGGCCGCAATGGCCACGTTGGTGGGGCTGCAGCTGCTGATCAGCTGGTTCATCATGCGCGCGCTGGAAGAACTGAGCCAGCGAGACCTGCGTGTGGCAGAAGATATGCGTGAGGCGTGATGCGCCGGCCGTTCGCGCATGGGTGCGCATATACGCAAATGACACTGAGTCGACAATTTGGGTTAAGCCACTGAGGAGGGTTGGATGACGAACGTAAATGACCTGGACCCAGAAGTCCGTGCCAACCTGGGGTCGCGGCGGGTGCCGCCGCTGCCGGTGGCGAAATTTCCCGATGCGGGGGCGGCGGTACAGACGCTGACGTCGTCGACGCGGCCGGTGGGCAGCGTCGATATCATGCTGGTCAATCCGCCCTCTCCGGATGGCGGCATCTGGATTCGCAGCCAGCATCGCGTCGGCCGGCGCAGTCGTGAGAACATGATCTGGCCGCAGGTCAGCCTGGCCCAGCTGGCGGCGCTGCTCGTGCCCGATTACACGGTCGAGGTGGTCGACTGCATTGCCCTGCGTTTGGGGTGGCCTGAGTTCGAGAAGCTGGTGGATGAAAAGCGGCCCACGTATTACCTGACCCAGGTGACGGCGCCGACGCTGCGCAACGACATGTACGGGGTCTTTGTCGCCAAATCGGTGGGGGCGAAGACGCTGGCGTTTGGCACGCACGTCACGCCGATGACGTTGGAGACGATGCGGCCTTTCCCCGCGCTCGATTTTGTCCTGCGCGGCGAGCCCGAGATGACGCTGCGTGAGCTGTTGGATACCCTGGAGGGCAAAACGGCCAGCGATCCGCGCGTGGCCAAGATGCTGCGCGAGACGAGCGTTGCGCCTGTCGAACTCAACCTGGGGCGCATCCAGGTGCAGGACCCGGGACCCAATGGCGGTGCCGTAGCTGCGGCAACGCTGGCCCTGAGCACGGGGATCGAAACCAGCAGCCCGCTGGCCCGCATCCGTGGCCTGGCCTGGCGTGACGGCGAGGAAATCCGCATCAACCCCGACCGGCCGTTCATTCCCGACCTGAACGACCTCCCGCTGCCGCTGCACGAGCGCCTGCCGCTCGACAAACAGCGTATGCCGATGATCAAAGGCCCCTTCACGTTCATCGTTTCCAGTCGCGGCTGCCCGGCGGGCTGCAAGTACTGCATCAAACACGTTAGTTACCAGAACAGCGTGCGCCTGCGCTCACCGCAGAACATCCTGGCCGAACTGCAGCGTCTGTCGGAGCTGGGAATTCACAACGTGCACATGTACGCCGACCTGTTCACGGTCAATCGCGAGCAGGTGGTCGAGTTATGCCGGCTGATCATCGACAGCGGGCTGAAGGTGCGCTGGACGTGCAACAGCCGCGTCGATTACGTCGACGAGGAGATGCTGAGTTTGATGGGCCAGGCGGGGTGCTGGTACATCTCGTGGGGCATCGAGAGTGCCAACGAGCAGATTCTCAAGCGGGCACGCAAGGGGTACCGTAAGGAGCAGGCCTTCAAGGCACTCAAGTGGTCCAAAGCGGCCGGGATCAACAACTGGGGCTATTTCATCATCGGCCTGCCGGGTGAGACCGAAGAGACCATCCAGGAGACGATCGCCTACGCCAAGGAGCTGCCGCTCGACATTGCCCTCTTTCACATCGCCGCGCCGTATCCGGGAACGCCCTTTTTCTACGAGGTGGTCGAAAACAACTGGTTCCGCCCGGGCACGAAGTGGGAAGAGGTCGACATGGACCAGTCGACCGTGCTCGACTACGAGGGGCTGTCGGCCGAGCGGCTGGAGTACTGGCAGAAACGGGCAACCCGCGAGTGGTCGCTGCGCCCTGGTCCCATCCTGACCTTCGTCAAGGGGCTGAATACGTGGGAGGGGTTCAAGAGTGCGATGAGTGTGGGGTGGCAGACACTCAAATTCGTGCGGAGTTAAGATTTGAGAACGGAGTGAGATCATCCATGGAAATGCAAACCATATCTTCAGGCTTCCAGCAAGCCATCGAAACCGTAGAAAACTTACCCGCGGATGACCAGATGCTTCTCATCAAGATCATCAAGCAGCGCCTGATTCAGCATCGACGACATGAGTTGATCACTGCGGTCGCAGAGGCGCGCGAGGCGTACCGCACAGGAATCACGCACCAAGGATCCGTCGAGGATCTGCTTCAGGAGCTTGAGGAACTGGACGATTGAGAACACTCATCTGGATCCCCTATTTCACTCGAGCCATGCGAAGAAAGGTTCGCCAGAATCCCTTGCTGCGCGAGCGCTTGGAGCATACGCTTCGACTACTTGCCGATGACCCTTTTCAGTCATCATTGCATAGCCACAAGTTGAAGGGAGAACTGGCCGGCACTTGGGCATGCACCGTTGATTACGATAACCGTATACTTTTCGAGTTCGTTGAAAACCCGGAATCAGAGGAGGAGGCGGTTCATCTTCTGACCTTGGGCACTCACGATGAGGTCTATTGATTTCATAAACCCCCATTCCCCATTCTCCAACCCCTATCCCCTATCCCCCGTCATCCTGGCCGCGCTCTATCTTGTCACTGTGGCCTTGGGTGTTTGGGTGGCTTATGACACGGCGATGGCCGGGCAGCGTTTCAGCCTGCTGGCCGCCGGTGTGTACCTGATGTTGGGTATGGCCTTCCTGGGACATTGGCGGGGGGAGCGGGCGGTTGGCGGAATGGCGTTGGGTGCGGCCTGGCTGGCGGCGGTCGTCGGGGTCTATTTTGGGCTGACGGCTGATTGGACGGCCGAGGCGGCCAAGTTCGCACCCCTGCAGCAGGTGGGGTTGTGGATCCAGGGATGGCGACCGGTGCTGGGGATGCCCGATACCGTGAACGCCAACGTGGCTGGGAGCGCGCTGGCCCTGCTGCTGCCGCTGGCGGTGGGCGGGGTGGTGTGGGGACTGAGGCGCGGCCGGGGTGCGCTCAGGGTTGTGGCGCTGCTGTCGCTGCTGCCGTTGGGGCTGGCGGGCGTGGCACTGCTGTTGACCGCCTCGCGGGGGGCGTGGTTGGGACTGGTAGCGGGCCTGGGGGCGGCGCTGATCGGGTGGATCGTGCTGCGCCGGACGGCGGCGGGCGATCGGGCGCGGCGTGGGTGGGCCATCGGGTTGGTGCTGGCATTGGGTCTGGTGAGTGTTGCGCTGTTTGCCCTGGCGGTGACCCAACCGCAGCTGGTGCGCTGGCTGGGCAGCGTGGGAGGTGGGGTCAGCACCAGCCGGCCCGACCTGTGGTCTGACATGCTGGCCCTGGTGCGCGACTATCCGCTGACCGGCAGCGGGCTGGGCAGCACGTTGATGGTCGATGCCAGTTACGTGCGCCTGCTGCACGTGGGGTTCATTTTTCACGCCCACCACCTGTTTTTACAGATGGCGATCGAGCAGGGTTTGCCGGGGCTGTTGTTTTTTGTGGCTATCCTGGCACTGGCCATGGTCCGGCTGGTGGTGCGGGCACAGCCGGGTGCCCTGGCCCTGGCGGCGCTGGCGGCCCTCGTGGTATTGGTGGTCAACGGGTGGGTCGATGCGGGTCTGTACGCCAGCCGGCTGGCACCGCTGCTGTTCGTGGCGCCGGGGTTTGCGCTGGCGGTGGCGGGTGCCGCACGCGTGCCGGTACCGCAGGGCGAACCGGGTGCTGCCCCGGTGGCGCGCAGACGCTGGTGGGGTATTGCGGTGATTGCCATCATCGGGATTGGGGTGCTGTTCGTCCTCCCCGGGTTGCGGGCGACCGTGCCGGCCAACCTGGGGGCGGTGGCGCAAAGCCGGGCCGAACTGGCGGTGTACCGCTGGCCGGACGTGCCGATCCAGGATGAGTTAAGGCGGCTGGGAACGATCGACCTGGCACCGGCGATGGGTCATTACCAGGCGGCCCTGGCGCTCGACCCCAACAACGTCACCGCCAACCGGCGGTTGGGGCAAATTATGTTGTCGTTGGGGGATCAGGCGGCGGCGCGTGTCTATCTGGAGCGGGCCTTTGCGGTGGCGCCGGGCGAGCGGGCCACGCGGCAGCTGCTGGCCGAGGTGTATGCCGTGGCGGGGGAAGCAGAGCCGGCGCGTGCGTTGTGGGACGCTGTCGATACCAGCCAGGGGCAGCTCGACGGTCGTATCTGGTGGTACGAACACGTGGGGAATGCCGGGGCCGGTCAGCGGCTGCAGGCGCTGCGGCGTTGACGGTGCGCGGCGATTGTGTTACACTGCGACCGTCGCAGCGTTTTTCTTGGCACTGCCGTTCGTGATGCGCGACACGGCGATCAGCAGACCATGGAGGCATGATCATGTTGAGTGAATACATCCATGCAGCCCTGGAAACAGCCGAATATGAAATCATCGACGATCCAGAACCATACTACGGCCACGTCCCTGTGGTGCGAGGCGTATGGGCGACTGGAAAGACCCTCGAGGCCTGCCGGCGTGAGCTGGCCGCTGCAATTGAAGACTGGGTATTCTTCAGCGTCGCGCGCGGGTTTGCCTTGCCTTCCATCGGTGGCTGATTTGGTGATATGGCCATAAATTCTGTTTCTGCGTCCAGCTCCGTCGAGACCGCACCACCACCGGTCATCGTCATCCAACCCACGCGCGGGTTGGCGGCGCTGCAGCTGCGCGCCCTGTGGGAGTACCGCGAGCTGCTCTATTTCCTGGTGTGGCGTGACGTCAAGGTGCGTTACAAGCAGACTGCCCTGGGTGTGGCGTGGATCATCTTGCAGCCGGTGGTGAGCACGGTGATTTTCACGTTCATCTTCGGCGGGCTGCTGAACGTGCCGTCCAACGGGCTGCCGTACGCCGTCTTTGCCTATGCCGGCCTGCTGCCCTGGCAGTATTTTGCCGGCTCGCTGACGCGCACGTCGACCAACCTGGTCGACAATGCCAACCTGGTGAGCAAGGTCTATTTCCCGCGGTTGGTGATTCCGTTGAGCGGCGTCGTGTCGGGTTTGGTCGATTTTGCAGTGGGGTTGGTGATCCTGTTCGTTTTGATGCTCATCTTCCGCCTGCCGCTGAGTCCGGCGGTTCTGCTGCTGCCCGTATTCTTGCTGCTGGCGTTGATCACAGCGCTGGGGTTTGGTCTGTGGCTGTCGGCGCTCAACGTGCGTTTCCGCGACATCAAGCAGCTGATCCCGTTCATCGTGCAGATCTGGATGTACCTGACGCCGGTGATCTATCCCGTGGACCTGCTGCCGGCGCCGCTGCGCCCGCTGCTGGCGCTCAACCCGATGACCGGCGTGGTGAGCGGGTTCCGTTGGGCGGTGCTGGGTGATGCGGCGACCGCGACCGGCCTGGAGGCGCCGGGGGTGCTGTTCGTGCTGTCGGTGGTGATGGCGGTGGTGGTGCTGGTGGGGGGGCTGTTCTATTTCCGCAGCACCGAGCGCACGTTTGCGGATATCATTTAGTGCTCTGTTAAACTCATGTTCTATTGAACTTGGGGTTTTGAGGCAGCATGAGGCTCACGAAACTCCTGGTTTCTCCAGAACATGAGTTT
>CAZXQZ010000221.1:0-1488 GCA_964642445.1 uncultured Anaerolineae bacterium
CGGTTCATGGATCTACATCGGTACGCAGGGTATTCTGCAAGGCACTTACGAGACCCTCGGTGCGGCCGCGCGCCAGCACTTTGGCGGCTCACTCCAAGGTCGTTTCGTACTCACCGCCGGCCTGGGTGGCATGGGCGGTGCCCAACCGTTGGCCGTGACGATGAATGGCGGGGTTGCACTGGTCGTCGAGATCGACCCGCAGCGTGCACAGCGCCGCCTGGAAACCCGCTACCTGGATGAAGTCGTCGACGACCTGGAGGAGGCGATGACGCGGGTCGAGGATGCCGTTCGCCACCAGGTGCCACGCTCCATCGGCCTGATCGGCAACGTCGCCGAGGTGCTGCCCGAGCTCGTGGCACGCGGCGTCGTACCCGACATCGTGACCGACCAGACACCGGCCCACGATCCGCTGATGTACGTGCCGCATGGGCTCTCACTGGCTGAAGCGGTCACCCTTCGCATCACCGATCCGGATACGTACGCGGCGCGCGCCACAGATTCGATGGCACGCCACGTCGAAGCGATGCTGGCGATGCAGCAGGCGGGCGCAATCGTGTTCGATTACGGCAACAATCTGCGCCAGCGCGCGTTCGATCGGGGTGTCACCCACGCGTTCGACTATCCCGGTTTCGTGCCGGCCTACATCCGACCCTTGTTCTGCGAAGGGCAAGGACCTTTCCGCTGGGTCGCCTTGAGCGGCGACCCAGCGGACATCTACCGGACAGACCAGGCTATCCTCGAGCTGTTTCCTGAAAACGAGCACCTTGCACGCTGGATCCGTTTGGCCCAGGCGCAGGTCGCCTTCCAGGGGCTGCCGGCGCGCATCTGCTGGCTCGGTTATGGGGAGCGCGCACGGGCCGGCATGGCCTTCAACGAGCTGGTGGCGCGCGGTGAGGTCAGTGCACCGATCGTCATCGGGCGCGATCACCTGGACTGCGGCTCGGTCGCCTCGCCCAACCGGGAGACGGAAGGCATGCGCGATGGCTCGGATGCGATCTCCGATTGGGCCATTCTCAACGCGCTGATCAACACCGCCGGTGGGGCCACCTGGGTCAGTTTTCACCACGGCGGTGGGGTTGGCATCGGCTACAGCCAACATGCTGGCCAGGTGATCGTTGCCGATGGCACACCGGCCGCCGCACGCCGCCTGCAGCGCGTGCTTACGACCGATCCCGGCATGGGCATCGCCCGTCACGCCGACGCCGGCTATCCCGAAGCCATGACCGCGGCACAGCGCCACGGCATCCGGCTGCCAATGCTGACGGGTGTTTGACAGGCTTGCGGGTGCGTGTTACACTCGTTTTGCCTCAGCATTCTGCAAGACCAATCAACCGGCCTGATCATTTTTCGCCAACGAGGAAGGAGCAACCACATGACGGATGAGACTACCCTGCCCCTGGAACCGGGCAGTGGCGAGGATTTGCCTGGCGCATCCGCTTTGTCAGATGCAGTGGAAGAAGGGACCGAGCTGGTCGAGCGTGGCGCCGC
>CAZXQZ010000221.1:1588-7004 GCA_964642445.1 uncultured Anaerolineae bacterium
GCCGCAGTGCCGGCTGCCGCAGCCGCGACCGTGGACGCGATCGGCGGCGCAGCCGATGCCAGTGAAGCCGTAGTGAGCGAAACCGCCAGCCAGGCCGTGGACACAGCGGCGGACGTGACGTCGAGCGCCAGCGAACCCCTCAGCAGTATTGTGGGAGCGACCGAAGAAACAGCCAGCGAGATGTTCACCGCGGCGGGTGAAACGGTCGCCGGTGCGACCGTAATCACCGAACAAGCCGTGACAGACGCGGTCGCTGCCGGGGGTGAAACAGTCAGCGATACGGCTGCGACGGTGGGTGAGGTCACGACCGCAGCAGCCGTCGAAACAACCCAAGTGCTGTCCACAGTCGTCACCGACACGGGAGCAGCCGTCTCGGAAACGGGTACGGAAGCGGCGGCTGCGGCCATGGCATCGGTCGAAAAGGCGCTGCCCGCCGTTCCCGAACTGGGTGCTGACTCGCAGCTGCCACCACCCCCACTGCCGCTGCAGGCCACACCCTACGTCGAACCACGCAAGAAGAGCAGCAACTGGCAGTGGGTACTCATCGCTGCGTTGGTCCTGATCGTCCTGTGCTGCTGCTGTGTCCTGTTCAGCGCGGTCTATTTCGTCAACAGCCTGGCTAATCTGGGGAGTTTTTAGCATCGATCCCATGCGTGTCGACCTGATCATTCGCCATGCCGCGCAGCTGCTCACCTTCGCCGGCGATGGCCCGCGCCGCGGGCGTGCCTTGGGTGAGCCCGGCATCATCCCCGATGGCGCGGTGGCAATCAAAAACGAAACGATCGTCGCGGTGGGCCCATCCCACGAGATTACCGCCCAGTACCAGGCAGCGGTGGCCCTGGATGCCAGCCAGCACGTAGTGCTGCCCGGCTTCGTAGATCCGCACACACACGCCGTGTGGGCGGGCGATCGCACACACGAGTTCGAGCAGCGGGTGGCCGGCGCCACCTATATGGAGATCATGCGCGCGGGCGGGGGCATCGCCAGCACGGTACGTGCCACACGCGCAGCCTCGCTGGAGCAGCTGGTCGCCGAGACCCGCCCGCGCCTGGACCGCATGCTCGCCTACGGCACGACCACCGCCGAGGTCAAAACCGGCTACGGTCTCAACCTGGACGATGAGCGCAAGCTGCTCGACGCCATTCGCCTGCTCGACGAAGACCATGCCATCGACCTGGTACCCACCTACCTGGGTGCACATGCCGTGCCCCCCGAATTCGCCGGTCGTACCGACGATTATGTCGAGTTCATGGTGCAGGAAGTCATCCCGGAAATCGGCGCCCTGCACTACCAGGTGGTGCAGCAGCTTCCCGATGGCAGTGAGCGCATGACGTACGTGCCGGCTGCCCGCTTCTGTGACGTGTTCTGCGAGGAAGGCGTGTTCGACCTGGCGCAGAGCGAACGCATCTTGCTGGCTGCACGCGAGGCGGGCCTGGCGCTGAAGCTGCACGTGGACGAGTTTGCCCCGCTGGGTGGCACGCCACTCGGTGTGCGCCTGGGGGCTGTGTCGGTCGACCACCTGGTGTGCACGCCGCCGGCACACCTGGCCCGGCTGGCAGACTCGCCCACGATCGGTGTGGCGCTGCCAGGCACCCCCTTTGGCCTGGGCAAGCCGCACTACACTCCCGCACGTGCTTTGATCGACCAGGGCGGTGCGCTCGCCCTGGCCACCGACCTCAACCCCGGCACCTGCTGGTGTGAGTCGATGCAGTTCATCATCGCCCTGGCCTGCCGCACCATGCAGCTGTCGCCAGCCGAGGCAATTTGTGCGGCGACGTTGAACAGCGCATACGCCATTGGCCTGGGTGATGTCGTCGGCAGCCTGCAGCCGGGCAAACAGGCCGACCTGCTCGTGTTGGATGTGGACGACTACCGCCACCTGGCTTACCGCTTTGGGACCAACCTGGTGCGATCGGTGATAAAAAAGGGGCAGGTACTGGACCTGTAGGGATCACGCCGCCGGCTGGCCATCGGCGCTGGCCAGAATTACGATCTGCTCCAGCGACCACGGACTGCCACTGGCGGCGGTATCGACGTTCACAGGCACCCCCAGTCGAGCCAGAACTTCGGTGACCCGTTGGCGGCGCTGGCGAGGTAGCTGTGACTGCTGCAGCAGAAAGACCAGGATGTCAGTGGCCTGCGGCGCACCACCGTTTACGGCCTGCAAGCACCCGATCTCCAACAAGATATCGAGCACCAACGGGGTCTCGTGAATCTCGTTAGCCAGGGTCAGCGCCTGGCGCAGCTGCGCCAGTGCCTCATTGACATTCCCGGTGTTCGCGGCGATTTGACCCAACCGAAAGCGTCCGTCGGCCTCGCCGGAACGATCGCCGATCTCCTGGGCGACGTGAATGGCCCGCCCGCAAAACTGACGGGCCTCGGCCAGGTTACCCAGCTGGCGGCTGAGTTCGCCCAGGGTGAGCGAGGCCTGAAGTAAACCATATGCGTCACCCAGCGCCTCGTAGCTCTGCAAGCTGCGGCGGACGCACGCCTGCGCGGCCGCGTAGTCTCCCAACTCGCGATGGCACAGGCTGAGTCCGGTCAGCAGGTGAGCGACCGTCTGCTGATCGCCGGCCGCCTCGTCGATGGCCAATCCATCCTGGCAGTACTGGCGAGCCGTCGCGTAATCACCGCGCACGAACGCGGCGCCACCGAGCTCCAGCAGCGCGATCGCCTGTCCGTAATAGTCCTGGGTCTGGCGGCGCAGCGCCAGGCACTCCAACAGGCATTCTTCTGCCAGCCCGGCATTCCCCTGCAGACGCGCCGTGCCACCGATGTGACCGAGAGTGAAGGCGATCTCGTCGGGCACATCAAGCTGGCGCAGGATTGCCAGGCTCTCGTTGAGCAGCGACTGGGCGGCCTCGAACTGCGACAATGAAGAGAGGAAGCGGCCCTCGCGCGCCATGACCCGGGCCAGAACCAGCTGCGTTCGGCGATCGGGCGTTGGGTTGTCCTGCAGTGCCATACGCGCGGCGCGCAACATCTCCAGCCCTTCACGAAACCGGCTGCGAATCATGGTGAACATGTAGAGGCCATCGGTTGCGGCATCGATCCCAGCTTGGTCGCCCTGTTCCACCAACCACTGCCACGCGACGCGTACGTTGTCGATCTCGCGGGCCATTTCCTCCAAAGCCAGCTTCTGGTCACGACCACGGAAGCGTTCCACATTCTCCGCCAGCAGTGCGGCGTAGTAGCGGGCATGCTGGGCCTGCGTCGATGTTGCGGCCTGCGCTTGAAGCAGTTTCTCCCACGCAAAGTGGCGGGCTACTTCATGCAGGTGATAACTTGCCCCGTCCAGGCGCAGCAGAGACTTGTCCACCAACGCCGCCAGGACGGGCAGGGCAGCGCCAGTCACCTGCGCCGCCGCCCGCGGCGTGAAAGCACCGTGAAACACGGCCAGGCGTTGGAAGACAGCCTGCTCGCTGGGGCTGAGGTGCCCCCACGACCAATCGAACACGGCACGCAGACTGCGCTGCCGCGGTGACACGTCACGCTGTGTCGTTGCCAGGAAATCGAGGCTCCGTTCGATCTCGTGTGCAATCGCCTCGCAGGGCAGCTGGTACACCCAGGCGGCCGCCAGCTCGATGCCCAACGGCAGCCCCTGGACCATGCGGCAGATACGCATCACGGCATCGGCATCGGTCGGCGTCAAGGCGAAGTGCGGCCGCACGCGGTGGGCGCACCGCATGAAAAGCTCAACCGCAGCCGACGCCTCCGGCACAGGCGACCCCACCGGCGGCACCGGTAGACCGTCGAGCGGAAAGACATGCTCGGCCTGCAGGTCGAGCCGCGTACGCGAAGTCGCCACGATCTTGACATCGGGCGCCTGGATGAGAAGCTCAGACAGCCAGTCGGCCTGATCCAGCAGCTGCTCGAGGTTGTCCAGGATCAGCAGCAGCTCGCGGCCACGCAGGAGATCGAGAACGTGTTTGCGTAGATCGTTCGTACCGGCGGGGGAAACTTGCAGCGCTTCGGCCACCGCCAGCACCAACGCATCCGGAAAGTCGGTGCGCACGGAGGCCAGGGGTACAAAACAGACGCCGTTCAGGAACTGCGTTTCGATCCTGGCTGCCAGCTCGAGCGCCAGGCGAGTTTTGCCGATGCCCCCCGGTCCCAGGATCGTCAGCAGGCGGGTTTGTGGTACACCCAGCCGCGCGCGCAGCTCGTCCAGCTCGGACACGCGTCCCACAAAACTGGTGGTAGAAGCGGGCAGGTTGTGACGTGGCGCGCGCGAGGCAGCCCGAATTCGCTCATACAGGGCTGTGGTTTCCGCCGATGGGAGTGCATCGAACTCGCTGGCCAGGACGGTGCGGCACGCCTGGTACTGGGCCAGTGCTGCGCTGTACTGGCCGCTGCGCGCCAGGGACAGCATGCGCTGGCGGTGCGCTTCTTCGCGCCAGGGGTCCATAGCCAGCAAACGGTTGGCAGCATCGATCGCACCCTCGTGATCGCCCAGCGCCATGGACAGACTGGCCAATTCATCCCAGCCGTGCAGCGCCAGCTCGCGCAGATGGACGCGCTGCGTCAGCACCCAGTCTTCGAAGTCTGGCGCGTCGCGCACGAAGAACCCCTTCAGGAAATCACCGCCATAACGGGCCATGACGGCACGCAGGTGTTTGGCGCGCTGCACCGGGGAAAGATTGGCCCGGGCCCGCATGCCCTCCGTAAACGCTGCGACGTCGAGGAAGTGGGGTAATGCGGCATCGAACGCCACCGTGTCGCGTGTGATCACCACGTTGGGACCGGCAATCTTGCGCAGGTTGGTCAGGGCCTGGCGCAGGTTGTTGGCCGCCGCCGCGTCGGGCATTTCGCCCCATAACAGGCCGGCCAGCGCCTCGCGCGCGTGCGGGCGGCCCGTCACAGCCAGATACGCCAGCAGAGCCGGCACTTTGCTGGAAATGAACTGCGACACGACGACACCGTCGCGCCGAATATGCAAGCCACCCAACAGACCAAGTTCCAAACCGGTTACGATTGCCCGCTCCATAAATGATCTCTAAACGATCAGGGTGTAGGATGAGGTACGTTCGATGATGGAACGCAGTATATCACAAACACCGCCTGACGCAAGGACCTATGTCACACCACAACGAACCACCATCCCGTTACCAATTTTTCATTCTTGGCCTGTGGCAGCAGCCGGCAAGCCACACTGGGCATCCCTCCGCCTGGCGCATCAGCCTGGAGGACACGCAGACAGCGCAACGCAGCGGTTTCACTACCCTGGCCGAGCTCGAAGCGTTCCTCCGTGTGTGGATGGAGGAGCGAGGTCAGGGGTTAGGGGGTGGGGTGGTGGGGTCAGGGGTTGGGGATTAGGATCAAAGGTGTGAAGAGACGTCCGGCTCACGTGGCGGCCCGGACGTCTTTGATGTTTGACATTGACATCGCATGCGGTATACTTGCCATTTGAGGTGTA
>CAZXQZ010000222.1:0-7004 GCA_964642445.1 uncultured Anaerolineae bacterium
CACTGCACGCCACCCAGAAATCCCTGCTTGGGATCAAAATCCTGCGGCATCTTGACCTCACCGAAGCGCCGCTCGTAGCGCGCCAGGTTTTCACCCAACGCGTGGTAAAACAGCTTGGCGTTGAGGGGCGTCAACACGACGCGCGCCCGGATTTTGACCTGCGGCACGTTCGGCATGAGCTGCCCCAAATCGAGGATGACTTCCGATGGCGAATGGTTGATAATGGCAAAATTGGCATAGACGATCTCCAGCGTGGCCGGTAGCTCCACATTGAGACGTGGGCCCGGCGGCGGGTTGGCGGCCATACGTTATCCTCCATGAAAAAAGCACGATGCGTCAGGCATGCATCGTGCTTTCAGGTGTCCCTTGTTTAGAATGGGATGTCTTCGTCGTGCAAATCGGGCGGGGGTGCAAAGTCGTCGACCGACGAGGATGCCGGACGTGACGCCGGCCGGCTGCCACCGGCATACCCACCCGCCGGGGCCCCAGCCGTCATGCTGGGCGCATCACCCCGACCTCCCAGGAAGCGCACGTCTCGCGCGGTGACTTCCAATGAGCCGCGCGGCGTCCCGTCCTGCGCCATGTAGGCCCCAACTTCGATCTCCCCCTCGACGAATACCTGCCGCCCTTTGCTGAGGTACTGGTTGCACGTCTCCGCCAGCTGGCGCCACGCCGTGACACGAAACCATGTCGTTTTCTCTTGCATGGTGCCATCGGCCGCTTTCCAGCGACGATTGACGGCAACGTTGAAACTGGTGACCGGTACACCGCTGGGGGTGTAACGCATATCGGGATCAGATCCCAGGTTCCCAATGATCATGACTCTCTGCCACATCGTTCTGTGTCCTTTCCGTGTATTGTGTGCGTTCTTCCAGTGGCTCGATCGCCACTTGGAGCCTATCCGAAGAACCTGGCAGCTGTCTCGATATGCCAGGTCGTTCTCAGAATAGGTTCTTTGTGGGCTTGCGACGCGGTTGCGGTTCCCGGCCGTGCCGTTGCCAACCTGTGTGAATTGTAGACCAGGCCGCACGATTTGTCAAACTAGAACAGGTGTGCGAGTGTATCGCATGTCCAGGACAGACCCTTCGGGTTTCTCGCCAATCAGCGTGATTCGTTGCGCAGAGAGAATGTCATCGGTCACCCGGCACTGCTGAACGCCCGAAGAAACCCGAAGGGTCCCAGGCTTACGCTGCACCCCAGGCGTGCAAGTCTCACGGCCTGCTGCTGATTCTCATCGGAACGGCCGTCCCTACGCCGGTACCAGCACCAGGGCCGCGCCATCTACCGCAAGTTGCAGCGTATCGCCAGCCGCCGGCGGTGGTGGGGCAGCCGGCAAATGGAAACGCAGCGGGGGCGCACCGTCCGTCACCTGCACGGTGACCTGGTAGTGCCCGCCGCGAAAAGAGCGCTGCACCACCCGGCCCACCACGCAGTTCGTGGCTCCGCCATCATTTAGACAGAGGCGGGCGGCATCGGGGCGAATCAGAACCGTCACCGCAGCACCTGGGAAGGGTGGTACACCGGCTGGCCCTGGTACAACCAGGGTTCCCAGAGCCGTCGCGACGGTCAGCTCCGGCGCGCCGGCAATTACCACACCGGCAACCAGGTTGGTGAGCCCCAAGAATTCCGCCACGAAGCGGCTGGCGGGCTGTCCATAAACCTCTTCTGGCGTGCCGCGCTGCACGATCTGGCCCTGGTTCATGACCAGAATCTGGTCGGCCACGGCAAAGGCTTCCTGCTGGTCGTGCGTCACGTACAGCGCGGTCAGCCCAATCTGCTTCAAGATCCGCCGCAGCTCGTTCATCAGCTCGTCACGCAGGGTGCGATCGAGCGAACCCAACGGCTCGTCGAGCATGAGCAGACGGGGGTGCGGGGCCAGACTCCGTGCCAGGGCCACCCGCTGCTGTTCGCCGCCCGACAGTTCGTACACGCGGCGGGTATCGTACGCAGCCAAATCGACCAGATCGAGCATCTCACGCACACGCTGCGCGACGGCCGGCGCGGGCAGGCGCTGCATGCGCAGCCCAAACGCGACGTTGTCCCACACGTTGTGGTGCGGGAAGAGGGCGAAATCCTGGAACATCAATCCGAAGCCGCGCCGGTGTACTGGAACCTGCGTGACATCTTCACCGCCAAAGAACACCCGACCACCATCAGGCACGAGGAGTCCGGCCACGATGCGCAGCAGCGTCGTCTTGCCACAGCCGCTGGGTCCCAGCAGACAGGCAATCGCACCATCGGGCACGACAAACGAGATGTCGCGCAGAACAGGTGCCTGGTTCAGGTCTTTCGCGACCTGGTCGACCTTCAGGGCTTCCACAAGTACCCGCCTGTCGCCACCAGCCGGCAGATCACCCCTGATGGCATTAGAACTCACCGATATCCTGATAACGGAACTTCTCCAACAGCACAAAAGCCACGGCACACACCAACATCAGCAGCGTGCTCGCCGCCAGCGCCTGGCCATAGTTCAGCGGTCCGGGCTGGCCCAGGAAACGATAAATGGCCAGGGGCAGCGTGGGTGTCTGCGGGCGGGCAATCAGCACCGTGGCCCCAAACTCACCCATCGACACGGTGAAGGCAAAAATAGCGCCCACCAGCAGGGCCGGGAAAATGATCGGCAGATCGATCGTCCGCCAGGCGCGCAGCGGCGAGGCGCCGTGCACCGCCGCCGCCTCGCGCAGGTGGGGATTGAGCCCACGCAAGACCGGCAGCAGGCCACGGATCACGAACGGCAGGGCCACCAACGTGTGGGCAATGGGAATCAGCAGCGGTGAAGCACGCAGATTCAACGGCGGCCGGTCCAGGGCAATCAAAAAACCGAGCCCCAGGGTAACCGCTGAGGTGCCTAACGGCAGCATGAAGAGTGGATCGAGCAGCGCACTCAGGCGGCTGCGCGGTCGTGCAATCAGGTAGGCGCTCAGTACACCGAGAAACAGGGCGAGGGCCATCGTCGCACTGGCAAACACCACCGAATTACGCAGCGCCAAGACCGGCGGCACAAACAGAATCGACTGCCGCCGGTTGACAAACAACGCCTGGTAATAGGCCAGCCCCCAACCGTCCGCCGTGTTTAGCGAGCGGATGACCAGGGCCAGCAGTGGTGCGACGAGCAGGACCACCAGGGCGCTGACGGTGCCATAGACCAGAAGGCGCTGTGCCCAATTGGCCGGCGGCTGCTGCACCGCCTGCTGTGGACGAAAATGCAGCAGCACAGACGTACGCGCCTGCAGTCGCGTGTAAACTGCCATGATGACGAAGGTGAGCAGCATCTGCACGAGCGCCAGGGCAGCGGCCATCGGCAGGCGAAACAGGTTCACCGCCTGGCGGTAGATCTCGACCTCCAGCGTAGCGAAGCGTGGCCCCCCCAGGATCAGGATCACGCCGAAGCTGGTAAAACAAAAGAGAAAGACGAGCATGGCGGCCGCCAGGATCGATGGCAGCAGCAAGGGGAGCGTAACCGTGCGCAGCACCTGCCAGCGGCTGGCCCCCAGCACCGCCGCCGCTTCTTCCAGGCGCGGGTCGAGGTTGGCCCAAAAACCGCCAACCATGCGCATGATAACGGTGGTGTTGTAGAACACGTGCGCCAGCAGGATCATGCCTATCGTGTGTTCGAGCTGGATGGGCGCTGACTCCAGGTGCAGAACACGCATCAGCCACAGGTTGAGCTCGCCGCGCGGCCCGACCAGGGCTGTAAACGCCGCAGCCACCACGACGGTCGGCATCACGAACGGGATCGTGCTCAAGGCGCGCACGACCGACTTGCCCGGAAAGCTGTAGCGCGCCAGCACGTAGGCCGCCGGCAGCCCGGGCACGAGCGTGAGCAGGGTTGACACCACCGCCTGCCAGGTCGTGAACCACAGCAGCTGCCCGTAGTAGGGCTGCCGGAACAGATCAGCAAAGGGTGCCAGGTCCAGCGTGCCGCCCGGTGCCAGGCTGACTTGCAGAATTGCCAGCAGTGGATAGACAAAAAACAGGCCCAGGAACACCACTGGCACCAGGAAGAGCAGGCTCACTGCCAGGCGCCCGGCGTTGGCTGTCATCTCAGCGCAGCACCGCCGTCGTCCAGGCATCGATCCAGGCATCACGCCGGGCGGCAATCGTTGCCGGCTCGATTTGCGCTGGCTGCTGGGGCACAGCGGCAAACTGCTGGAACAATGCGGGCAGTTTGGCCTGGCGGTTGGCCGGGTAGACGAACATCTGCAGTGGTATGTCTTCCTGGAAGGCCGGGCTGAGCATAAAATCGACCCACTGCTGCGCCAGTTCGCGCTGCGCGGTACCCCGCAGGATGCCGACGTATTCGATCTGGCGGAAGCAGGCACCTTCCGGCAGGATGTTGCCCGTGGGCGGTTCGCTGAGTTTACCTTCGCTGAAATAGACCTCGGCCGCGGGGCTGGTGGCGTAACTGACAACCAGGGGGCGTGAACCCTGACCGCTGCTGCCCGAGAACTGGTTGTAGTAGGCGTCCTCCCAGCCATCGGTCACGGCAACATCGTTCTCGCGCAGGGCCTTCCACCAGTCCAGGTACCTGTCCTCGCCAAAATAGGCGACACTGGCCACCAGGAAAGCCAGGCCAGGGGAAGAGGTGGCGGGATTCTCCACGACCAACAAGCCCCGGTATTCGGGCCTGGCCAGGTCTTCCAGGGTTTGGGGAACCGGCAGATTCTTATCGGCGAAGTACTGCTTGTCGTAGTTGAGGCAGACGTAGCCGAAATCAACCGGCAGCAGCCCCTGGGCCGGATCGAGCTGCAGGTCGGGCGGGATATCCGCCAGTGCCGGTGCGGCGTAGGGCTCGAAAATACCCGCTGCCAGCGCGCGACTGAGAAACGTATTGTCCACGCCAAAGAACACGTCGGCCAGCGGGTTGTCCTTACTCAGGATTGCCTGGTTGAGTGCACTGCCGGCATCGCTGGCCTTGATGAACTGCACCTCGGCGTTGTGTGCCTGCGCAAACTGGTCGATCACCGCCTCGCTGGCTGCAAAACTGTCGTGGGTCATGACGGTCAACGTGCGCCGCGGCGCCGCCGGGGTCGCCGGCACGCAGGCCGTCAACCCGACCACCACCACCAGGACCACGCCTATGCATCGATACCACGTACGCATGTGATTCCTCCTTTCCTGCGACACCGACGGGGCCACTACCCCGCCTCGCCTGCCGTATGCACGACCAGCAGCCGACCACCGCCCACCGCCACCCGGGCCGACGAGCCGGTCAGCACATTGCTGACCCCACGTGCAATCCCCAGCGGCAGCCGGTCCCCATGCAACGGCCACTCGACATCTCCCACAGATACATCTGTGGCATCGCCGCCCACGGGAATGAGCGAGAGCAGATCACCCGGCTGACCCTCGATGCACACCGGTTGGCCGGGCTGCACCAGGCAAATCGTCTGCAGCCCCTCCACCAGGCGTACCGGCACACCCGTCAGGTCGGGCCGGGTCAGCAGCAGCACGTTGGCCAGGCTCATGTCGACGCGCCCGCCCCAGGCACCCAGAATGATGATTTCGCCAACCGCCGCCTGTACAGCATAATCGAGCGCCAGTTCGAGGTCAGTCTCATCCTTGCGCACCGGCGCGGTGAGGAACCGGCAGCCACGCGCACGCAAAACGGCCTCATCGGCCGCTGGCAGCGAGTCGAGATCACCAATGACAAGACTGGGCCGCCAGCCCCAGTGCAGGCAGTGACTGCCACCCAAATCGACGGCAATGAGCAGGTCACCAGCCGCCGGCTGCAGCCGTCGGGGTGGTTCGCTTTGCGGACTGCCCGCTACGATGATGGCACGCATGGTCCTCCCAACGCAAGAAGGCTACCCCACCCAGGTGAAGTAGCCTTCGATCAATCTGCTCTCTCCCTGCGCCGGCATTATCCGATCAGGTTCAAGGGGTCGAAGCCAGTGGGTATCGCCAACGCGACGCCCGGAGGCTTCCTCTCAGCCAGGTTCTCCTAGCTCCCCATGATAGTATGGTGTTGTCAACGTCCTTCCAGATACCTACCTGGATTATTCGAGCACCGGCTCGAACAGCTCCGGTGTGACGAGCTGCTCGACAAGATCGGACCTTGCGGCCGTGCCCGCCACCACGACCAGCTCGATCTCCTGCGTATCGGGATTGATGTCAGCCACCACGGTATCACCCGGTGTGTAACGCCCGGCGAGCATCCCTTCACTCAGCGGATCGTCGACCATGTTCTGGATGGCACGGCGCAGGGGGCGTGCCCCAAAATCGGGGTCGTAGCCGACGTTGGCGATGTGCTCTTTGGCGGCCTGGGTGACCTGCAAGGTGACGCTGTGCTCACGCAACTGCTGGTGGACCCGCTTCAACTCCAGGTCCACGATGTCGGTGATCTGTTCCTTGGTCAAGGCGCGGAAGACCATGACGCCGTCGAGGCGGTTGAGGAATTCGGGGCGGAAGGTCTTTTTCAGCGCTTCCATGACCCGGTCCTTCATCGCCTTATATTCGTCCTCTTGCAGCTTGGCTTCATCACGATTCGCCACGAATCCCAGGCTGGTGGCACGTTTGATGAGCTGCGCCCCGACGTTGGACGTCATGATAATGATCGTATTGCGAAAATCGACACGCCGGCCCTTGGCGTCCGATAGGTGCCCGTCTTCCATGATCTGCAGCAGCATGTTGAAGACTTCGGGGTGTGCCTTCTCCACTTCATCCAGCAGCACCACCGAATAGGGCCGCCGGCGGACTGCCTCGGTGAGCTGCCCACCTTCTTCGTAACCGACGTAGCCGGGCGGTGCGCCGACCAGGCGGCTGACGTTGTGCCGCTCCATGAACTCGCTCATGTCGATCTTGATGAGCGCCTCTTCACTGCCGAACAGGAACTCGGCCAGGGTCTTGGCCAGCTGCGTTTTGCCCACGCCGGTGGGACCCAGGAAGATGAAGGTGGCAATCGGGCGCTTGGGATCCTTGAGGCCGGCACGCGCGCGGCGCACCGCCTTAGCCACCGCGTTGACCGGCTCGGTCTGGCCGACCACACGCTGGTGCAGTGCTTT
>CAZXQZ010000223.1:0-6948 GCA_964642445.1 uncultured Anaerolineae bacterium
AGATGGCAACTGTGCAACTGTGCAACCGCCACCGCCTTCGGGGCGGCGAATTCCAGTCATACTGCTGGAAGTTATTCTTTTACGATGCCTTTGTACTCAGATTGTCACTTTGCGCCTTCAGGTCGCGCCGGACATCCGAAGCAATCCAGCGAGCGGCGCGCGAGTCCATCTGCTGCATGTCCGCGGCGGTTTGCAGAGCCACCGCGCGCAGCGCCGCGTTGCGTTTGCCCATGTTACGCAGCGCCCAGCTCACCGCCTTCTTGACCATGTTGCGCTCGTCGGTTGCGCCGGCTTGGATGAGTGGGATCAATGCGACGAACTGTTCGTCTGTGGCGGTTTTGTTATGCCAGGCCAGGCAGGCGATCAAGGCAAAGGCGGCGCGTTTGACGAACGCCTCATCACGCGTCGACCAGTCGTGAATCTTCTGCCACGCCAGCGGGGTCTTCTCGAACAGGTTCATACACACCTGGTCGCACACGTCCCACGCCGCAAAGTCGACGACCCAGGCTTCCATTTGGGCGTCGGTGACGGCCGCTGGCACGTCGATCATCGAGGCGACCATCATCGCTTCGGGAATGCCGGTCGCGTACAGTTCCAGCGCCAGCGCATGGTCGCGGCCGGTTTGTTTGGCGATGCGGCGCATGTCGGGCACCGAGACTCCCAGGCGGTCGGCCCCGGTCAGGCCGTAACGAGCCATGCCCGCCAGCTGGTCCGGCCGGGCGCTGGCCTGGAGCTGGGCCATCACCTCTTCGACTGTTTTCATCGGACCTCCGGTCACCTGAGCAATTCCTCAGCCAATCTTCAGGCAGTTTCCCTTCATTCTTCGATCCCATGGTGTTACAGTGATGTTACAGAGGTCACCCCGATATGAATCGGCAGTGTCTTTTCCACCACTGCATGGTGGATCACAGCTACGGTCAAGGAGGGCTATCATGCCGACCCGAAGGGTTTCCAAAAACCCTTCGGGTCTTTTTGCCTCAGCGCGGTGGTGCCGGAAATTTGGGTCCGATCGGCAGCCCCATCTGGCCGGCGATGCTGGTTGTATGCGGCTGGTCGAAGCCTTCGGGATAGACGTACGAACCCCGCATGTCGGCGGACTTCATCTCCTCGACCGGGATGCGGTTCTGTTCGGCATAGGGGTCATGGCGAATACCGGTGACCTGCCAGGAGACTTCGACATTCGGTTTGTCGGTTTTGATGGAGAAGCGGTTGTCTTTGATCTTCTCCGAGACGATGGCCTGGGCAAACTGGCCAATGACCGTCAGCTGGTAGCGGAAGTCCTTGTTGAGTGCCTCGAACCACGCCGGCAGCTCGACGATGGCGTTGCCGGCGGCGTCGGTCGTCACGACACCGTCGTAGATGTTCTTCATGTCAGGTGACTCGACGAACGAATGGTTGAGATATTTGTTGGCCGGATCGAGCGGGTGGTCGATGCGAAAAGCACCGGCGTTTTTGTAGAACGTGCCGGCGACCCACGTGTTACCGTTGAAGAGGCCAGCATAACCCGTGGCGCTGCCATAGTTGTCACCACGTACCGCCTGGCGGTTGGCATCACTGCCGGACGAGTTTGCCTGGATACCAATGTAGGGGCCCAAGGCGAACATGCCGCCGCTCGCATACGACTGGCCGTAGACACCGATATCGTTGAAGCTGCGCCCGTCGACGCCGTAATCGTCCGTGCTGTAGCCATACATGGCGGCATTCGTAACGCTTGTTGCGTAGGTGCCGACGCCACTGTACGAAGTAGCATACACCGCGGTGCCCGAACCGCCATCGACATGCAGCCGGGCCGCGGTGGGATTCAGCGTGCCGATGCCGACGTTGCCGCCCGGGTTCTGCAGGAGCAGGTTCTTGGGCGTGAAAGTGGCATAATCGAAGCCGAAAATATACCCCTGGTCGCCGCTGAACCCAACGGCAACACCCTGGCCGGCACTGTCCGACAGCGGCGTGCTGTCACCCTGGAACCAGCTGGTGCCGACGACATTGAACGGCGCCTGCGGGGCGGACGTGCCGACGCCCGTGTAACCACCACCCGGCTGGATGACCAGCGGCTGGCTGTCGGTCGTGCCGATGAAGTTGATTGAGGGATCGGTGCCGGTATTGCCGGTCAACTGCCAGCTGTTGTCGACGTACACACCGTCCTGGTTCCAGTGGCCGGCGGTGAGTTGGATGTCGTTGATGTCGATGAACCCGTCGTGGTTCACGTCGCACCCAGGGTCGTAGGCGGCGCCGGGGGTGCAGGCACCAGCCTGGGGGCTGCCAGAGGCGGGGGACTCGGCCAATGCGTCGCCGGTAGCGACAGCCAGGGCCAACAACACAAGCAGGGTCACGAGACGGTTACGTTGCACGGTAAGCTCCTGTGTGGTTGTGTGCCGCTGCACGGAACCGGTTCGGTGACACTGCCCTCTGGTCAGCGGCCATGACACCGGACAACTTCCCTGCATCGGCACTGGAGTGCCGGGAGGCAAGGCGCGAGAGTATACCCGAAGTCGTCCAGGGTGCAAAATGGCGGGGCGTGCAAGCACGGCCTAAAAAGTCACCGGGGAACCCAGTTGGGTATGCCCCGGTGACTCTGTTTCAGGTACTCCGATCGAAGCGCAGGCAAAGTTGCCCAGACGCAACGAAAGCGGTAGCTTCACGTGTGCAATCGACGCGGCTGTGCGCAAGGCACAGCGCAACGCCATGCACGATGTCTAGGCGGCTGCGGCGAGCAGTTCGTCGAGCTCGGCCAGGACATCGTTTTCCGAGAGTTGGGGCATCTCGACGGGCGGTTCGACGGCTGGTTTCTCGTCACCCAGCTCGATCTTGCGCGAGCGGTAGGTGTCGTAGTCGGGGATCCGCCGCTCATACTCGCCGTCCATGAGGCCCGACGAGATCATGAAGTCGGCCGAGGCACGGTTGCAGGCGATCGGGATGTTCCAGACGACCGCCATACGCAGCAGGGCCTTGACGTCGGGGTCGTGCGGCATCGGTTCGAGCGGGTCCCAGAAGAAGATCAGGAAATCGATCTCGTTGCTGACGATTTTGGCGCCGATCTGCTGGTCACCGCCGAGGGGACCGCTCTGCAGCTTATGAATCGGAAAACCGAGCTCGCGCTCCAGGGTGGCCCCGGTCGTGCCGGTGGCGTAGACCTCGTGGTGGGCCAGCAGGTCACGGTTGAACCGGGCCCATTCCAGGAGATCACGTTTTTTATTGTCGTGTGCGACAAGAGCGATTTTCTTGTCGTGCTCCATGACGATGACTTTGTAACTCATGATGAATTCCTTCTTTCATCGACCAGGGCCTTGTCCGAGAATCTCCAGCACTGTGATTGCGTGAGGTGCTGAGTCTTTGCACGGACTGTCACCGGGTCGGAACGATGTTGCTTTTATGGACGCGCCCGTCGCACGGCCTGTTTGGAAATCCAACAGCGCGCCGGCGCGTCGCGTCACCCTCGCTGTACGGCAGAATAGACTCGATCCCGGCCTCAATCGAGGACAGGAACGTGTGAGAACTCGCAGTGGACTTCGTTTTGGGAATGACGAACGGTCGCAGCGATTCTTGAAACGAGGGTGCGGCGGCGATCATGCGGGCTGCATTCGTTGCAGCGACAGGGGGTCTGGGCAACCGTCGCCGCAGAAGTGTAGCACAATACCATCGTGTGTCAAATGTGTCCTCAGCGCTGAGTGTGGTACAGCGTTTGGCAATCAGGAAGGCAGGAAGGCAGCTGGAGTTTGCACACCCACGTGCGAACGGTTTTTCGACATGAACCTGGTCTGGCAGATTGGCTCAACCGAACAAATCAGCATGACTACCAGTTCGCACCAGTTGAAGCTCCTGATCTACAACGCGGTAGATGAGCAGCCAGTCAGGTTGGATGTGACATTCTCGATAGCCCTTCCAGTTCCCAACCAGTGCATGATCTCTATGACCTTCCTCGAGTGGTTGTTGAGCAACAAGTGTCTGAATGACCGACTCTAACCTGGATAGGTCAGTTCTTGCTTTGAGCAGGCGTTTTACATCGCGCCGAAACCTGGTGGTTTGTCGAACGCTAAGCGGCATTTTTCAGCTTTTCCAGTCAGCAAACAGCTCAGCAGGTGTGCTAAACACCTGCCCGCCCCCGCTTTCCAGTTCTGCCATCGCTTCTAGTGTATCGGCGTTTGGGCGCTTGACCATTGGCTGAAAAGGAAGACCACCCACGTTGACTGCTTGCTGCAAGAACATCCGGATCGCATCGGCGGTCGAAAGCCCAAGCGCGGCAAAGACAGCCTCCGCTTGCTTCTTCAGTTCAGGACTGATCCTTGATTGTATCGTCACACTGGACATGGCACACATTCCTAACGATCAAAGATAGGTAGACCATTGCATTTTACAGCCAAATGCCTGCAAATTGCAAATGAGGCAATCATGAATGGCGCTCGATGTGCTCCAGCACTAAACACGATACAACACATCGACATAACGTGCCAGAAGATCGTTCACGACCCCGCGCAGGGGCAGGCTGGCGGCCAGCCCGTACACTGGTGCCAGGGAGCCACGGGCGTTGGGCGCGGCTTTGACGTCGCGTATGCTGGCTTCGAGGTCGGCCAGGAAACGCACGCCGACGCCGGGCTGGGTGTGGCGCAGGGTCACACAGAGGTGCACGGCGGCCGGCCGGTGCAGGCCGTTGAGGCTCCAGCCGCGCTGGGCCATGCGCTCCATTACCTGGTAGATGTTCAGGGTCGGCGAGGCAAAGGCAATCACCCACAGCGGGTCTCCCAGGATCTCCAGGTCTGGCAGGTGGCGGATGCCCTGTTTAATCACGGCGGCGGCGGCGAGAATGGCGCGCGTCGCCTCCAGGTAGCCCGCTTCGCCCAGGGAGAGCATCGCCGCCCAGCAGGCCGCACTCAGTGCACCAGGCCGGCTGCCCGCCAGCGTGGGCGAAAAGTAGAGGCCGCCCGGCCAGTCGGCCACGGTGTAGTACTGGTAGCGGCGCAGGGCGAGTCCGCGGTAGAGGATGACCGAGGTGCCCTTGGCCGCGTAACCGTATTTGTGCGTATCGACCGACAGCGACGTGACACCGGGCACACGAAAGTCGAACGAGGGCACGGGATACCCCAACTTCTCGGCCCAGGGCAGCACGAACCCACCCAGGCAGGCGTCGACGTGACAGCCGATGCCGTGCTGCTGCGCCAGTGCCGCCAGATCGGCGATCGGGTCGATGGTGCCGTGGGGGAAGGCCGGTGCCGAGCCGACAAGCGCAATCGTATTCGATGTGATGGCGTGCCGCGCGGCGTCGACGTCGGCACGGTACTGTGCATCGAGCGGGATGCGCCGCAGGGTGATGCCAAAGTACTGGGCAGCCTTGTCGAAGGCGGCGTGAGCGGTGACGGGCACCACCAGCTCGGGCCGCGTGATGCCGCGGCGGTCACGTGCCCAATCGCGGTAGGTCTTCATGGCCAGCAGGATGCTCTCGGTGCCGCCGGAGGTGACGGTGCCGCATACCTCGTCGCGGTCGCCGCGCAGCAGGGGCTGTCCCGCGCCGGGTGCCGCACCCCCCAGCATGGACGCCGTCATGGCCACGATCTCGGCCTCGAACTTGGCCGTGCTGGGCCAGAGGTCGGCGTGCAGCGGGTTGTTCTGCGAGGTCAGGGCGTAGATGTGGTTGACGAATTCGACGTGCGCGGGATCCCCGTGATACACCGCACCGGAGGCAAACCCGTTGCGCCAGCGCGATTCCTCCTGCGTCGCCAGCGACTGCACCTGTTCGACAATCGTATCGCGCGCGAGGCCGGTCGCCGGCAGATGGGTGCAGCTGGCATAACCGGCGCGGTAGCGCTTGACCGCATTCTCCAGTTCGTGGAGCATCTTGTCGTACTGCTGGTCGAGCTGGCGCTGCACGAAGGGGATGTGCTTGAGGCGCTGCTCGGCGGCCGCGGTGAGCCGCGGGTCGAGCCGGCTGAGCCAGCGGGTGGTGGTTTGCAAAATGTCCATCTCTGATTCTCCACGGCATTCGCGTCGGCCGGTCAGCGAGGCGTCTCGTTGGCCGCCGGCGGCGAAGTCTTGTTCAACCGGGCGTAGAGGCGCCGGTTGTTGTGATACAGCGTCACGAAAGCTTGGAACAGCTCATCGTACAGCGTCCGGTGCTGCGGGTTGGGGGCGAAGGTGCGCACGATCGGCACGCGGCTGGGAATATCGGCCACGGTGAGTTCACCCAGCGCCATCCAGGCCAGGAAGCCGGCGCCGCGCAGGTTGGCCTGCAGCGGGTCGCCGACCTGTTTGATGGTGCGGTTCAGCACGTCGGCATGCACCTGGCACCAGAAGTCGGACTGGGCGCCGCCGCCGATGAGATGGATGCCGTCCAGCGGCCGGCGCACGAAACGTTCGACGTAGGTCAGCAGCCAGCGCGAATTGTAGGCCACGCCCTCGTATACGGCACGCACCAGGTGGGCGCGCGTCGTTTGCAGTGATTGGTTGAAAAAGCCGCCGCGCACCGTGTGGTCATCGACCGGGGTGCGTTCGCCGTAGAGCCAGGGCGTGAAGATCAGCCGGCCGCTGCCGGCGGGCACCGTGGCAGCCAGCGCGTCCACCCGTGCGTGAACGTCGGCCGGCCGCGGGGACGTCTGCAAGCCGTCGTTGGGATACAGAAGGTGGTCGATCAAATAGCCGATGCTGCCGCCCGCGCTTTCCTGCTCGTTGACCAGGAAATAGCGATCGGGGATGGCCGAGGGCAGTGAGGCCATGTTGTGGATCAAATCGGTCTTTTTGAAGGGTACGTGGCAGGTGAGCCAGGACGAGGTGCCAAGGTAGAGGTGCGCCTCGAAATCGCGCACGGCGCCGGAGCCGAGCGCCGCCGAGTGTAGATCGGGCGTGCCGACGATTACCGGCACGGAGGCCGACAGGCCCAGCTGGCGTGCGGCCGCCGGCAGCAGTGGCCCCAGGACGTCGGCCGCCCGTTTTAGATCGGGAAATTTCGCCCGTTCCACCCCG
>CAZXQZ010000224.1:0-3960 GCA_964642445.1 uncultured Anaerolineae bacterium
AGCAATCATTTCCTTGATTTCAGCCAAATACTCGTCGGGAACGCCTGCGGCATAGAGCTTCAGGAGTTCCATCTGCATATTGGAGAGCGGCGGTTGTATGTTGCGTGACGACATCGCTTCAAATTTTAATTGACAACAAAAGTAGTAGTTTTTTATAACGTCGAAAGCGATTGAAACCCTTTCGGTGTTTAGGCCGACTACCTACGCCGCTTTTAACCTTCCGATCCGCGACCCTTCTAATTTTTCCTCCGCGTACGCCCGGTCTATCACTAATTGCTTTTTGCTTCCTTTGCCTGCTGTGGGCAGGTCGAACATGGCGTCGGTCAGGATGGCCTCGCAGAGCGAGCGCAGGCCGCGCGCGCCGAGTTTGTATTCGAGGGCTTTTTCGGCGATGAAATCAATGGCTTCGGGTTGTAAAACGAGTTGCACGCCTTCGAGCGAGAACAGTTTTTCGTATTGGCGGATGAGCGCGTTGCGCGGCTCGGTCAGGATACGACGCAGGGCCGGCAGGTCGAGGGGTTCGAGGTGCACCACGACGGGCATGCGACCCACGAGTTCGGGAATAAGGCCGAAACTCTTTACGTCCTGGTGGCTCACGTACTGGAGCAGGTTTTCCTTGTCGATGCGTTCGACTTCTTTTTTGTTGAAGCCGATGATCTGGGTGTTGACGCGCCGGGCGATGATCTTTTCGATGCCGTCGAAGGCGCCGCCGGCGATGAACAGGATGTTCTGTGTGTTGATCTTCACCAGCTTCTGCTCCGGGTGTTTGCGCCCGCCCTGCGGCGGCACGAGCACTTCGGCGCCTTCGAGCATTTTCAGCATACCCTGCTGCACCCCTTCGCCCGACACATCGCGCGTGATGGAAGGATTGTCCTGTTTGCGGGCGATCTTGTCAATTTCGTCAATATAAACGATGCCGCGCTCGGCGGCTTCCACGTCGTAGTCGCACACCTGGAGCAATCGCGAGAGGATGCTCTCCACGTCTTCGCCGACGTAGCCCGCTTCGGTAAAGATCGTCGCGTCCACGATGGCGAAAGGCACGTTCAGCAGTTTGGCGATCGTTTTGGCCAGCAGGGTTTTGCCCGTGCCGGTCTGGCCGACGAAGAGCACATTGGATTTTTCGATCTCCACGTCGTCGGGCGCGGTGTTGCCGTATTGCTGGAGGCGTTTGTAGTGGTTGTACACCGCCACTGCCAGCACTTTTTTGGCGTCGTCCTGGCCGATAACGTATTGATCCAGAAAGGTTTTGATGTCGCGTGGCGGAATGAGGTGAATGGGGCCGCTGTACCGGCTGCTTTTGCCCGCGGGTTCGTTGCCGCTTTCGGGCTGTACGCCCGCTTTGCGGAGTTCCTGGTCAATGATCTCCTGCGCTTTTTCGACGCAGACTTCGCAAATCTGCCCGTCCATGCCGGACACGAGTATCATCACTTCTTCTTCGCCGCGCCCGCAAAAGGAGCAGCGGTGTTGGGTGGGTCGGCCACGCTTTATCATGTGGTTGTTAGTTATTGGTTATTGGTTATTGGTTATTGGTTGTTGGTTGTTGGTTGTTGGTTATTGGGAGCGTAAAGGTATGCAATAAACAAAAAACACCCGGAGAAATGCGAATGTTTCGCATCTCCGGGTATCCTGAACATTTCTAATTTCCAATTTCCAATTTCTGATCTCAAATCTGTTTCCCTTTCGGATTGTTGCGCTCCAGCACTTCATCCACGAGGCCGTAGGCTTTGGCTTCTTCGCCGCCCATCCAGTTGTCGCGGTCGCAATCCTCTTCGATCTTCTCATAGGGCTGGCCGGTATGGTACACCAGGATATCGTACAGCGACCGCTGCATTTTTTTGATCAGTTTGTACGTGATCTCGATGTCGGATACCTGGCCCTGCGCGCCGCCCATCGGCTGGTGGATCATCACATGGCTGTGGTAAAGGCAGCTGCGTTTGCCTTTCGCGCCTGCCGCCAGCAAGACGGCGCCCATCGAGGCCGCCAAACCCGTGCAGATCGTGGCCACATCGGGCGATACGTATTGCATGGTATCGTAAATGCCGAGGCCGTCTATGACCGAACCGCCGGGGCTGTTGATGAACAATTGCACATCGCGCTTCGGGTCGCTGGACTCGAGGAACAGCAACTGGGCCTGGATGACGTTGGAAACGTAATCCGAGACCGGCACGCCCATAAAAATGATGCGGTCCATCATCAGGCGGCTGAAAACGTCCATGGCTACCACGTTCATCTGGCGCTCTTCGATGACCGCCGGCGTGAACGCGCGGATGTTGGGCGCCGCGGCGGCGCCGGTAGCCGTCATGTACTTTTCGAGGTGCATGCCGCTCATGCCGAGGTGTTTGACGGCATACTTTTGAAATTCATTTTTGTCGAACATGATTAATACTTTTTTGAGGCAAATGAAACAACTTTTGAAACGCCAGGTTGTGCGGCAAAAAAATGGAACTGCAATGCTCTACGAACCGGCAAATTTGAACGATGAATGGTGAATGATGAATGATGAATGTCCGGGTGAAAAAATTCATCATTCATCATTCATCATTTCCACCCCTACTTCCTGTTCCGCTTTCGCTTTTTTCGTGACTTCATCGAGTATCTTGTGGAATTCCTCTGAAGGTACTTCCTTTTCCGTCACGGTCACCTGTTCGCGGATGGCCTCGAAAATTTTGTCCGTTTCGATGTTGCGCTGCGTTTCTTCCACGTCTTTTTCATTTTTCATCAGGCGCTCGACGCTGCTTTTGATGATGTGATCCGGCAAGTCTACCTGGAAATAATTGCGCACCCGCCGGGCGAATTCGTCGTACACTTCCTCGTCGGTCACTTCCACGCCGAACATTTCTTTGATCTTGTCGCGGAGCAGCGTCCAGCGCAGGTTTTCTGCGAAGGCGGAAAATTCATTTTCGATCTGCTCGTCTGTTAGTTTGCCTTCGTTGCTGACGCGGAGCCAGCGTTTCAGGAATTTTTCGGGCAATTCCAGCGGGTTTTCTTCCAGCAGGCGTTCCTGAAATGTGCGCATGAGGAGCGCGTTGGAGCGCACGTCGTAGAATTGGCGGATGCCCTTTTTCAGTTCTTCCACCGCCTCTTCCTTGTTGCCCACTTTGCCTTCGCCGAAATAGCCTTTGAAAAATTCCTCGTCGAGGTCGGCATCTTCCACCCGGCTCACTTCCTCGATCGCACCTTCGAACCAATCCCCCACAATCCGCTCGTCCTTGTCTTCGAGGTTGAGGATGTATTTGCGGTACATCTCTTCTTTCTCGTGGTTTTCGATCGTGCGGGCGTTGAAGCGCAGCGTGTCGCCTTTTTTGGAACGCAGCAACTGTTCTTTCAACTGTTCGTCGGCCACATTTTTCATGAAGACCGTCATCGTAGTCTCCCACCCGCCTTCCTTCACGTCACCGGCTTCGGATTCCAGTTCGCGGGCGGCGATGCGCACCAGGTCGTTGTCCTGAATATCGGTTTCCGGATTGCTGCGTTTACCCATGCGTTTGCGGGCATATTGGAGGTCTTCTTCGGCCAGTTCGTCGAGATTGGATACGGCAAGGCGCTCGTAGACAGCGCTTTTATCCAGCCCTTTGATCTCAAACGGCGGCACAAAGCCCACTTCGTAGTTGACGACGTATTCTGGCTCCGGATCGCTGATCTTGAAGGAGAAACGGCGCTGATCTTCGGTAGGCAGCGGCTGTCCGAGCACGTCGAGTTTGCTTTCGCGCAGATATTCGTACAGTTGGCGGGTGAGCATATCGTTCAGCGTGTCGCTGAAGATAGCCGATCCGTAGAGTTTTTTTACGAACTCCATCGGCGCCTGGCCGGCGCGGAATCCTTTGATCGGCGCGCGGTGGCGGAATTTCCTGAGTTCGGAATCGAGTTTGGGTTTCAGTTCGTCACGGGTGACGGTGACAGTCAGGATCGCTGAGGCGTTGTCTATATCGTTGCGGACAACCATGATGGGAGAGTTAGTTG
>CAZXQZ010000224.1:4060-6936 GCA_964642445.1 uncultured Anaerolineae bacterium
GGACATGCCTAAAAAAGCGTGTCAATAATAAATTAAAACATTGGTTTTAAAGTGCTTAAACTTCGCATGGCGTGTTTTTTTTAAATACACCCTATGAGGCATTGATTGTTTACATTTCATTCCTATTCAACAACCAATAACCAGCAACCAATAACCAGCAACCAACCATGGTGCGGGCGGAGGGACTCGAACCCCCATGCCTCGCGGCGCCAGATCCTAAGTCTGGTACGTCTACCAATTCCGCCACGCCCGCATTTCGTATGCCGGAATGTTGTTCCGGCAAAAGGTTGAAATATGGTTGTTATCCTTTTTTGGGTCCGGCATTCAGACGTGCCGGTGAACAGTTGGCAAATTTTTTGTAATTTAAAAAAAATAAAATACAAAACAACCTGCCAGCCTCATTCTTTTACCCTTTTTCAAAAAGGAGGGCAAAAGTACATCGTTTCCTTAAAAAAGAAACAACCTCGCCAGAAGAAAAACCGTTAATGAGCCGCAAACAAATTTTGCCGGTCGGAAGTTTGCTTTTATTTTCGCTGAAAAAACGACAATCAGGAGGGAATCATGGAGCAGGAAGAAATCATCACCGCAGCAGTGCCTGCTGAAGTAAAAACGGAAACGCCGGGGCATCATGCCCGCACGGCGCATGATGCCGTCATACCCGGCGAGCCGGAGGATCGCGCCATTATCCAGCGGGCCTACCGCAACCTGCTCAAATCGTTCAAAACGCCCCTGAGCAAACTGGACCGCAATGATATCCGCGCTGCCTTTGAACTGGCTGCCGAAGCGCATCAAAAGCAACGCCGCAAATCCGGCGAGCCGTATATCACCCACCCCATCGAAGTGGCGCGCATCTGTGTCGAGGAAATTGGCCTGGGACCTACGGCAGCCATTTGTGCGCTGCTGCACGACGTGGTGGAGGATACCGACGTATCGCTCAAGGACATCCACGCCCAATTCGGGCCGCGCGTTTCGTTGATCGTCGACGGATTGACCAAACTCGACGGCCTGCACGACTCGGAAAGCCCCCAGGCAGAGAACATCGGCAAAGTGCTCCGCGCCATGGTGGCCGATGTGCGGGTGGTGCTGATCAAAATGGCCGACCGCCTGCACAACCTGCGGACGATCAAAAGTATGCCCCATCACAAGCAGTTGAAAATCGCCGCAGAAACGACTTCGATCTATGCTCCGGTGGCACACCGGCTTGGGTTGTACAAGGTCAAAAGCGAATTCCAGGATCTGTGCCTGAAGATCAACCACCCCGCCGAATACCACGACATCGCGCAAAAACTCGCCCAAACCAAACGCGCCCGCGAACACTACATCCGCGAATTCACCAAACCCATCCACCAATGGCTGGAGGAAGTGGGCATTCCGGCGCGCATCACCGGGCGCCCCAAATCCATCTATTCGATCTGGAACAAGATCAGGACCAAGCACGTCAAATTCGAGGATATCTACGACCTTTTCGCTATTCGCATCATTCTCGACGTGCCCCCTCATGAGGAGCGGCTGGCGTGCTGGCAGGTGTACACCTTCGTGACCGACTGCTACAAACCCATACCCGAACGCCTCAAGGACTGGATCACCAGCCCCAAAGCCAACGGCTACGAATCACTGCACACCACCGTTGTCGGACCCGAAGGCCGGTACGTGGAGGTGCAGATCCGTTCCGAACGCATGGACGATATCGCCGAACGGGGTTTCGCCGCCCACTGGAAATACAAAGGCGTGGACGGCCTGAGCAAACAGAAAAAGGACGTGTTCGAAAACTGGCTCAACCAGGTGCGTGAAACGCTGGAAAACAGCGATTCGGGCAGCGCCGTCGAGTTTCTCGCCGATTTTCAGAGCAATCTCTTTTCAGAAGAGATTCACGTCTTTACGCCCAAAGGCGAGATGAAGATCCTCCCCGAAGGCGCCACAGCGCTCGACTTTGCCTTCAGCATCCACTCCGACGTCGGCGCTACCTGCCAGGCCGTGAAGGTGAACAACCGCCTCGAGCGCATGGACTATGTGCTCAAAAGCGGTGACCAGGTGGAGGTCATCACGAAGAAAAATCAAAAACCCAAAGAGGACTGGCTCCAGTTTGTCGTCACGTCCAAAGCCAAAACCCGCATCCGGGTCGCGCTCAAGGAAGAAAAACGCAGTCAGGCGGAATTCGGCCGCGAAATACTGGAGCGCAAACTCAACGGCTTTAAAGTCCCCGTCGAAGATAACGCCGACATGCTGGCCCGCTGGTTCGGTTTCCCCAACCGCATGGAGTTTTTGAGCGCTATTTATTTAGGACAGATTGACTTAAAGGAACTCAAACGCTTCCGCGCAGACGGCGTGCATTTGGTGGAGATCGAGGAAAAAAACTTCAAACCCGAGCCCGAACCCGTTGCAACCGAACCCGCTCCCCTTCCCCGCATCAAACCGGGCGACAAACCCCAGGTCATCATCAACGGCGAGCCGGGCAGTTACTACAAATACTCTTTCGCCACCTGTTGCAACCCGGTACAGGGCGACCCGATCTTCGGCTACGTCACGGTCAGCCAGGGCATCAAAATACACCGCACAACCTGCCCGAATGCCGGCCACCTGCTCTCCACCTACGAGCACCGCATCCTCAAAGCCGAATGGGGCAACGTGGTGAAAGCCGATTTTCTGACCAACCTCGTCGTCACGGGCATAGACAGCGGCCCCGGCGTCATCAAAGAACTGACCGACAAAATATCGAGCCTCGGCATCAACATCCGCTCCTTCTCCATTTCGGGCGAAGGCGGCTACTTCGAAGGGCGCATCGGCCTGATCGTAGCCAATATTGACCAACTCAACCACGTGATGCGGGCGCTGAAGAGTTTTGAATGGGTGTCGAGCGTGGTGAGGGAGGATTGAAT
>CAZXQZ010000225.1:0-6894 GCA_964642445.1 uncultured Anaerolineae bacterium
TACTCCCTACTCCGTACTCCCTACTCCCTACTCCGTACTCCGTACTCCCTACTCCATACTTCCCAGTTTTCCCATCCTCATGTACAATGCAACCCTTGAGGCATTGACATGGACCAGAAACTCATTCGTAATTTTTGTATCGTTGCCCACGTCGACCATGGCAAAAGCACCCTGGCCGACCGGCTGATCCAGCTCACCGGCACCGTCACCGAGCGCGAGATGATGGCGCAGGTGTTGGATTCGATGGATCTCGAGCGCGAAAAAGGGGTCACGATCAAGGCGTCGGCGGTGCGCATGTCCTACACGGCGGCCGATGGGCAGACCTACGAGATCAACCTGATCGACACACCCGGCCACGTCGATTTTGCCTACGAAGTCTCGCGGGCACTGACGGCGTGCGAAGGCGCGGTCCTGGTGGTCGATGCCAGCCAGGGGATCGAGGCGCAGACACTGGCCAACCTCTACCTGGCACTGGAGCACGACCTCGAGATCATCCCGGTGGTCAACAAGATCGACCTGATTTCGGCGCGGCCCGCAGAAATAGCCCACGAGATCGAAGACCTGCTCGGCACGCCGTTCGACGACGTGCTCCTGGTTTCGGCCAAGGAGGGTACCAACGTGCCGGCAGTCCTCGAAGCGGTGGTGCGCGAGGTCCCGGCGCCGCGCGGCGACCCCGCGGCACCGGCGCGCGCCCTGATCTTCGACAGCCACTACGATTCCTACAAGGGTGTCGTGGCCTACGTGCGCGTCTTCGATGGCGCGCTGCGTTTGGGTAACAACCTGAAAGTCATGTCGACCGGTCTGCGCGTCGAACCGATGGAGCTGGGTATGTTCCGCCCCGGCATGACACCGGTCAACGAACTGACGGCGGGTGAAGTCGGTTACATTGCCACCGGCCTCAAATCGGTGCGCGACTGCCGCGTCGGCGATACGCTGACGACCTGGCAGTCGGCGGCGGAGTCCCCGCTGCCCGGTTACGCCCCGCCCAAGCCGATGGTCTTTGCCGGCCTGTACCCCACCCTGGGTGAGGACTACGGTCTGCTGCGCGATGCCCTGGAGAAGCTGCAGCTCAACGACGCATCGCTCACCATCCAGCCGGAAACCAGCACGGCGCTCGGATTTGGCTTCCGTGTCGGGTTCTTGGGCCTGTTTCACATGGAGATCATCCAGGAACGGCTGGAGCGTGAGTACGACCTCGACATTCTCTTCACGGCGCCGGGCGTGGAATACCAGGTTACCAAAACCGACGGCAACGAGGTCCTCATCGACAACCCGGTGGAGCTGCCGCCCGAAACCGAAATCCGCGAGATCCGCGAACCCTGGATGAAGATTACGATCTTCACACCGAGCGAATACATCGGCACCGTCATGGACCTGACCACCAAACGCCGCGGGGAGTTTCTCAACCAGGAGTACCTGGACGAACGGCGGGTGCTGCTGACGTACCACATCCCCCTGTCCGAAATCCTGGTCGATTTTTACAACGACCTGAAGGCGCGCACGCGCGGCTACGCCAGCCTCGACTACAGCTTCGACGACTACCGCGCCGCCGACATGGTGCGCCTCGACGTGCTGGTCAACGAAGTGCCGGTGGATGCCCTGTCGATTATCGTGCACCGCGAGCAGGCCTACCCCAAGGGGCAGCGCCTGGTGAGTAAGATGAAGGAGCACATTCCGCGGCAGCAGTACGAGGTGCCGATCCAGGCTGCCATGGGCAAAAAGATCATCAGCCGCGCCAACGTCAAAGCTTACCGCAAAGACGTGCTCTCCAAATGTTACGGCGGTGACATCACGCGCAAGCGTAAGCTGCTGGAGAAGCAGAAGGAAGGCAAGCGGCGCATGAAGATGGTCGGCCAGGTCGAAATCCCACAGGCCGCCTTCATGGCGGTGTTACGCCTGGATGAAGATTAACATCGTACGAAGGAACCATCGGTTGACTTCTGGCGTTTGGAGAACGTGTTGTCGACGAGCGTAGAGACGAAGAAACAAACCCCACGACCTGGGCGGCGCTGGCTGGTTGGCGTGGCGCTGGTGGTTATTCTGGCCGCGGCGCTGCTGCTGCGGCTGTACAACAATAACTGGGACGCCAACATGCACGCCCACCCCGACGAGCGGTGGATCGTCATGGTGGCGGGTGAGATGCACCTGCCCGACAGCCTGGCGCAGGCCCTCGACCCGCGCCTGTCGCCCGCCAATCCATTGTGGAACCTGTCCCAGGGCCAGGAGCGCCACTTTGCCTACGGGCACCTGCCGCTGTACCTGCTTACTATCAGCGCGGCCGCGCTGCATGCCGTGGGGCAAACGCTGCTCGGTGCCGGCGCCAGCGGCGAATGGGTCGATTGGCTGGTGCGCGCCAATTCTTTCGATGGCTTCAACCTGGTGGGGCGTGTCCTGTCGGCCCTGTTCGATGTGGGCACGGTCCTGCTCACGTTCCTGATCGGCCGCCGCGTCTACGACTGGCGCGCCGGACTGTTGGGCGCAGCCTTCGTGGCCCTGACCGTGACGCACATCCAGCTCAGCCACTTCTACGCCTTCGATCCGGTGGCGGCCTTTTTCATCGTCCTGGCGGTTTACGGCGGCATCCGCATGGCGCAGGACGGCACATGGGGCACGGCCGTGCTGGCCGGCCTGGCGGCGGGGGCGGCGGTGTCGTCCAAGTTCAGCGCCCTGCCGATTCTTGCAGTTCTCGTCGTGGCGGCCGCGGCGCGCTACTGGGCCGTCCGGCGCGCGGCCGACCTGGGCGACGCCGCGGATGTTCACCTGCGCACCGGTGCCACCACCCTACGCCAGATCGTCTACCTGTTCATCCTGGCCGGCCTGATGGCTCTGCTGGCGTTTGCCGTCACGTCACCGTTTGCGCTGTTGGACTGGGACGCCTTCCGCCAATCGGTCATCACCGAACAAGGGGCGATGGTGCGCGGCGAGGCCGATTTCCCCTACACACGCCAATACCGCGGCACGACGCCGTACCTCTACAACATCGAGCAGCAGGTGCGCTGGGGCATGGGCTGGCCGTTGGGCCTGCTCGCATTCATCGGCTTTGGCTGGGTGCTCGTGCGCGCCGTGCTGGGGCGGGCAAAGGGTGAAGAATGGGTCATGCTCGCCTGGTGCGTGCCCTATTTTCTGCTCACCGGCCTCTTCATGGTCAAGTTCATGCGCTACATGCTGCCGCTGCTGCCCTTCTTCAGCCTGATGGGTGCCGCGCTGCTGGTACGCCTCTGGCGCGGGCCGGATTGGCTCAAAGCGACCGACGCCTCGGCCGCGGAGTCCGCACTCCCAGGTGCGGAGACGGTCACGGCCGAGGCATTGACTGCGGAGTCCGCACCCCCAGGTGCGGAGACAGTCACGGCCGAGGCATTGGCTGCGGAGTCCGCACCCCCAGGTGCGGAGACGGTCACGGCCGAGGCATTGGCCGCGGAGCCCGCACCCCCAGGTGCGGAGACAGTCACGGCCGAGGCATTGGCCGCGGAGCCCGCACCCCCAGGTGCGGACGTGGTGTTGGCGGTGCCACCCTCCTCCGTGGACGAACGGCGAACACGCCGATCCGCCTGGGCCTGGCTGGCACCCACCCTTGCTCTGCTGGTACTCGCCAGCACCGCCTTCTGGGCCGTGGCGTTCGTCAACGGTGTCTACGGCCACGAGCACACCTGGGTCACCGCCTCCAAGTGGATCTACGACAACGTGCCCGACGGCAGCGTGCTGGCTGGCGAACATTGGGACGACACCCTGCCCAAGGACCTGCAGACCCCGCCCGGCGCCTTCCGCGGGGCGCACAACTACCGGGTGACCGATATCCCTAACTACGAAGAGGACACGCCGGCCAAGTTCGAGACGCTCAAGCAGATGCTGGGTGAGGCCGATTACGTCGCCCTGGCGACGAACCGCCTGTACAAATCGATCCCGCGCCTGCCCGAACGCTATCCGATGACCACGAAGTATTACGAGCTGCTGTTCAGCGGCCAGCTCGGCTTCGAGCAGGTGGCCGAATTCGCCTCGCGCCCGCGGCTGGGCCCCTGGGAGTTCGTCGACGACGACGCCGACGAGAGTTTCACCGTCTACGACCACCCCAAACCGATCATCTTCAAGAAGGTGCGCGACCTCAGCGATGCCGAATGGGACCAGCTGCTGGGCGGCACCTGGGAAGATGCCCGCCCTGGGTACGTCGGCGAGCCGAACCTGCTGGAGCGGCTGTTCGACAGCCTGCCACGCTTCGGTGATGGTGCGGCCTCGTCACCTCCCGTGTCGCCGGCCGAGCGCGACAAAACGCTGCTTCTGGACCGCCCCACGCAGGCGCTGCCGGCACCCTACGACCTGGGCTGGAACAGCCTGGCGTCGAATTCACCCGTGCTGGCGGTGATCGTCTGGTGGTTGGCACTCCTGCTCCTACAGCTCATCGCCTGGCCGCTGACCTTCACCCTGTTCAGCCGGCTGCGTGACCGCGGCTGGCCCTTTGCGCGCCTGGTGGGCTGGCTGGTGAGCGGCTGGCTGGTCTGGATCACCGCCAGTCTGCATCTGCCGCTGGTGGGCAACAACCTGCTGACGATCGGGCTGGCCCTGGTTGCCGTGGCGCTCCTGTCCATCTGGCTCTGGCGGCGCCAGCGTGCGGCCCTGCGCGAGTTCTGGCGCACGCAGCGTGGGCTCGTTCTGCTGGTCGAGGCAATTTTTGCCGGCGCCTTCCTGGTCTTCGTGCTCATTCGTATGCTCAACCCCGACCTGTGGCAGCCCTGGCAGGGCGGCGAGAAGTTCATGGAGTTCGCCTTCCTCAACGCCACCACACGCAGTGCCTGGATGCCGCCGTTCGATCCGTACTACGCCGGCGGGATCATCAACTATTACTACTACGGCTACTTCCTGGTCAGCCTGCTCATCAAACTGACCGGCATCACGGCCTCGGTGGCCTTCAACCTGGCGGTGCCGACCCTGTTTGCGGCCACGGTCACCGGTGCGTTTTCCCTGGTCTACAACCTGGTGCCGGTGCGTCACGTCGAGACTGACGATGAAACCCCCATCCGCGTGACCCACTGGGCACCGGGGATTGGCGCCGGTCTCATCGGTGGTCTCTTCGTAGCGGTCATCGGCAACCTCGATGCCATGGGCCAGGTCGTGCGGCGCCTGGGCGAGCAGGGCACGACCCAGTTCCAGAGCCAGATTCCCGGTCTGCAAAGCCTGGTGCGCGCTGTGTCGGGTGTGCAGAACATGGTGACCACCGGCGGCACCCTGCCCTCCTTCGACTGGTGGGCGCCCAGCCGCGTGCTGCCGTTTACGATCAACGAGTTTCCTTACTGGAGCTTCCTCTTCGCCGACCTGCACCCGCACATGATGGGCATGCCGTTTACGATCCTGTTCCTGGCCGCTGCCTTCAACCTGCTGGCGGGGGCCGACCAGCCGACCGAAGAGGGCCGGTGGGTGCGAGTGATCCGTTTCCTGTTCATTCCGCTGACCCTCGGCGCCCTGGCGACGATCAACACCTGGGATTTGCCGACCTACCTGGGCATCGTCGTGCTGGCCTTCATCGTGGGCGACTACCGGCGCAGCGGGCGCCTGCGCGTGCTGCCAATTGGCCTGTTTGCCGTGGCCGTGGCGGCCCTCTCTTACCTGCTGTATCTGCCCTTCTTCCAGAATTATGCCGCCGTGGGCAGCAGCGGCGTCGGCCTGGTCCAGGGCAAGACGCAGCTCAGCCAGTGGCTCTTGATTTGGGGCTTCTTCCTGTTCCTGGTGTTCAGCTATCTCCTGGTCGAGCTGCGCAGTCATAACCGCCAGGGCCAGCCAGACCGCCGTGCGCCAGCGGTGGTGCGCTGGCTGCGGCTGCTGGTCGAGCGTTGGGATGCGGCGCCGCGCCTGGTGTCTCTGCAAGGGGCTTTGCTCACCAACCCCACCCCCATCTTCCGTTTTGGCCGCATCGTGCTGCTGGTCGTCCTGCTGCTGGCGGTCGTTCTGGCCATCCTGGGCGATTGGGTGCCGGCGCTGCTGCTGCTGCCGGTGACGATGACCGGACTGCTGCTGTTCCGGCGTGACGTGCCGGCGGGCCGTACCTTTGCCCTGCTGTTGATTTTTGCCGGGCTGCTGGTCCTGTTGGGTGTCGAGTTCGTCTTCTTGAAGGACTTTCTCTGCGGTTGTGCCCCCGGTTCGGGTCAGGTGGGTGACTACTACCGCATGAACACCCTGTTCAAGTTCTACATCCAGGTGTGGGTGCTCCTGGCCCTGGGCGCCGCGGCCGGCCTGCCGCTGGTATGGCAGACCGTGCAGGAGCGGTTCACGCGACCCTGGCGGCTGGCCTGGAACGTCGCCTTTGTCATCCTGACGGTAGCCGTGCTGGCGTTCCCCGTGTTGGGTACGCCGCGCCGCGTCGCCGACCGTTTCCCAGGTGAGCGCCCCGCCTTCGGTACCCTCGACGGCATGGCCTTCATGACGGTCGGCAGCTATACCTGGCCTGACGCCTCCAATACGATCGAGCTCAAATACGACTACGATGCCATTCAATGGCTGCTCAACAACGTGGTTGGCAACCCCGTCGTGGCCGAGGGGCGTATCGACTACTACCGCGAGGGCGGTATGCGCGTCGCCAGCTTCACCGGGCTGCCCGGCCTCCTGGGCGCCCACCAGGGCGAGCAGCGGTACAGCGACCAGGTCGGCACCCGCGAAACCCAGGCCCGCGAGCTCTTCAGCACCCCCGACATCGCCCGCACGCAGCAGCTCCTGGACGAGCTCGACGTAGGCTACATCTACCTGGGTCGCCTTGAGCGCACCGTCTACCCGTCCGAAGGCATCGCCAAATTCGCACAAATGGCGCAGCAAGGACTGCTGCAGGAGGTCTATCGCAATCCAGAAGTCGTCATCTACGCGCGGGTGGGGGATGGGGAGTAGGGGTTGGGGGTCAGGGAGTAGGGGTTGGGG
>CAZXQZ010000226.1:0-6872 GCA_964642445.1 uncultured Anaerolineae bacterium
CTCGTCCTCCGCCACCAGGTTCCGGGAACGGTACGGAATCTCTCTGCCTTCGAGTTTAGCTGGCATGTTGGCTGTGAGTACTCCTGACTGAATATTCATCGGGATGGCAGTTATGGTTGGACAAGGTCCAGAAAACGCGCTGAATGATGATGGCAGACCGCCAGGGCCACGGCATCGGCGGCATCATCGGGACGTGGCACCTCCTCCAGGCGCAGCAGCAAACGCACCATCTGCTGTACCTGCTGTTTGTCGGCGGCCCCATAGCCGGCAATCGCCTGTTTGACCGCTGCCGGTTTGTACTCGTGAACGGGCAGGCCGGCCTCGGCGCCGGCCAACAAGACCACGCCGCGTGCCTGGCCCACGGTCAAGGCGGTGGTCACGTTGCGGCTGAAAAAAAGCTCCTCCACTGCCATGGCATCGGGCAGCCAGTCGTCGATGAGTGCACGCAGCTCGCGGTAGATCACCTGCAGGCGCAGGGGCATAGCCGCGTGGGCCGTCGTGGTGATCACCCCACATACCAGCAACGCCAGCTCACCTGCGCGGTCTTCCACGACACCGTAACCGGTAGTGGCTGTGCCAGGGTCGATGCCCAGGACCCGCATCAGGCCATTTCCATTTCGGCCAGGGCTTCCTCGGTGATCTCCAGGTTGGAATAGACCCGGGTCACGTCGTCGAGCTCTTCCAGGTTCTCCATGAGCTGCATCACCTGGACGGTCGTTTTGGAATCGAGCGTCAACGGCACCTTGGGTATCATGGTCAATTCGGCATCGGTGAACTCCAGGGGATACTTGCTCAGTGCTTCGCGCACCGCCTGAAAGTCCTCTGGGTTGGTGAAAATGTCGGCCTCTTCGATCCCGTACTGGATATCGTCGGCCCCTGCGTCGAGGGCCCATTCGAAGAGCTGATCCTGCGAGACTTTGTTCAACTTGACCACGATATGACCACGGCTGTCGAACTGCCAGGCCACCGAGCCGGCCTCGCCCAGGCTGCCACCGCCGCGCGTGAAACAGCGCCGAATTTCACTCAGCGCACGGTTACGGTTATCGGTGACAACTTCGACCAGGAGCGCCGTTCCGTTGGGGCCGTAGCCTTCGTAGAACAGCTCTTCGAGCTGGACATCCTTGTCGGCCCCGGAACCACGCCGGATGGCGCGTTCGATGTTGTCTTTGGGCATGCTGTTGGCGCGAGCCTTATCCACAGCCAGGCGCAGCTTGAAGTTGTACTCCGGATCGGGGCCTTCACGGGCGGCGATGACGATCTGGCGGGCCAGCTTGGTAAACAGCGCGCCTCGTCTGGCGTCGGTGGCGCCTTTTTTGCGTTTGATGGTGGCCCATTTACTGTGTCCAGACATGGTACTCCTCGCAGAAGTGGACTGAGATTGTTATCATTATATCACAAAACAGTAGAATGGCTGATAATGCCAGCGGCCTGGCCTACATAACGTGCACGTGTTCCTCGTTGGGTGACGTGTCGGGCAGATGCCCGTGGTGCTGTGCACGTGATTCTACGGCACGCATGAACCCCACGAAGAGCGGCTGCGGGCGCGTGGGCCGTGATTTGAACTCGGGATGGAACTGGCTGCCCAGCATCCAGGGGTGATCGCGCAGCTCGGCAATTTCCACCAGGCGGCCATCGGGCGACAGGCCGCTGAAGACGAGACCGGCCTTTTCGAGGATGGCGCGGTAGGCGTTGTTGAACTCGAAGCGGTGGCGATGGCGTTCGGAAACCATGTCGGCGCCGTACGCATCGTGGGCATGGGTGCCAGGCAGCAGGCGGCAGGGATAGACGCCCAGGCGCATCGTGCCACCCAGGTCGGCCACCGAGCGTTGGTCGGGCATGAGGTCGATTACGGGCACGCGCGTGGTCGGGTCAAACTCGGTGCTGTTGGGCTCATCGCTGTCGAACACGTGACGGGCAAACTCGATGCTCAATACCTGCATGCCCAGGCACAGGCCCAGGTAGGGGGTGTGATGTTCGCGCGCAAAACGGGCGGCAACGATTTTGCCTTCGATACCGCGATAACCAAAGCCGCCCGGCACCACGATGCCATCCACCGCTTCCAGGCGCTCGAGACCCCGGCCCTTTTCCAGGTCTTCCGAGCTGATCCAGTCGATGTCGACGTCGTATCCCAGCGCCCAGGCGGCGTGCAGCAGGGCCTCACGCACGCTCATGTAGGCATCTTCGAGTTCCACGTATTTGCCCACCAGACCCACACGCAGGTTCGTTTTGGCGCGCCGCGCCTGCTGTACCAGGGCCCGCCATTCGGCCAGGTGATCCGTCGTGCCATTGTGTGGCTGGGCAATCTCAGGTGCAAATCCAAGGCGGGTCAAGACGTAGCGGGCAATGCCGGCTGATTCGAGCTCGAGCGGCACGGCGTAGACGGTGTCGGCGGTCACCAGCGGCACCACCGCCTCGACGTCGACGTCGCAGAAGAGGGCGATTTTTTCGCGCAGGTTGTCTTCCACGGGGTGATCCGAGCGACAAACGATGACGTCGGGCTGGATGCCGATGCTGCGCAGCTCGCGTACGCTGTGCTGGGTCGGTTTGGTCTTGAGCTCACCCGAGGCCGCCACGTACGGCAGCCAGGTTACGTGCATGTACAGGGTGTTGTCGCGACCGACGTCCTTGCGCATCTGGCGAATCGCTTCGAGGAAGGGCAGACCCTCGATGTCGCCCACGGTGCCGCCCACTTCGACGATGACGACATCGGGGTTGCCGGCGCGTGTTACCTGTGCGATCCGTCGTTTGATCTCGTTGGTGACGTGGGGAATCACCTGGATGGTGCCGCCAAGATAATCGCCGCGCCGTTCGCGGGCGATCACTTCGGCGTAGATCTGCCCCGACGTCACGTTGCAGTCGCGCGTCAGGTGCTCGTCGATGAAGCGCTCGTAATGCCCCAGGTCGAGGTCGGTTTCGGCGCCATCTTCGGTCACGAACACTTCGCCGTGCTGGTAGGGTGACATCGTGCCGGGGTCGACGTTGAGGTACGGGTCGAGCTTCTGGATGGCCACCGAGACACCGCGGCTTTTGAGCAGGCGGCCGAGTGCAGCGGCGGTCACGCCCTTGCCGAGCGAGCTAACGACGCCACCGGTGACGAAGATGTATTTGGTCACGACAGTTCCCTCCAAATGGCAGGGACACGGAGATGCATCCCCGTGTCCCTGGTGATAGGCCTATGCGTGTATGCCGTCGCGGGTCTGCATCCCGACCCAATGCGACGGTTCGATAAGTGGAAACTTGCGCCATACTGCGAACATGGCGCAAAGTATAGCCGATGCACCGGTGCTTTGTCAACCGCGAACAGGCTCGTCAACCGCCAATCTGCGCCAATCTGGCGAATTTATGGTTGTGTGGTCGAGCGTGTTGTGTGTGCTAGTGGGTCACTTGGCACGACTGTAGCCATTGATCGAGCGTAATCGATGGCTATGCTCAAGCCAAGTGACCCACCAGACGTGGTAGCGATTGACTCTCTCACGCACCGGGCGGTGGGTCAACGAACTGCGGATCCGACTGCATGACGTGGAAGACGCCGCCTTGCGGGTCTTGCAGCACGGCGAAGAAGCCCATCTGGCCGGCGGGTGTCTTTGGCACAAGCACCCGGCCACCGAGGTCCTGGGCGCGGGCCAGAATTGCGTCCAGGTCGGTAACCAGGAAGTAGATACCCCAGTTGGGTGGGACGTTGGCACCCCAGTTTTCGTCCATCTCGATCATGCCGGCGTGGCGGCGGCCGTCGCGCACGAAGACGGTGTAGCCGGTGTCGTTGCGGTCGGCCACCCAATCGAAGGCTTTGGCATAGAACGCAGCGGCGGTGGCGCCGTCGCGCGTCTGCAGCTCGTTCCACACCAGGGTATTGGGCTGGTTGACGAGCTGCGCACCGATGTGGTTGCGCGGCTGCCACATGCCAAACGGTGCGCCGGTGGGGTCCATAGCCAGGGCCAGGCGCCCTTCCTGCATGACGTCCATCGGTGGCATGAAGACGTTGCCGCCGGCGGCGGTGATGCGCGCGGTGGCCGCGTCGATGTCATCGGTCTTGATGTACGAGGTCCAAAACGCGGGGATGCCCTGCGCCAGCATGTCGGGCTGCATGACGCTGAGGCCGGCCACGTTGAGGCCATCGATCTGTACGTTGGTGTAGATCGAGCCCATGTCGGTGAGCATGTCGTGCATGTCCCAGCCGAACAGACCGCTGTAGAAGGCTTTGGCCGCATCGGCGTCGGTGGCCGCCAGGTCGATCCAGCAGAAGATACCGTCGGGATAGGCAGTGACTACGTGCATGATGTACGCTCCTTGTGTGTGTCAGAAAGGGGAGAACCGGCTGCGGGCTTGCAGCAGGCATGATTATATCACAAGTAGAACATTTGGTCTAATTTGGCTCAACGGCGATACTGCCTGACCGACGCCGGTAGGTCGACACCGTCGGGCAGGGCAGGATCGGGCAGGGGGAAGCCCACGATCTGCTGCAGCGGCAGCACGCCGGCCCATATGGGCAGGTCCATATCCGCTTCATCATCGCCGGGGGGGCCGCTGCGAATCTTCGCTGAGGCGGTGTCGATCGGGACCGCCACGACCGCGGTTTGTTTGAGTTCGACCGGGTTGGGCGGCCGCGCCTCCGGCCAGCGGCCCGGCACCAGGCGCTCCGTAAAGGCTTCCAGGGCGGCCAGGCGCTCGGCGGGGTCGGCGATCGTTTCGCCGCGGCCGAAGATCACCACCGAACGGTAGTTGATCGAATGATGGAACACCGACCGTGCAAGCACGATACCATCGACGAGGGTGATCGTGATACAGACCTCACCGCCGGCGGCCAGGTGGCGCATGAGCCGGCTGGCCCGCGAACCGTGCAGCAGCAAACGATCGCCCTGGCGGGCGTGCAGGGTTGGGATGACGTAGGGCTGGCCGTCCTGCACAAAACCGACGTGACAAACCAGGGCTTCGTCGACAATCGGGTAGATCGTCGCCGTGTCGTAGTGCCCGCGCGCCGGCTTGCGCTGTACTTTGTTGCGTAGCGTTTGGGGAAAAACGTCGTTCATGCCGCGGCCTTCCTTTCGTCGGATCGGTGGAGGAGGGTCACATTGTAACATGTGGGCCCGTCAGCGTCAATCGCTGAATTGCTGATAGTGCATCGCATATCCAGGGCAGACCCTTCGGGTTTTTCGCCAGGGAGCGTGATTCGTGGCTCAGCGTCAGTGTCATCGATCACCACATACTGCCAATCGCCGGGAGAAACCCGAAGGGTCTTGTCTCATGCCCCCTGCTTGCGGTGCGCCCATCGCCGATCTGACTTGCCAATTCAATCGTTACGCGGTAGGATTCGTGCACTCACATCGGGGACGCACCCTGCCAGACACTTCGCTGGCCCGGGCGTACTGCGATCTCGTAAACCGGCCCTTCTCTCGGCTGATTCCGGTATTGTTGGGTTTTTTCGAACACGGCGGTGCCAAACTGGCCTGCCTGGCCAGCGATTCGATCCTGTTCGCATCATACCAATGGGAGGTTCTGCCATGCTACGACTGCTTCGTCTCACACCGCTCTTCATCGGTATCCTGGCCCTGGTGCTGATCACCAGCACAGCCAGCACGCAGGCACCGGACACCCCGACGACACTCGCCTGCACGGCTGGCACGGGCTACGCCTCCGGTTGTGACGTCGACCAGGACAACGACATCGACGTCACCGATATCCAACTTACCGCCGGCCGCTGGAACAGCTCGGGCGTCTACAGCCCTGGGCACAATCACTTCGGCGAGACCTGGTCGGGTACGACGCCCGCCAATGGCCTGTACGTGCAGCATACCGCCACCAGCGGGTTCAACTCGGCACTGTTTGGTGAGTCCGCCAGCACCAGCGGAATGGGCCTGCGCGGCCGCGCCAGCGCCACGACCGGCACCTCCTACGGCGTGTTCGCCGATCACTTCAGCGACAGCGGCGCTGCGGTCTTCGGTGGCGCCTACAGCCCCACTGGCGGCAACTACGGCGTCTACGGCCTCTCCACCGCCGGCACCGGGGTCTACGGGCGGACCAATGCCGTCAACGGTTTCGCCGTCCACGGCCTTGCCAACTCGACGAGCAGCGGTCAGAATGTCGGCGTGGCAGGCTACGCAAACGGTTGGGAAGGTGTCGGGGTCTACGGCCAGTCGAATAGTAACGCCAATTCCGGTCTGACTGTGGGCGTCTGGGGTTGGGTCAATGCTCAGAATGGCAACGGCGTGCGCGGCGTCAACCCTGACCCGGGCGGTAAAGCCGGCTATTTCGTGGGCAATGTGGAGGTGCTTGGCAATCTCAGTAAATCGGGCGGCTCTTTCAAGATCGACCATCCACTGGATCCCGCCAACAAATATCTGTCCCATTCGTTTGTCGAGTCGCCCGATATGATGAACATCTACAACGGCAACGTCGTCCTGGACGCGCGGGGAGAGGCCTGGGTAGAGCTGGCCGACTGGTTCGAGGCGCTCAACCAGGATTTCCGCTATCAGCTCACTCCCATCGGCGGCTGGGCACCGCTGTACGTTGCCCAGAAGATCCAGGGCAACCGCTTCAAGATCGCGGGCGGTGAGCCGGGCCTGGAGGTCTCCTGGCAGGTGACCGGCATCCGTCACGACGTGTGGGCGGAACAAAACCGCATCCCGGTGGAACAGGACAAACCGGCCGACGAGAAGGGGTTCTACCTCTATCCGAGGGGCTATGGCCGTCCTGTGACCGAGACGGTCGACTACCTGCCCCCGCCGTCACAGATCCTGGCGAACCAGCCCTGAGTCTTACTTTCTATGCCAAAAATCACCTTCATCGGTGCGGGCAGCACCGTCTTTGCCAAGAACCTGCTCGGCGACATCCTCAGCTATCCCGAGCTGGCTGACTCGACCATCAGCCTGCACGAT
>CAZXQZ010000227.1:0-6861 GCA_964642445.1 uncultured Anaerolineae bacterium
ATCTCGCGCACATCGACGTCATCGACCAGCAGGCGGCCGGCGGTCGGGTCGTAGAACCGGGGACTCAGGTTGACCAGGGTGGTCTTGCCGGCACCGCTCGGACCGACCAGGGCCAGGACCTCGCCGGGCTGTACGTCGAGCGTGACCGTTTCGAGGGTGGCCGTCTGGGGATCGTCCTGGTAGGCAAATGACACGTTCTCCAGCGTAATACGTCCGGCCACGTGCTGAAGCGTTTGGGCACCGGGCGCATCGGCGATGTCGGGCGTGGTGTCGAGAATCTCGAACAGGCGGCGGGTGGCGCCCAGGGCCTCCTGCAGGCTGGCCCACAGGCCGCTGAACTGCCCCAGGGACCCGGCGATCGTGATCGTCAGAATGAGGAACATCGTGAGCTGGCCGGCGGTCAGGGTGCCGTTGAGGACCTGGTGCCCACCGAACCAGAAGATGGCGGCGACCGCCGAGAAGCCGAGAAACGAAATGACCGGACCGAAGGTCGATGACAGGCGCACGCGTTTCATGGCCAGGGCCAGCGTGGCCAGGATGCCCGATTGGTAGCGGCCGATCTCGTAGTCCTCGCGCGTGAACGACTGCACGACGCGCACGCCGCTCAACGACTCTTCCAGCACCGTCGTCGCCCCGGCCAGCTCGTCCTGCACCGAGGTCGCAATCCTGCGCAGCCGCCGCCCAAACCAGAGGGCAAACCCGATGACGGCCGGAATCAGGATGATCATGAACAGGGTCAGGCGCCAATCGGTGACGATGATGATGATCAGCGCACCCACGAACGTCAGACTCTGCGAAAGGGCGGTCGAGATGTCGGTGGTGACGACGTTGCGCACCGTGGAGACGTCGTTGCTCAGCCGGCTGACCAGTTCACCGGTGCGGCGCTCGTTGAAAAAGCTGAGCGACAGGGTCTGCAAATGGGCAAACAGTTTGATGCGCAGGTCGGCCATGACGTGCTCGCCGATGAAAGCCAGCAGGTAGGCGCGGAAAAAGTAGGTGATGCTCTGCAAGGCAAAGATGACGATCAAAATCACCGTGATCTGATTGAGCAGCTGCGGGTCGTTCTGGTTGAAGACGGCATCGATCAGGAACTGCAGGGTGTATGGGCCGGCCAGGCCCAGGATACTGCCCAGGACGATGAACACCATCGCCGCCACCAGTTGCCAGCGGTAGGGTTTGACGAACGCCATCAGGCGCCGGAACTCCTGGTAATCGCCGATGCCGTGCGCGGCGGCTTCGCCGGGGGCACCTGTGCCGTTTGCCCGCCGGCGCAAGCCCCACCGGCCCCGCTGATCTCTATTCGACGACAAACTCATCGTATCGTTCTCCCATCAAGCCTGTCATGAAGCTCGGTTCTGGAACGCGTGATCGTGGCGACAACCGGTCGCGCGGTAACAGGGAAATATCAAAAACGCTGTGGCTCGTGTGTTCTCTGCGGTCAAATCATCAACCGGTCGGCAGGAAAAAAATCCAGCGCAGGAAAGTTGTCAGGCTAACGCTGCGGTAACGCGTCAGCTCCTGCTCCACGGTGTCGAGGCTCGTAGCCTGGCTGACCAGGGCGCTGCGGGCAGCGTTGAGCTGGGCTTCGATTTTCTGCTGGTCGTCGTGTGCCCGCCGTTCGCTTTGCTGCCGCATGGCGTTGATGCGTGTTTGCTGCTGGTTGTGCCGGTTTTGAATTGTATTGCGCTGGCGGTCGAATTGCTTTTGCAGCTCGGCCACTTCCCTGGCTGGCAGCGTATTGGGTAGGCTGGCGCTGACCTGCGCCTCGACGCGCCGGCGCCAGCTGAGCAGGTCCTGCACGCGCCCTGAGCCGATACCGGGTATGCGCTGCAGGCGCGCCAGCTCGACGTCGGCGGCCGTCCGAACACCGTGCCGGATCAGGCGCCGGGTCAGTTTGGGCCCGATGCCGGGGATGACGCTGTCTTCCAGGGTGACCTGCGTCAGCAGATCGCGCAGCTGTGTCCGCTGCCAGGTCACCAGGCGTTCCTGGCTGCGCCGGTTGAACTCGTTGGTCGCCGCCATGATGTCGTTGGAGAAACGCGCGGCCAGTTTGGCGTCCTGGCCGTCGATGTCCTTTTTGATTGCCTGGTACTTCTTTGCTGCTTTTTGGTACTGTCTTTCCAGGCGACGGGCCTGACCACGCTCGCGCTGACGCCGGCGGCCCAGGCGGGCGCGCTGGGCAATCAGGTCGGATCGCCGTCGGAAGGCTGGCAATGTGACATAATTGTAGGCCAGCAGCACCACGACGATCGCCAGGGTCGAGGCCGACCACAGCGCCGCCCATGGCCAGATGATCAGCCCCAGGCTGGCCAGGTAGATCACGGCTGCGCTGGTGATGAGCTGTGCGGCGATACCGATGCGCTGGGGCCAGGCCTGCGCCGGCAGCCACTGGCTGGCGCGCAGGGCGGGCATGGCTGCGGCAGCCGTTCCCACTGGCATCGGGCCCGGCATGGCTGCGGCTGGGGTCACGGGGGTAGCGGTGGGTCCGGCAGAGATCGCGGCGGCCGGTGCGGTGGTGGCCGTGGCAGCCGCTGTGGCCGCCGTGCCGGCGGCAGCTGTGGCAGCGGCAGCGGCAGCTGTGGTGGCTGTTGCCGTGGGTGGACGCGGGCGCGGGCTTTCGACCAGCACCGACGTGTCCCCCGGCAGCCAGCCCGGTTTGGTGGTGCGCCGTACCAGGGCTACTTCCTCGATGACCTGCTGGGGATCGAGGGACGGGATTTGCTGCGGGTTCATGCGCACGATCTGGGTCACGAAACCGGCCAGCGGTCGCAGCTGCACGTTGTAGCCGTTGGAAAGCGCGTGCAGGATCGGCGAACGATCGGGCGCCTTGAAGTCCTCGGCGTGGAAGAGCAGCGCTTCGTCGTCGCGGCCAAACTGCTGCCACAGGGTTGGGTCGAGACTCAAAGCGACCAGTGACAGATAGATCACCCAGGCCGAAAAATTGTCCAGGGTAGCATCGAAAAAATTCTCACTGCGTTGGGGATGCTGGTAGTTGCGGTGGCCGATTTCGTGGCTCTCGCGGCCGCTCAGCACCGGCACGAACATGCCGTCGTAGTCGATCAGGCGCAGCTCGTCGCCGGCGACCAGGACGTTGCCGTGCTGCAAATCGCCGTGTGCGATATGTTGTGCCTGCAGGTTACGAATCAGATCGGCCCACCGTTCGGAGAGACGGGCGATGGCATTGGGCCGCCCCAGGTTGCGCGCCACGTACTCGTTGAGTGACTCGCCTTCGATCCATTCCATTTTAAGGATAGGATACCAGGTCCCCTTGACCTTGATCCCCTGGGTCTGGAAGTCGAAATTGACCATGTAGGGCAGGGCGGTCTTTTTGAGATAGGCCGAGATCGCGCGATAGCGTGTTTCCTGGTCGGCATGCAGGCGCGTGAAACACTTGACGCCCCACTGCTGGCCGTTGACAAAGATACGATAGGCCTGGCCAAACGCGCCACTGCGTGGCCACGGCATGCCGGGAATTCCCCGTCCTGGCGCGTAGGTTTCGACGCGCCCGGCACGCAGCTCAGGATCGGCGAAGCAGTAGCGAGGGTGTTGAATCGCCTCGTCGTACTCGTTGGGCTGCGGGGCTACGGTCAGTTCGCTGGTCATTTTGACTCGATTATGGGCCGGCGAAAAGCCGAAAACAAAGGGCGCACTGGTTGCTGCGGCCACCGTTATGCCTGCATCTTTCGCCGGAACTTAGCCGGGTAGCGGGTACCGTGCGTTGTCATGCCGTGGGTTTCACCCGATCGCGCAATACGATCACCCGCACCAGCGTGGTGTCGTCATTGCGTATCTGGTGCGCCGCGCGTAGTTCGGCTACCCACGCGGCAAACGCTTCCGTACCATCCGGCATCACAAACCCCTCTAGAACATCCATCGGCCATTCGCCCGCCTCGTGGGCTGCCAGGAACCACGCCGCCAGCGCATCGGTCATCAGGACGAACTGGTCACCATCTTCCCATTGCCCGTGCATGGATTGCAGCGCCTCGGCCACGCGCACATTGTGCTGTGGTCGGCTGCCCACCAAAAAAGGCCGGCTGGTGAAGTCGGCCGCAGTGCTCAACGGAAAAGCGGCCAGCAGCTCACGACCACGCACGTGGCACACGCAGCTGTCCCCCAGACCAAACGCCCGCCAGCGGCCGCCGTGCGCTGTATCGCTCAGCTCGAGGCCTAACCAGGCGGCGAAAGCACCGTCGCGCACCTTCTCTTCGGCGTACCAGGGCAGCGGTCGCGTCGAGACGTGCTGCTGCCATGTCTGCTGCAGCGCGGGCAGGCTATCCACCAGTCTGGTAGGTGACAGGTGACCGGCGCCAAAACCCTCCACCAGCAGTTCGGCCCACAGGCGCGCAAACGAGCTCTCCGTGGCCCCATCGGCGATCGCGACACGCGCCAATCTTCGCCGCTGCACGCGCCGCATTGTGGGCGCGTGCAGCGGCGGGAACATGGCATCCTCGTAATCACTGACATCATTGCCCGCCTTAGGCAGGGCAAACCGGTGAAACGTCAAATGCATCGGTCAGCGCAGATTGCTCGGCCGCGTGCCAATATCCAGGAAACGGATCAACGATACCATGTCGGCGTTGAACACGAAACCATGCGCCTGGTCGTCGACCTGGTAACCCTCCTCTTTGGCTACCGCGACCATGTACTCCGGCAGGGCCGAGGACATCTCGAACAGCTTGCGTGCGTAGGCATCGGGCATGTCGTCGGCGTTGGAGGGGAACTCCAGCGGCGTGACCTTTTGTGACGAGATGTGAATGTTGAACAACAGCACGTTTCCATCCAGGGTGGTCAGGTTCTTCAGCGCATCGGCGGCTGCACCCGGGTCACCATCGGTCGATTCCCCATCGGTGACATGGATCACGATCGGTGGGAAGCTGGACGGATGCTGGTCTACCCAGGCCTGCAGGATCTGCTGGGCTACGTTCAGCGTCTGCACCATCGGTGTGCCGCCATGAGCGACCGGATCGACCCAGATCGGGAACTTGACCTTCTGTTCGATGATGCCGCCGGCCCCGTCGTCCATCTTGCGCGTGCGCTCTTCGACGCGCACCGGCAGATTGGCGATTTCGCTGATGGCCACCAGGTCACGCCCAGCCAGGGCACCGCCCCAGGCGGGACCCACCTTGGCGCCGTAGCCAATGATGCCGACATAGTAATAATCACGTACGCCCTCGGACTTGGCGCATTTGATGACCAGGTTTTGCACCAGGCGGTTGACCACATCGGCCAGGCCGTCGGCTTTGCGTTTGCCGCCCGGCCCACCAAACGGGTCGGCCATCGAGCCGGATTGGTCGATCAAAAAGAGAAACGCCGACGGATTCGTGCGGCTGATTTCGGCTGAATAAGGCATTGCTTCACTCCTTCGGATGAGCCACCGGTAGCCATGCCGGCCGCGGCAGCTTTCATAGACACCATTGTATTCGGACCCTGGTCTATTATACGTGAGAGATTGGGTTTTGTTCCAATACTGAGGGTGAGTAGGTATAATTGGGGAGTACGGAGTAGGGAGTACGGAGTAGGGCAGGTTCCTGACTTCGTCGGGTGAAGGGGCTGCAGTTGATCAGGAGGCGTGGTGATGGGAGAGGGAGACATACACATGGAAGGCACTGTCATCAAGCGGGTGGTCCAGGCAGCGGGGACGCCGGTGTGGGTGTATGACGCGGGGATGCTGCGGCGGCAGGTGGGTGCGGTGCTGGGGGCGACGCGGCCGGCGGGGGTGCAGGTGCGGTATGCGATGAAGGCCTGCCCGGCGACACGGGTTTTGCGCGAGATGCGGGCGCTGGGGGTGTGGATCGATGCGGTGTCGGGCAACGAGGTGCTGCGGGCGCGGCATGCGGGATTTTTGGGTGGCGGCGAGCCGCCCGTCATCTTGTTCACCAGCGATGTGTTTCGTGACCAGGCCCAGGCGGTGGTGATGGCCGAGGGGGTGCTGCCCAACCTGGGGTCGCCGGGTATGGTGCAAGAGCTGGCGCGTGCCGGTTACCGTGGCCCGATCGGCCTGCGCGTCAACCCTGGTTTTGGGCACGGGCACGTGCCGGCGTGCGATACCGGCGGCCCCAGCTCGAAACACGGGATCTGGTGGAACCAGGCGGCCGACACGGCACGCGCCGCCGTCCAGGCCGGGCAGCGCGTCGTGATGCTGCATGCCCACATCGGCAGCGGCGCCGAGCCGGCGGAGCTGTTCGACAACCTGCGGCACCTGGTCACGGTGTTTGCCGCGTTGTTCGATAGTTTACCCGACGTGGAGGCGGTCAGCCTGGGCGGCGGCGTGCCGTACAACTACCACGATCCGCACGCCCAGATCGACCTGAGCCAGCTGACTGATCTGCTGCTCACGGCGCGCCCACAGCTGGAGGCAGCGGCACGGCGTCCACTGCGCCTGGAGATCGAGCCGGGGCGTTTCCTGGTGGCCTCGGCCGGCTGCCTGGTGACGCGCGTGACCGACGTCAAACACACCGAAACCAACGCGCGCGGGCCGGGGATGACCTACGTTATGGTTGATGCCGGCATGACCGACCTGCTGCGGCGCGCGCTGTACGGGGCATACCACCGCATGTCGGTGCTGGGGACGGGCGCCGACCGTATCCCGGAGCCACTGGTGGTGGCCGGCCCGCTCTGCGAATCGGGCGACGTGTTCACCCGCCAGGCCGATGCCATTCTGGCTCCCCGCCACCTGCCGCGCCCCGACCCGGGCGATGTCCTGATCGTACACGACGTCGGTGCCTACGGCTACGCCATGAGCTCTAACTACAACTCCATCGGCCGTGCCCCACAGGTCTGGCTGGAAGAGGACGGCTCCTGGCAATGGATGTCGCGCCGCGAAACGCTGGCGGATTTGTTGAGGACGGAGTAGGGAGTAGG
>CAZXQZ010000228.1:0-6785 GCA_964642445.1 uncultured Anaerolineae bacterium
CGCGCAACGTGGCCGAGCTGCGGCAGGCGATCCTCGATCTGGCGGTGCGCGGGAAGTTGGTGCCGCAGGATGCGGAGGATGAGCCGGCGGGGGAGTTGTTGAAAAGGATTGAGGCAGAGAAAAAGCGCTTGGTGGAAGACAAGAAGCTTGAAAAGTCAAAGCCGATGATACCGATCAAGGTCCGCGAGACATCTTTCGAACTGCCAAATGGATGGCGATGGTCGCGACTCGGGGACTTGCTACTGGAAATCCAGACTGGTCCGTTCGGCAGCACGCTACACAAATCGGACTACGTGGACGGAGGGGTACCCGTCATCAATCCAGCCAACATTCGGGATGGTCGGATCGAACCTCTGGCAAACATGGCGGTCAGCGAAGACACAAAAACGCGTCTAGGTCGCTACGTGCTTGAAGAAGGCGACATTGTCATGGGCCGTCGAGGCGAGATGGGGCGATGCGCGGTTGTGACGCAAAGGGAGGCCGGCTGGCTCTGTGGATCGGGGAGCTTTAACTTGAAGACTTCAGCCAACATGTCTCAGGAGTATCTTGTGCGCCTGATTCGCTCACCTGGAGCTCGACGATACCTTTCTGGTGGATCAGTAGGTTCTACAATGAGCAACCTGAACCATCGCATTCTTGGTCGAATGGTCGTCGGTGTTCCTCCCCTCGCCGAACAACACCGCATCGTCGCCAAAGTCGACCAGCTCATGCGGCTGTGCGATGCGTTGCAGGCGGGGTTGGTGCAGACCGAGGTGCAGCGCCGCAGTCTGACGGCGGCGGTGCTGGTCGGGGTGACCGCGGACTCCGGTTCCAGAATGATCGATGCGAGGAAGTCCGAGGCAGGTGAGCGCACGACGACTCATTAGACAAGCCATCGACCTGCTCAAGGAGATCGTAACCCAGGCGCTCGAAGACCCCGCCGTGCGCGAGATGGTTGCCCGGCGCACATCGCTGGCGGTGATCAAGGGCGTGGATGGTGCCGTGGGGTCGCCGGCCTGAGGCTGGCGTTTTGCTTGGAGCCGTGCGGCGTCGCTTGCTTCAGCCGGGTAATGGCCATAATTTGGCCGGTAAAGCAGACCACTACGCGGCAGGTGAGTCAAGCAGATTTCAACCAGTCCTACGCATTTCGGAGGCACATGACCCACCTCGGACCGATAGAACCCACAAGGCGTAGCGGGCAGGAGCCATTCCACGATGGGAGTCGCCCGCTGGGCTTCGATCTCCTGAATTTCTGGCAGTGGAGCACGTCCGACCTGGTGAGCAATGCGACTCGCGGCGTGATTGCCGAGTATCTCGTTGCCCAGGCCCTCGGTGTGGCAGATCGCACTGTGCGCGAGGAATGGGCTGCCTACGATGTTGTGGCTGGCGATGGTACGCGCGTCGAGGTCAAATCGGCGGCCTACGTGCAAAGCTGGCACCAAAACCGGTTCTCGCCGATCAGCTTTCGCACCCCAAAAACGTTGGCCTGGGACAGACATGGCCTTGTCCAGAGCCAGGATGCCAGCCGACATGCCGATGTGTACGTATTTGCCCTGCTGGCACATACCGATCAGGCCACCCTGGATCCATTGAACGTGGCGCAGTGGGAGTTCTACGTGCTGCCGACGACCGTGCTCGACCAACGCGTCCGCAGCCAGCACTCGATTACCCTGCCCTCCTTGCGTAAGCTAACGGCCGCCATTACCTTCGCCGCGCTACGGTATGCCATTGAAGAAGCCGCCGCCGTACAGCGCACAGCCAGCTGACGGCCAAACGTCTATCGACCTTGGTGCCTTGGTGCCTTGGTGGTTCTGATGGCCTCCTGAGTCCGGCGGAGGACGATCTCTGGCCCGACCACGCTGCCCTAGCCTGGCACCGGCAGGAGGTGCTGCGGACGTAACGCAAGGCCTTTTTGGGCGACAGCATGATTGGTCTTGCTTTGCACAGGTTCTCCACTTGTGCTACACTTGGTTGGCGATTCGCCATTCACTGCAATTCGTCGGGGAGGCACGATCGTGGGCATGCTATCCTTGCGTGAACAACTCCAGAAACAACTCGAACTTCTGCCGGAAGACGTTCTCAATGAGGTCGCCGATTTCACAGCATTCATCCTTGCACGGCGTCAGATAACCCTTGCGTATCGTGATTGGTCTGATGCACAATGGCACGAATTCGCACTGGGCCAATTCGTCCGTGAAACCGATGAAGAAGTGGAGTACACTCTCGACGACGCTGAAGAGGTCTTCTCAGTGTGAAACCCGGCGACCTCGTATTAATCCGATTTCCGCAAACTAATCTGCGCATCGGGAAACTTCGGCCAGCCCTCGTCGTAGCCGTTGCTCCTGGGCGTCACGCTGATGTATTGATCGCCATGATAACCTCTCGAGACTATCAGGCGGTGTCGGGCTTCGACGAAATCGTAGCGCAGGACGATCCCGATTTCTCTGTGACTCATTTGAAGACAACTTCGATCGTCCGATTGGGGCGCCTGACAAGCACAGATGCATCGGCCATCGAAGCACGGCTTGGGGTCATTTCATCTCAACGTCTCGTCCGGATTCAGGAACGACTTGCTGGCTGGATACGTGCTGGAGCCTGGACCCAAGGGTGAAAAGGGTGCGCGGTGACAGTGTTGACGATGACTAACACACCGAAGGTAGCAGGCATTCAAAGGACCCTGTAACCCATTCCGTGATGGACTACCTCCACCGCTTCGCCCACCTCCATACCGCCACCAGCCGCGTGCACTGGACCGCGGCAACGACCTATCGCGCACCCAATAAACCGCTGCTCCTCCTGGCCGTGCTCGATCTCTGCGCGCAGGGCAGTCTGACCACCAACCTGGTCACGCTGACGCCCGAACTGGGCGAGCTCTTCGCCGGCTACTGGGTACGCGTGATGCCGGCCGACCGCCACGGCAACCTGGCGATGCCCTTTTTCCACCTGCGCCACGACAGCTTCTGGCACCTGGTGCCGGCACCTGGCCAGGAAACCGCCCTGGCCGCCCTCACCACCGCCACTTCCGTCAGCCAGCTGCGCACCCTGCTGCTCGGCGCTCGCCTGGACGATGAACTCTACGACCTGATGCGTATCGAGGCCACGCGCGACCAGCTGCGCACTGTGTTGATCCAAACCTACTTTGCACCCAAGCTGCACCCCTCTCTGCTGGAACTGGGCCTCACCCACCTCGAAACCTTTCGCTACAGCCAGGAACTGCTGGCCTCGGCCCACTCCCAGCCGCTGCGCGAGACCGCCGACATCGCCGCGCACTACCGCCCGAGCGTGCGTGATCAAGGCTTCCGCCGCGTCGTCGTCACGGCCTATGACCACCGCTGTGCCCTCTGCGGCATCCGCCTGCTGACCGACGACGGCCACACTGCCGTCGACGCGGCACACATCATCCCCTGGAGCCTGAGCCACAACGACGACCCGCGCAACGGGATGGCGCTCTGCCGCCTGTGCCACTGGACCTTCGACGAAGGCCTGGTCGGTGTCTCGTCACACTACCTGGTTCTCCTGGCGCCGCAGCTCGCCCACCAGCCCAACGTGCCGGGCCACCTGGCCACCCTCGCCGGACGCGGCATCCTCGGACCGGCCGCACGCGACCTGTGGCCCGACCACGCTGCCCTGGCCTGGCACCGGCAGGAGGTGCTGCGGGCATGAGAAACCGCTCCTCTTTGCCTTTCACGACGCACGGTGATACAATTCCCAGCAATGCGTAACTCAGCCCGGCAGGCCATATTGCCATGACCATCGCGACGAGATCAATCGATCGATAGACAATGACGACGTGTTCGTGGAGAAAGTCCAATGGTGCCGAGACCAACGGTCGTTGAACTGAAAGAGCCCTCTTTGGTACAACAGGTAACTCAACTAGCCCGGACCCAGAAACGACCACCCGAAGAACTGGTGGCAACCGCTGTTCGTGACTACCTGGAAGCCCGGGATGAAGAGGCTATTCATGCTGAAACTGAAGCTTTCTGGCGCCAGCATGATCAGTTTCTATCAACCTATCCAGGACAGTACGTCGCACTATACCACGGCAGCGTAGTGGACCACGATCGCGACGTGTCCCTTTTACAGAGGCGCGTTGCTGAGCGGTTTGGCCCGCTGCCAGTATTGATCGCACCGGTGACTCCAGCACCGCGCGGCGAATACCTTTGGCGCGGTGGAAGACTCGATCATTCTGACGAGGTGGTATGACCACGTTTCCGTATGATCAGTCGTACAATCCGGCAGCGCCCATCTGCCAGATTAGCCTCAGTATCTCGTCGAGTGGCCGGCGCGTCAATCTGATAGCAATGATTGACACGGGAGCTGATGCAAGCATCGTCCCAATCGATTCCTTGCGCCAGATCGGGGCCAGGCGGGTGTTCGAAGCTAGTCTGCGAAGTCAGTGGGGTGAACGTCGCCGAGTCTACCTCTACCTGGTCGATCTAATTGTTGAGGATTTGACGTTGCCTGGTGTTTATGTCGTTGGTGACGAGCTGGGCAACGAGGTAATCCTGGGCCGCGATGTGCTCAACCGCTTGCGCTTACTATTGGATGGGCCAGCACAAATTATGCAAGTGCTGGAAAAGTAGCTATTCCTGATAAGATACGTCCCCGGCACGGTCTACAACCGCTGGCCGGCGAGGGATCCTACGGACCGTGCCGGGGACGTGTCCAGCAGGAAATAACATGCCCAGATCCATCTCCTCCCGCACGCCACGCGTTACTCCTGTCAATCGCCCAGGGCCGGCGCGCCGTGGGTCACGATCAGGTCATCGATTTTGACCCAGAATGACGCAGGTTCCACTCCCACAACCTGCGCGATCTCCGCCTCGATCTGGCGCGCCGGCTGGGGCGCGGCCAGGCACTGCCGCAGAAAACCGGGATGGACGTCCTCCAGGTAGCGAACCAGCCAGTAACCGCGCACGACGTGATAGGACATGGCAGGTCCCTGCAAACGCGACAACTCACGATAGCCCGGTGGTCCTGCCTTTGGTTGATAGTCCCTGACCAGCGCCCGCGAATCCGAACGGATCGTCTGCTTCCCCAGGAATCGATCGACCGTCACCGCCGCCAGCCCTTCGTTCAGCCACGCCGGCAGTTTCAGATGCGCCGAACAGGCGTGGGTCAACTCGTGACAGACCAGGTGCCGTACCTGGGTGGGCGTATCATTTTCTTCGACGAAGATGCCCAGGCCGACGGTTGGGTCGCTCTGCGCCCACAAACGCGGCGGTTTGATGCCAATCACCACCCGCCGGCCATAACGTAACGTCCACGCCGCGCTGATGGGCCAGGTGCGGCGGGCGCGCAACGCCCACAGCGGCACGGTGCCCAGCAGCAGTACACGCCAGGACCAGGGCGCCGACTCGAAAACGAACCCCCACCACGTGGTCATGACGACCACGCGGCAGTCCGCCGGTGCCGGCAAACCCCAACTGGCGTCGATCACCTGGAGCGCCGGCGCCCACGCGGCGGCGATCACCGCCGACGTATCGGCTTCGTTGGGATCATGGGCCACGCCGATCCCAGCAACGGTCTGAAACGGTGCCATGCTAATCCTGCTCCACTTCCCCCTCGAAATCGAGACCCAGCGCCGGCGCCGTGACCGCCAGCCGGTCGTCCGCGAAATGCAGCGAGTAGGTGCGCTCTCCAATGTCGAGGACCGTCAAAACGAACGTCTGCGGATCAGCCCAGTAACCACGTGCCGGCGGCCCGTCCGGTGATGTACGGAACCGCCCGTCCAACCCGGCGATCCAGGTGACGCTGTCCGCCGGATCGCGCAGGGTGAGGTCCACAACTGCCTCAGCCGGGTCATCGAACGCGAGACGCAGCGTGGCCAGGTTTGCGGGGTTGGGGCCAAACCGGTAGGTGCGACCCGAAATGGCCTGGGCCGTGGGTGGCAGCGCCGCCGCCGGCTCAGTGACCGGTGGTGGTGCCAGGGCAGCTACCGTCGCCGCCAGCCGCGCCACACCCGCCGGGTTGGCCGGCAGCGGCTGCTGCGGATCGACGAGCGCCGCCTTCAGGTAGCGTCCCACCTGGTCGTAATCGACCCCGCTGCCGGTCACCACGATCACGATCTGCAAGGCCGGCACCACAGAGACCGTCTGACCGCCGCGCCCGGAGGCAAAGTACCCGTCGTCGGCGATCCACCAGCCGTACCCGTAGTCGTCGCCGGTACCGGTGCCGGTGTGCGCGGTGGTGGCGTTTTGCACCCAATCGGACGCGACGACCTGTTTACCTTGCCAGGCACCGTTGTTGAGCCACAGATAACCCAGTTTGGCGGCATCGCGCGGGGTCAGGTACAGATCGCCCCAGCCGTGCGTGACGCCCAGCGGGTCGGACTGCCAGGCTACCTGGTCGATGCCCAGCGGCGTGAAGAGGTTCTGGCGGGCGAAGTCGAGGGCGGTCATCCGCGTGACCTCTTGCACGATGGCCGACAGCAGGTGCATGCCCGGGCTGTCGTAGCAGAAGCGCGCGCCCGGCTCGGTAGCCATCGGGCGGTCGAGGGCGGCCTGAACCCAATCCGGATTCTCCCGCATGGCGTTGAGGGTCGGCCCGTCACCGGCCAGGCAGCCCGATTTGAACCCGTTCACCATACCGGCCAGGTGGCGGACCGTCATCGCCTCTTTGCGGGCGTCGCGCTGGGCGATCGTGCGTTCGGGGAAAAACGACAGCACCGGCTGGTCGAGCTTCAGTTTGCCCTGGTCGGCGGCGATGCCGACCAGGGTCGTCATGAAGCTTTTGCTCACCGAGGCCAGGTTATGTGGGATCGAAGCGTCGTAAGGGTCGAAATAGGCATCCAACACCAGCGCGCC
>CAZXQZ010000229.1:0-6711 GCA_964642445.1 uncultured Anaerolineae bacterium
CACCGCCAAATTCGATCAAAAAAGCACGGGAAGTTATTCTTTTACGAGCCCTTAGTATTATCCCGTTCGCTGTTTAGTGGGTGGCGTATTCCGCCAACAGTGCCGGCACGCGCACGGAGATGTCGTCGCGCACGGCGCGGAAGGCGGCCATGATTTCCTCATCGGTCCCAGTCGCTTTGGCCGGATCGGGGAAGCCGAGGTGCACGCGCCGGCCCTGGCCGAGCCAGACCGGGCAGTTTTCGGCGGCGTCGTCGCACACGGTCACGACCAGGTCGAACGGCGCCTGGCGGAACTCGGTGGCGTTTTTGGAGCGTGGATTCTCCAGGTGGATGCCGGCTTCGGCAAGCACGGCCAGCGCTTTGGGGTGGACGTAACCGGCGGGTTCGGTGCCGGCCGATACGGCGTGCCAGTCACCGGCCAGGCGGTGATTGACGATGGCTTCGGCCATCTGCGAGCGGCACGAGTTGCCGGTGCACAAAAAGAGAACGTGACGTGGCATCATTCCTCGTTGGAAAGCGGGATTAGAGTCTTGCCACACAGAGGCCCAGCTGGCGACGCAGCTTGGGATGGTTGAGCTGTTTCCACAGTGCGGGGACACGCCGCTGCAAGCGCTGCAGCTGGTACTCCTGGTGCTCCAGGTAACGAACAACACCCGCGACGTTCGGCTGGGTCCGCGCACGCAGCAGCGGCAGGCCTGTTGTGTCCTGCAGATACTCGCTGAGCAGGTGCAGCGCCACGTCGGCATCGTGCAGGTCGCCCAGCGTGTCCTGCACGGTCGTCAGAGTGGCAATCGCCAGCTCGGCTTCGGGGCCCAACGCCTCGCGGAAGAACTCCAGCAGGTAACGCAAACCCTTCACCTCGATGCGCAGCTGATGCAGCACTGCCATCGGCGCCCGCTCCATGACCCACTCGTAACTGCGAATCGCCTCGTAGGTTTGCCATACCGCACTGGGCACCACGTGGCTGGCGAGGATGCGCACCGGCACGTTACGTTTGAACGCCAACGCACCCAGGTCAGGGGTCTCGACAAAAACGTCGAACGTTTTTTTGAATTCGCTGTAACGTTTGCTGTCCAGGTGGGCCAGCATTGCCCGGCGAGCCGCTTCGCGTTGGACTTCCCAGGCGGCGTACAGACCCTCCAGGCCCGCACGCTCGTCGGCTGGCAGCTTCTTCGTGTAGTTCCGCAGCTTGTTGAGCAGCACGTCCAGGTCGCGCACCTGGCCCAGGGCCCGCCCGGTGCGGCGCAGGCCACGCACGATCGGCTTGACCGTGTCCTCATCGTAAGAGGCCTCGAAGATGCGCATGGCGGCGCGCATGCGCCGCGTGGCGACCCGCATGTCGTGCAGTTGCTCGATGTCTTCGCCTGTGCGCGTGCCCTTTTCACAGCGCAGCATGCGGCGAAAATGAAAGCGTAACACCTTGCGTCCCGCTTCGCTCATCCGGTCATCACCCCGTACGCCGGGCGACTTGGGCAGTTTGCCGGTTTCGGGCGCGGCGGCGGGTTCGGGGGTGGGGTCGAGGAGCTTGGCCACCACAAGGCCGTTGTGACCCAGGGCCAGTTCGAGCTTGGAGCGGTTTTCAGGCTGCAGCATGGGGAAGGGTGTCCGTAAGGCTTCGCTCAACTGCTGGAGTTCGGTCTCCGTCCCGGTCGGAACCAGTTCGAGCTCCAGCATCCAGAGGGACTGCTCGGCACCATCCAGTTCGGTTTCATCCATTGACACTTCCGCCACCGGGTGCCCGGCCAGCCAGGCGGCACGAATATGACGCCGCTGCCGCAGGTGTACCACCTCGACGAGCGGGTCGTCGCCGGCCAGGGTCAGGGCCAGGTCACGTGCTGGCCCGGCGGGCCAGTCGTGGGGTTCTGCCGGACCGGGCAGCATCACTTCGACTTCGGTGCGCTGATGGAGACCGCTGTCCCCATCGCCGCGCTGGTTGTGCAGCCCCTTGATCGTCGCCTGCCAGGTATCGTCACGGCGGCGCAGCCGGCAGACGTAGCCGGCGCGCAGGATCGCATACTCGAGCGTGTCCAGGTAGACGTCGTCATCCTGCCGAAGGCCAGCGTCCTCCAGGGCAAACGGGCCTATTTCGGTCAAGGTCCGCAGCTGCTCGAAGGTGGCCGCATCGGGCACGGCGAACTTGTACTCGATTTCCTGTGGCATGACAGCCAGGTCGGCAGGTTCCTCTTCAGTAGGCACGGTCGTTCCTCCTGGGGCAGGTGCCGTCCTGCCAATTACATGTCGGCAACGGCGACGATGCCGCTACATCGACGCACCAAGAACCGATCCGCATAACTGCTCTCAGGCGCTTTTTTTGAGGCGAATATCAGGTTATTCGAATAGGCTCCAAGACCTACGCCAGCGCATCTTCGGGAATCATCCAGGCGGGGAGCGGTGTCGCTGTGGCCTGCGCATAAAGTGTTTCTGGAGCCACATCGACCCCATCGGGCCAGGTCAGGGTGCCAAGTTCGGGGTTGACCCTGAATTGGCGGAAATAGTCCATATCGTGAAATCGTTGGAATACCCCCTCCCGCTCCAGATAGGGAGAGAAGTCAACGACGCCACATTCACCATCATCGAAAGTAACTTCAATCCGGTATTCACCTTGATATGAAGCTGTTATGACATCACGTAGCATGGTTGATTCTCCTCAACGAAGTGGTGCAATCTTTTGGGGTGGTTTTCCATTACGTGCCAGCTGCCAGTCGTTTATCAATTCTTGTTGGTGCTGCGAAGCCCATTCAATGACAAGTCCCAAGGCGCGTGGTGGAAGATGTCCTTCCAATACCCGAAGCGAGGTGATTTCGACGGCAACCTGGTGATCACCATACCGCGCGTGAAAATGCGGTGGGTTGTGTTCGTCGTAGAACATGGCGATGATAATTCCAAAGAAACGACTAATCTCAGGCATGGCTGGCACCTATGCGGCAACGCATCGGCATGGAAGATGTCGGCTGATCACGACTGCGGTCATTGTGGCAGAGGACCGCAGGTTCGTCCATGCGCTATTCTACCAAATTCAGAGGATAACTCCAAGTCTTCGCGCAGGACCACAGCTTGTTCAGCCCACAGGTAAGGTGAAAAAGAAGCGCGCACCCCGGCCGTAGTCGCTCTGGGTCCAGATTTGCCCACCATGGCCGGCCACGATGTGGCGGGCGATCGAGAGACCCAGGCCGGCGCCGGTTTCACCGGTGCGTACGCGGGCGCGATCCCCCTTGTAGAAGCGCTCGAAGATACGCGACTGCTCGCTGGGTGGTATCCCCAGCCCTTCATCCCACACCATGAGCACCGCCCATGTACCCTCGGCGAAACCATCTGGCGGTGCCGGTAGGTGCACCAGGCGATCATTGGTCTGCGTCCAAGTGAATGCGCCATCGCCGAAGGAAAACTCGGCGCCCGCCACGCCCAGCGCACGGTCGGCCGGCGTGAATTTGATGGCGTTGTGCAGCAGATTGGCCAACACCTTCTGTACCTGGTCGGGGTCGGCGAGCATTTGCAGACCGTCTGGTACGTCGACGTGAATAGTCAGGTGCTTACGTTCGGCCTGCGGACGCAGTCGTTCGACCACCGGATCGACGATGTCGTGCGCCTGGATGGTCAACAAACGCAGCAGTACCCGTCCCGATTCGATCTGGCTCAAATCGAACAACTCACCGGCCAGCTGCTGCAGCGCATCGGTTTGCACCGCCATGTTCTCCAGCATCCGTTCGGCGACCGCCGGGTTATCGATGGCCCCGTTGCGCAGCGTCTCGATGGTCAGTTGGATTGCGGCGATCGGGGTGCGCAGATCGTGGGAGATGTTGGCGACAAAATCGCGCCGCGCGCGGCCCAGGCGCTGCAGCTCGGTGACGTCCTCGACCGCCAGTACAGTCTGGGCTTCGGACGTCGTGCGGGCACGCACGCGCCACAGGCTTTCTTTGTGTGTGATCACGCGTTCGACCTGCACGTTGCGTTCGACGGCATCCTGCACGACCTGGGCAATCTCATAGCTGACTACGACCTCGATCAGCGGGCGGTTCAGGGCCTCGCGCGTGCCAAAGAGCTCCTGCGCCGCCTCATTGAGCCAGGTGATCCTGCGTTGGCGGTCTACCACCAATAAACCACAGGTGGCAGTCGAGCCCAACGCGGTGCGTTCGCCCAGGAGGGTCTGGATGCGCGCCTCCAGGGCGGCTGTCTCCCGTACCTGGTGGGCATGCCGCTGTTGGATGGTGCGCAGCCGGTCGTTCGTCCGCTTGAGCCACCACAGCAGGACGAGCACGATAACGCCCAGGGTCAGCAACCCGATGTTGCCGGGTGACCAGTCCATCGACTATCCTTGAAAACGGTAACCGATACCGCGCACCGTCTGGATGCGCAGCGGGTGTGAGGGATCGGTTTCGATTTTTTCACGTAGCCAGCGCACGTGGACATCGACGGTGCGCGTATCCCCGTGGTAGTCGTAGCCCCACACGCGGTTGAGGAGCAGGTCACGGGTCAGTACAGCCCCGCGGTGGCGCATCAATTCCGCCAACAGGCTGAATTCTTTCGGCGTCAGCGCCAACTCGGTCCCGGCGTGCGTGGCACGCCGGGCGATCAGGTCGAGGGTCAGATCGCTCGCTTCGAGTGTCTCGCGCAGCACGGCCACGCGCGAACGGCGCAGCATGGCGCGCACACGGGCCAGCAGCTCCCCCAGGCCAAACGGTTTGACCAGATAGTCGTCGGCACCGGCTTCGAGACCCACGATCTTGTCGATTTCACCGCTGCGTGCGGTCAACATCAGGATCGCTGAGGCGGCGGTTGCCGGTTCGCGACGCAGGGTGCGGCAGACGGTCAGCCCATCGAGCTCGGGCAGCATCAGATCGAGGATGACCAGGTCTGGTTTGTGGCTGCGTGCCAGGCGCAGCGCATCCGTACCGCTCGGTGCCTCCAGCGTCTGGTATCCCTCCCGCTGCAGGTTGTAGACGAGCAGATCGCGCAGCGCCGCTTCGTCTTCGACAACCAGGATGGTTCGGCTGACGTTCATAGGCGCATATCCTGCCTGGAATGACATAACTAATGGAGCCTTGTCGCCTCGGGTTCTGGGTTGAGCTCACGCAGTTCGCCGCTGGTCATAAAAACGACACGTTCGGCGATGTTGGTTGCGCGATCACCAATGCGTTCCAGGTTGTGTGCAATGAACAGCAGGTAGAGGGCGCGCGTGATCGTGCGCGGGTCCTCCATCATGTATGTGAGCAGTTCGCGAAAGATTTGCTGGTAGAGCTGATCGACGTAATCGTCATGGCGGGCCACGTCGCGCGCCAGGTCGGCGTTGCTGTGGATAAAGGCTTCCAGCGAGCGGGCGACCATCTCACGCGCCGCATCGGCCATGAGGGGAATGTCGATCAGCGGTTTGATGAGCGGCTCGTCACCCATCTGCACGACGATGCGCGCAATGCCGGCCGCGTGATCGGCCATGCGCTCCAATTCGGTGTCGATGTTCATGGCGGCCACGATCATACGCAAATCGCGCGCCGCCGGCTGCTGGTGGGCGATCAGCCAGACGCATTTTTCTTCCAGGCGGAAGCGCAGGGTGTTGATCTCTTTGTCACCCTCGGCCACGACCTGGGCCAGGGCGGCATCGCGGTTGACCAGGGCCGCCAGGGCCTGTTCGATGGCCGTATCGACCATGCTGCCGATTTGCAGCACGTCGTCCTTGACACCTTGTAGCTCGCGCTCGAATGCTTCACGCAGGGCTGGTACCATGCATCGTCTCCTTCGTACAGCATCATCCGGTGCAGGGCAGTTGGTTGGTGTCCCAACTACGGCACGCGGGCCTGCACCAGGACTGACCGGTTCAACCAAAGCGACCGGTGACGTAATCCTCGGTGCGTTTATCCGTGGGGTTGGTAAAGATGAGATGGGTCGCCCCCACTTCGATCACGGTGCCCGAACGGGTGCCATCGACCAGCATCATCATAACGGTCAGGTCCGAGACACGCGCCGCCTGCTGCATGTTGTGGGTCACGATGACGATAGTGTATTGAGTCGCCAGCTCTTTCATCAGCTCTTCGATCTTGAGCGTGGCAACAGGATCGAGGGCCGAGCACGGCTCGTCCATCAGGATCACTTCGGGTTCGATGGCAATGGCGCGTGCGATGCAGAGCCGCTGCTGTTGGCCGCCGGAGAGGGCGTACGCGCTCGCTTTGAGCTTGTCCTTCACCTCATCCCACAGGGCGGCGGAGCGCAAACTCTTTTCGACCAGGTCATCCATGTTACCCTGGAAGCCGTTGACGCGGGGACCGTAGGCGATGTTGTCGTAAATGGACTGTGGAAACGGATTGGGCTTCTGAAACACCATGCCCACGCGGCGCCGCACTTCGACCGGATCCACGTCGGGGCTGTACAGGTTCTGCCCATGGAACAGAATTTCACCCGAGTGACTGGTGCCCGGGATGAGTTCATTCATACGGTTGAAGCAGCGCAGGAAGGTGCTTTTCCCGCAGCCCGATGGCCCAATGATCGCGGTAATCTGGCGCGCCGGGATTTCCAGTGAAATGCCGGTCACCGCGACGAACGAGCCATAACGAAACTCCAGATCACGCACATCGAAGGCAATACGGTGATCGCCGTCCACAGTCATCTCCGCCGACTTCACCGGCCCCTGCAACGAAAATATCGACATAAACACCCCCTGCCCTCACCCGGCCAATCCGGAATCACAAGTCCACATCCTCATACCCCACCTACTCCCTGCTCC
>CAZXQZ010000230.1:0-6705 GCA_964642445.1 uncultured Anaerolineae bacterium
AGGGAGGACGGAGTAGGGAGTAGGGAGTACGGAGTAGGGGTTTTTGGATATCGCAGGTCAAAGCCGGGACTGGGATGAGCTACCCGCCTGCGCCACATCGGTGGGCTACAGTTGGAGCTGTGAGCCACCGATGTGAATGTTGGCGTCTATTGGCGTGTATTTGCGGTCAATGCCGCTGATGGGCGGACCTTTTTATGTAATGGCCAGGGTTTGGGCGAGGGCGATTTCGTCTTCGGCGGTTTGGATGGTGCCGTCCAGGCGTGCGGCGCGCACGGTGGTCAGGATTTGGCGGTAGACGGGGCCGGGTGGGATGCCCAGGGCGCGCAGGTGGTGGCCATCGAGTGATATCTTGACGTGCATGAGGTTGCGTTCGTAAAAATCGATGCGCTGCTGCACCAGCCACGATTCACAGGCCACGCGCACCACCCGGCGCGCGGCCGGGCTGCTGGGCTGCAGGATGGCGTCGATCTCACTGGGGCGCAGGGCAGGCCGGCCCAACTCGGTGAGCTGGCGCTGCATGGCGCGTACGTCGGCCAGGACACGCTGCGTATCGGCGCGCAGGCGCAGGCGGTCGGTCACGCTCAGATCCGCGGCACGGTCGAGGCGGTAGAGCCAGAGTGCCAGGTAGAGACGCGGCATCTCTTCCGGCAGCGGACTTTCGTGCAGCGCGTTGCGCAGATCGACAAACCGGTCAGCGATCCAGCGGTCGTAGGTGAGGTGGCGGTCGATATGCTCCAGCACCCGCATCTGCTGCAGGCGGGCCAGGGCATGCTCTGGCTCCCGCTCCTCCAGGATCAGCTCCAACTCGTGCCGCAGGCGCGCCGGGCTGATACGTCCGATCAAATCCAGCGCATCGACGATCAACTGCTCGGTGCGCGGCTCGATCTGGAACTGAAAACGCTGCTCGAAACGCACGGCGCGCAGAATGCGCGTGGGGTCTTCGACGAAACTCAAGCTGTGCAGCACCCGGATCACGCCGTTTTCCAGGTCTTCCTTGCCATTGTAGAAGTCGAGCAGCTCGCCGCGCCGCTCCGGGTTCAGATGAATCGCCAGGGTGTTGATAGTAAAATCGCGCCGGTGCAGATCGAGTTTGATCGACGAACGCTCTACGGTGGGCAGCGCCGTGGGATGCTCGTAAAACTCGGTGCGCGCTGTCACAAAATCAAGACTGCTGACCGGCAGGTCGCGGACAACCACGTCCAGCCCCTCCGCGGCGCCGCGGTATTCGATCAGCTCCTCTTCGACCGGCTCATCGTCGGCCTCGTGCTCCTCGGCCCGGTGCTGGCCAGGGATCGACGTCGCCCCGGCCATCGATCCTTCGGGGCGTACCACCCACTTGGCCGTGCCAAATCGGCGGTGCGAGCGAACGTGGCCGCCGTAGGTTTGGGCCAGCAAGCGCGCCAGGGCAATGGCATCCCCTTCCACAACCAGGTCGATGTCGAAATTGGGCCGGTCCAGCAGCAGATCGCGCACAAAACCGCCCACTGCGTACAGTGGATAATTGAGCTGCGATGCCGCCTCGCCCGACTTCAGCAGCAGGGTGATCAACGGCTGGGGCAGCAGGGCCTGCATGCGGGCATTGATCTCGTCGGCCTGGGAAACGCGTCGCGGCTCACCACCCCACAGTTTGATCAGGTCGGTGCGCGTGACGATGCCCACCATCTGGCCACTCTCCCGATCGACCACCGGCATCTGCCCCCATCCGGTTTCCATCATGCGGCGCTGTAGGACGTCCAGGCCATCCTCCGGCGTTACGCTGTAACTGCCGCGGCTCATGATCTGTGCCACCGGTGCCTGGTGCATGCCGTGACGCAGGGCACGGTCGACCTCGCGGCGTGTGAGCATCCCCACCACCTTGCCCAGGTCGGCCACCGGATAGCCCTCGAAGCCAAAACGCTCCATGCGGGCAGCTGCATCACCCACGGCCAGGTCAGGGTCGAGCGACTGCACACCCCACGACATGATTTCGGCAACGGTCACCGTGGGACGCACACTCTGCTGCAGCAGCTCGATGAGGCGGCTTTTCACCTCGAACAGCGATTGGCCGCGTACCAGGGCGGCGGCGGCACGGTCGTGGCCCCCACCCCCCAGTTGGCTGGTGATCTGCCCCACATCGGTGGTGTCGGTGGTACTGCGGGCCACGATCTGAATGCGGTCACCCAGGTCGACGAGCAGGAAGACCGCGGCCGGCTCGTACAGGTCACGCACGCGGTGGGCCAGGGTTGAGATCTCATCGTCGTAGTCGCGCAGGTGTGCGGTGGCGATGATCATCGGCTGGCCACCGAATTCGTACGGTTCGCTGTGGGTGATCAACTGCTGCAAGAGCACCTGCTGCTGTGGGCTCAGGGGGTGGTGCAGAAAGCGACCCAGGATGTCGAGGCGCGCCCCGCGCGCCGGGTGCAGCAGGTAACCCACGGCCAGAGCGTCGCGCTCGGTGGTGGCGGAATAGGTGAGCGCACCCGTGTCTTCGTAGATGCCCAACAGCAGGCAGGAGGCCTCGATGGAGCTCAGTGTGACGCCACGCGCCTGCAGCTTCTCGACGAGCAGGGTCGTGGTGGCGCCGACGCGGTCACCCTCGCTGGTCCAGCCGGCGGGCAGCGACGGGCGCTGCGCTTCGTGGTGATCGATGATGTGAATCGTGGTCTGGTTGGACATACGGCGAATCGGGGCATAGGCCTGCGTATCCACCACGATGGCATGATCGATACGGCGCGCCGGCAGTTCGTGTGCGGCGACGAAGGGCAGCTCGTTGCGGTACAGGGTCAGGAATTCGCGCACGTTGCGGTTCAGCTGGCGCGGTAGGACCGGATACGCCTCCGGGTAGAGTTTCGCCGCAGCCAGCATCGACGCCAGCGCGTCGAAGTCGGTGTGTTCGTGGGTCAGGATAACGGTCAGGCCGGCGGTCATGCGGTAATTCCTGTCGAAAGTTTAAGCCCATTATACCATACCAGATCACACGCAGGCGAATACTTCACAAACCGGCTGGAACCAGCGGCGGCCCCACATGATGGCAAGAATGCCGACGAGGGGCCTGTAAACGAATCGACAAACTCCTCCAGGCTGCCGGGTGGGTGGTGCAGGATCGCCGCGCACTCAACCTGGGCGCTGGGCCGGGCGCGAGTTTCCCCTCAGCACCGGGCCAGCCGACTATCTGCTCTTCGTCCAGCGCAAAGCCATTGGCGTGGTCGAGGCCAAGCCGGAGGGAACGACGTTGAGCGGGGTCGAGGCGCAGTCGGCCAGGTACAGCATCGGCCTGGGCGCAACGCCGCTGCACTGGCATTCGCCGCTGCCCTTCCTCTACGAGAGCACCGGGGTGGAGACCTTCTTCACCAACGGGCTGGACCCGGAGCCGCGCAGCCGCCGCGTCTTTGCCTTCCACCAACCCGAGACGCTGTTGCGCTGGGTGCGCGAACCGGTGACGCTGCGCGGCCGCCTGCGCACCATGCCGCCCTTGATCACCCAGGGCGGGGGGACCATGGTCCCCCCGCCCGCTATCGCCCGAGGAGATCGCCGCAGCCGCCGCCGAGCTGATGGAGGAGGCCGCGCGGCTGATGGAGGAGGCCGCGCGGCTGTTCGACGCGGCCGAGCTGCGCCAGACGCTGATCGAAATCCAGGCGCGCGACGAGCAGACGGTGGACGTTACCAGCATCGACACGGTACGCGAGGCGCGCTTCAGCGACGACGCCACGGCCCAGGCCCTGGCTACGGTCAGCTCCTTCCAGCAGTTCATCGTGGAGCACCGCGACCAGATCGCCGCGCTGGAGATCATCTACGGCCAGCCCTATCGCCAGCGCCGGCTGCACGCACAGCAGCTGGCCGAGCTGGCCGAGCAGCTGCGCCTGCCGCCGCACGCCTGGACCACCGAGAGCCTGTGGCGCGCCTACGCCCAGTTGGAACGGGACCGGGTGCGCGGCGTGCGGGCGCCGCGCGTGCTGACCGACCTGGTCAGCCTGGTGCGCCACGCCGTGCAGCTGGACGACGAGCTGGCGCCCTACCCGGAGCAGGTGCAGCGGCGCTACGCCGGGTGGCTGGCCGCGCAGGAGCAGTCCGGGCGGACGTTCAGCGCCGAGCAGCGCTGGTGGCTGGACCGCATCGCCGAGCACATCGGCGTCAACCTGGAGGTCGCACCGGAGGACCTGGACTACGGCGAGTTCTTCAACCGCGGCGGCCGGCTGGGTGCGCGGCGCGCGCTGGGGACGGATTGGCTGGCGCTGGTGGGTGAGATAAACGAGGCGTTGGTGGTATGAACACGGCGAACGACAACGCGCAATCGGAGAACGGCCTGCCGGCTGGGTGGATATGGACGACTATTGGTGAAGTCACGCAGCACGTTGAGAAGACGGAACCAAGCGCAATGCCCGATGTGGAATTCATTTATCTGGACATTTCGTCAATTGACAACCACACCAATACCATACTTGAACCCAAAGTGTATTTGGGCAAAGACGCACCATCGCGAGCGCGGCAGATGATACGCACCGAGGATGTCCTGTTTTCAACGGTGCGAACTTATCTCAAGAATATAGGTCTGGTCCCGGTGAAGTATGACGGGCAGGTAGCTTCGACTGGTTTCTGTGTATTGCGGACCAGACCCGGTGTCTTGGGGAAGTACTTGTTCTATTACTGCCTCAATGACCGTTTCTTGGAAGAGCTTGGTAGATTTCAACGCGGCGTCAGCTATCCAGCGGTTAGAGATAACGACGTTCGAGCACAACTCATACCGATTGCACCAACGAACGAACAGCACCGCATCGTCGCCGAGATCGAGACCCAGTTCAGCCGCCTGGATGCCGGCGTGGCGGCGCTGAAGCGGGTGCAGGCTGCCCTGCGGCGCTACAAGGCGTCCGTGCTCAAGGCCGCGTGCGAGGGCCGGCTGGTGCCCACCGAGGCGGAGCTGGCGCATGTAGGGGCGGGGTCCTCCCGCCCTTATGAACCGGCGTCCGCGCTGCTGGCCCGCATCCTGGCCGAGCGCCGCGTCCAGTGGGAGCGCGCCAATCCCGGCAAGCGGTATGTGGAGCCGAAGGGGGTGGATGCGGATGGGTTGGCGATGCTGCCGGAGGGGTGGGTGTGGGCGAGGTTTGACCAACTGCTCATTGAGCTGAAAAATGGTTACTTCGGTGGCAGACCTGAAGCAGAGCCACCAGGAGTGCCAATACTTCGGGTAAGCGCAGTGCGTCCTATGTTGGTAAGTTTTGATGATCCGCGCTATTTGCTGAATGTTGACGAAACGAAGCAATCGGCGTATCTCATTGAGGAAGGCGACTTGTTCTTCACGCGCTACAACGGCAGTCGCAATCTTGTTGAAGCTTGCGGACTGGTGCGTCATGCGCCCTTTGCGGCCTTGTATCCTGATAAGCTGATTCGTGCATTGGTACCGAAGGATTTAGTGTTGCCAGGATATCTTGAGGCATACTTCAATACCGAAGCGGCGCGCGATTACATCGAAGGCCAAGCCAAGACAACAGCGGGTCAGTATGGTATCGCTGGAAGCGAATTGAGACAGGCAACTGTTGCTTTGCCTCCCCTGACCGAACAACACCGCCATCGCCCAGCGCCTCTGGAACTACTGCAACGTCCTGCGCGACGACGGCGTATCCTACGGCGACTACGTCGAACAACTGACCTACCTGCTCTTCCTCAAGATGGACGACGAGCAGGTGCGGCTGCTGGGCAAGGCCAGCGCCATCCGACTACCGTGACCCCCGCAGTTACCTCGCGGCACATCGATCTGCCTCCCGCGCATCGCCAATTTGACAAACCAGAACAAGTGGTCTACAATCACTCCCTTACAACTTACAACGAACTCAACCTGGCGCAACCAACCCAACCCCCAACCCCACCCAAAAAGGAGCTCGTGCATGGACAAAATTCGCGTCCTGGTCGGCACACGCAAAGGCGCCTTCATTTTGACCTCAGACGAAGCACGCAGGCAGTGGAACGTCAGCGGACCCCACTTCGCTGGCTGGGAAATCTACCACATCAACGGCTCACCCGCCGACCCCAACCGGCTGTATGCCTCGCAGTCCACCGGCTGGTTTGGCCAGCTCATCCAGCGCTCCGACGACGGCGGGCAGACGTGGGCACCCGTCGGCAACGAGTTCGTCTACGCGGGCGTGCCCGGTACCCACCAGTGGTACGACGGCACCCAGCACCCCTGGGAGTTCAAACGCATCTGGCGGCTCGAACCATCCCTCACCGACCCCGACGTGGTCTACGCCGGGGCGGAAGACGCGGCCTTGTTCCGCTCGAACGACGGCGGCAAGACGTGGCAGGAGCTCGCCGGTCTGCGCAGCGCCAAGGGCCACCTCTGGCAGCCCGGCGCCGGCGGCATGTGCCTGCACACCATCCTGCTCGATCCCAGCGATCCCCACCGTATCTACGTCGCCATCTCGGCCGCGGGTGCGTTTCGCAGCGACGATGGCGGTCAAACCTGGCGACCAATCAACCAGGGGCTGATCTCGAACTTCGAGCTGCCCGACCCCAACGCCGAGGTCGGGCACTGCGTGCACAGCATCACCATGCACCCCGCCCGCCCGGGCGTGCTGTTCATGCAGAAACATTGGGACGTCATGCGCAGCGACGACGCCGGCGAGCGCTGGCACGAGGTCAGCGGTAACCTGCCGAGCGACTTTGGTTTCCCGATCGCCGTGCACGCCCACGAGCCAGAGACGGTCTACGTGGTGCCGATCAAGAGCGATTCGGAGC
>CAZXQZ010000231.1:0-6694 GCA_964642445.1 uncultured Anaerolineae bacterium
TACTCCGTACTCCCTACTCCGTACTCCCTACTCCGTACTCCCTACTCCGTACTCCAAAAGCAAAAGCCAGGCGAACTCGCATCCACCTGGCTTCTCGATTCACTCACGCGGGCAGGAAAAGGACCGGCCCGGTGATGGTTTTACGCACGTGCGCGGCGGCGCAGGATGACTGCGGCGGCACCGAGGACGGCGATACCCGCAACTGCCAGCCACGTGGTGGCCATTGTTGGCGTTTCGCTGGTTTCGAGCGCACTCAAGGAGACGGCCGTCGGCCCACCACAGGTGTAGACCCGCACATCGTCGACGTACCAGCCGTCGACGCCGGCGCAGCCGTCGGTGCCCATGTTGTAGCGCAGGCGCACGGTGCTGCCCGGTGTGACGCCCAGGGCCGCCAGGTCGATCTGTGACTGACCCCAGCTGCCGCCAACGACACCACCGTCGGTGCCGGAGAACGCCGCCTGCCCGGCGATCGGGTTGGTGTTGCCACCGCCCGCAGTGATCAAGGTGGTGTTGTAGGCGTTGAATGTGTAGGCCGCCGCCGGTACCAGGGTGTAGGCCCCGCCGTCGACGCTGATCTCCAGGTTGCCACCATCGTAGCCGAATTCGGTCGCGACGTAGTGATCGAAGGCCAGCTTCGGTGCCGCGCCACCGGGAATCACGATCAGCGGGCTTTCCATACGCATGACACTCGACTCGTCGGCCGGGCTGCCGTCACACTGGCCACCGAACGGGTCGATGCCGTAGGCGGCCGCACCCGGACGGCTGCCGGGCAGTGACGTGTTACGCACCCAGTCGCGTGGGGTCCAGCCGGCATAGACGCCCTGGTTCGTCAGGGTCCAGCCGGGCAGGCCCGGTCCGGTCTCGAAGTTGTCCAGGAAGATGTCGTTGGCCGAGCCGCTGGTGCACAGCGGTGGTGCGTTGGGCTGCAGGATCGGCTGGAAGTTGCACTGCGTGGGTGGCAGGTTGAACTCCACCGCGGCAATGACCTCGTTCACCTCGGTGCAGTCTGCCGCCGAGATGACCTGACCCGATGGAACCTGCGACCCGCTGCTCGTGCTCAGGGCAAACAGGTTGACGCCGATCAGGTCCTGGCACGACTGCGCCAGGGCGTCGGCGTGGTCGGGGAAACCCGACGCCGGACCCAGGTAGGTGGACTGGGCACGCCAGTGGATGTGGGCGGCCTTCGTCAGTCCGAGACCGGTGATGGTCTGGCCGTTGAAGGTGCCGCCGTCGGTCATGAGGGCGAAGGCGTGGTTGGGTACACCCGAGTTGGTATGCACCCCACCGCCATCGCTGACATCGCAGTAGTAGAACTGGTCGGACACCTTGCCCGGATCGGCGTAACAGAGCGGGTTCCACATGTCGCGGATGGCACCGCCAAAGGCGGACGAGTCTTCACCCATCAGCCAGCGGTAGGAATCATCGGTCACGACGCTGAGCAGGCCCAGGGTGACGTTGACCACACCGTTGGCCAGCTGGTCGTCGACGGCATCCGCTGTGAAATAATCGACACCCAGGCTGGGGATGGTGATCGAGGCGTTGGCACCACCCATGCCGGGCAGGCCAAAACCGCCCGATACGTAGTTACCCACGATGACCCCGATGGCACCAGCATTCTGGGCGTTGAGGACCTTCACCGTGAAAGCGCAGGTGCCGCGGTAGACCAGGGCAATCTTGCCCGCAATCTGCGCCCCGTTGACCAGCGGCTCGCAGGCGTCGGTCGTCGTGGGGTCGCTGCCGTTGGCGGGCTGGCCGGGATGGCCGACGCCATCATCGGCCAGGGCGACATCACCCGTCACCGGTGTGGTCAGGGGGGCACCAAACGCCGCGGCCTGGGCGCGGTAGTTGCCGGCGATCACGGGCGGCGCATTCACCGTCAACACAGCCGGTGGTACGGTATGCAGCGAACAGGCATTGACGTTGCTGGTGCGCACAGGGCCCGGTGTATCGGTCCCGCGGCCGTTCAGCAGGTCGGCTGTTTCGCCCCAGATGTCGGAATACGACTCGTTGAGCGCGCCTGACTGCCACTGGTAGATCAGGTTGCTCGTGTACTCGGTGTAGGCATGGCCCCACTCGTGCGACACGACGTCGTCACTGGTGACGCCGGTACAGTAGTTGGTACTGATGCCGTTCCAGTTGGCATTGGGGCAGGCGATGCCGGGGTCGTTGTTGACCGTGCGCATCGTCGCGCCGTTGTTGTCGTAGGAGTCCCGGCCGGCCATGCTGCTGAACAGGTAATACGTCTCCTTGCTGCCGGCCGCCTCGTCGTTCCAGTCGGTCACCTGCTGCGCCGTGCCGCCGGCCCAGCCGGCTGGGATCGGCTCAGGGTCAGGGGGGTTGGTCCACACGACGTTAGCCAGGCTTGTCTCAGAAATCTGGCGATTGAGCGCCGTGGGTGCATCGTCCTCGTGAATGCCAGACACCTGGTCCAACACCTTGCCGCTGTGGGCATCGACGAAGACAAACTCGCGCACGGTGCTGCCGTTGCCGACTTCGACGCGGTACGCCAGGTGATTCGTGCCCTGAACGCCCTGGGCCAAACCGGTGCGGAAGACGAGCAGGGTGTTGGCGCGTGCCGTGGTACCCGCCTTACCCACGTGCGCCACGGCGGTGGCATCGGCGGCCGCGGCACTCACAGCCGGCGCGGCACCCACCGTGATACCCGGCACAAAGTAGCCATTGACTACGCGAAGCCAGCCGGCGGGCGCAAAGTGCACGCGCAGCTCACCGGCGAAGACCGGCAGCCCCTGGTACACCTGGGCATACACCAGGAGTGTCGCCCCCGTCGCATCGGTCGTCTGCCGGACCAGGCTGAGCTCGGACGCAGCGTCGGTCACACCAAAGACCTGGCCGTACTGGTCAAAGAAAACCGCTGCCTGGGCTTCAGGCGCGGCCGACGCATCCAGTGTGCTCAACGGTGCAGTGAGGCTGAGGAAACGGGCGACACCGGTCTGGGTCGCAAAGTTGACTGTGGCACTGCCGCCGGCATCCGCCTGCAGGCGGGCCAGCGCATTGGACTCTTGGGACTGTGGGGCGGAAACGGGTGCCGGTGCGGTGTTTCCCAGGGGAGCGGCAAACACGCCACCGGCGATTGACAGCACGAGGGCCAGCACCATCATCAGGGCGCCGGCGCGAGCAAGTGAGCGAAGCTGCATGGTGGTTCCTCCTCTGAACTTGGGGAAGGTCATCGGTCACGAAGATTCGTACCATCGAGGTCAAGTGGATGTGGTGGCACCTCCTGTGGCAACCGCTGCGACCGGCCCTGCCCCGCAGGAACCCGGTCACGCAACGGCTGGATGTGCAAGCGTGCAACTTGTGTACAAATACAGCGCAATGAGAGTATACACAGCGTGCGGGGATTGTGCAAATGGGGGGTAGGGAGTTAGGGAGTAGGGAGCAGCAGGTGATCTCACCCCTACTCCCTACTCCAACAAAAAGCCAGGAAAACGTGCGCTTTCCTGGCTTTTGGATTCACTCAGGCGGGCGGGGTCCCGCACGATGGTTAGGCGCTGCGCCGTGCACGCAGAACCAGCACACCACCCAGCGCGGCGACGGCCAGCATGGCCAGCAACGCGCCATACGGTGCGGTGGTCGGCGTGGTGTCGACGTCACTCAGCTCGACCGCCGTCGGGACGACGGGCTCGCAGACGACCGGCACGTAGGTGACGGCGAAGTCATCGACGTAGAAGCCGTCGAAGACCACACCACTGTCCGAGTAGAAGCGGTAGCGCAGGCGCACGTTGGACTGGTTCTCCAGCGGGTCCGCAGCCTTGACGACCTGCGTGAAGGTGTCCTGCACGCCATTGAAGTCGGTCAGCGGTGTCGCGGCCCACGTGGTGCCGCCGTTGGTGGACCATTCCAGGTACGCGTAGTCGAAGCCAGGCTCCAGGGCGTACTTATAGAAGCCCGACACGTTGATGTCGTACTTGCCCGTCAGGTCGATGACCGGCGACTGCAGCCACGAGTTCACGTTGTTGGGATAGGAGACACCGGGGCTGTCAGTCCAGGAGTGGGTCGGGCTGTACGAGGCCTCAGTCGTCTGGGCCCAGGTATTGCCGGTACCACCCGTCGTCCAGCCGTTGACACCGTTTTCGAAGTTATCGAAGAAGGCGTTCATCGCCGGCTGCGGGACACTGGCCTGCAGTGTGAACGGCAGGGTGTAGTTGCCCTGGGCGGTGGTCACGGCGAGTGAGAAGTCCAGCAGCGCGCCACACACCACGGTATCGGCCACCGACACGACGTAGGCGGTGTTGTTGTTGGCATTACCGCCGGCGGCGATGTTCGGGTAGGTGGAGGTGTTCTGGCTGATCGTGACGCCCGGGGTGGTCGTGCTCAGCACGGCGCTGATCCCGGTGCTGGTCGCGGCGCCGTTGTTGGCCAGTGACACGAACATCTGGACGCCGCTTTCACCCGGCTCCAGGTAGCCATTGTTGTTGCCGCCAGCCACGTTATCGTTGACCGTGACGGCGTTGTAGATCAGGTTCGGCACCGGCACCAGGCCGATGTCGGTGGTGGTCGTGCCACCGGCGGCGACTGTGCGGTTGTTGACCGTGACCGCCGTCGGGTAACCCGGCAGCAGCGGACCGGCCGTGATCGCATAGGTGCCCGGCAGGACCTGGATGCTGTAGTTGCCGCTGGCGTCGGTGACGGTGGTCAGGGTCTCGGGGCCGGCCAGGGTGACGGGCGCGCCCGGCACGCCGGCATTCGTCACGGTGTTGTAGACACGACCGTTCAGTGTACCCTTCGGCGCACCGCAGGCCGGGAACTTGAAGGAGCCGATGCGTGTCTGCCAGTTGCTGCCAGTGGCGGCGTAGTATTCCTGGGTGTACCAGAAGGTACAGTCGTCGTTGGGGTCTACCGTCATCGCACTGTAGTCACCCCAACGGGCGATACCGGTCTGCGCACCGGTGCCTTCGATCAGGCTGGTTTCGGTTTGCGTCAGCTGGCCGAGGAATTCACCGTAACGCTGGCCGGCGTAGCGGATCGCCGGGTACATGGTGTTGCTCGAGACGCTGTAACCGACAGCGATGTTGCCATCCTTGTCGGCGGCAATGCTACCCATCCAGCGGTGGGCACCATCGGCCAGGTTGTGCGTGCCTTGCTGGTGCAGCACCGGGGTACCGCCCGGGTTGCGCACTTCGTACCAACGAGTGGCGGCGCGGCCGCCCTCGTTGATGGTGTGCAGCGCGTACAGCGACTCATGCGTCCCGTAGTTGCGGTACTGCAGCTGCATCATCAGGCGGAAGCTGAGCGAGTCCAGCGTCTGCCCCGTGCCCTGCTGCGGAATGCCGTAGTCGACGATCCCGAACGAGTCCACCGGAATGGACACCGGGCCGGTCAGCGTCGAATTGGCCGGCGTCACCCAGTCGGCGTCGAACTCGTACAGGTCCATCGCATTGGGCGCGGCGGCCTGCATGAAGTAGTTGGGTGCACCAGCCGGCGGTGCCGTGCCGCGGGCGTTGCTGGGCAGGAAGCTGCCGCAGCTGCCGTCCAGACACAGGTCGAAGTGGACTTCCTGCAGCGGAGCGCCGGTCAGCAGCGGGGTCTTGTTCATGCCCCACAGGCGCACGCCGAAGCCCGTGCCGACTGCCTCGAACATATTGGCCGACATGTAGTAACCATCGGACCACACACCCAGCTTGGGATAGTCATTGAAGAAGTCGCCAGCGAAGGTGCCGGTGTTGGCCTGCAGGGCGTAGAAGTACCAGCCACCAGCCACCGGGTCGCCTGTCTGCGACACGGCGATACACTCGTAGTAGGGCCCGGTGTTGAAGTTGAACCAGGCGAAGTTGGTGACAATCCAGCGGTCGACGTAGGGGTCGTACAGCACGACCGGGTCACCGTCGTTGCTGGTGTCACAGGGTGTGCCGGCCGGGCCGGTGAAGAAGTTGTTCAGGGTCAGACCCACCAAACGGGTGCCCGTGGCCTTGTCGAAGATCGCCACCGAAGTGTTGACGGTTTCGATGTAGTGGTTGGGGCCCACGTCACCATTGGTATCGGGCGGCCAGCCGGCACCAAACTGGCTGAACTGCATGCCAGCGAAGTTGGCAATCGGTGGGGGCATCGGTCCAGAGGAGACCTTGGGTGCCGGAGCCTCAGGTGCAAAGCGCCACGCAAGAGCTGCCTTTTCGACCGGTGTCAGATAGACGGGTGTCTCGCTGGGGCTTTCCACGGACTCGGGGACCTGCGGCAAGTCGCGCAGGTCACCGTCCCAGCGGTAGGCGGGTACGGGGTCGCCGACGAAGGGGCCAAGGATGACCGGGGCCGCCTTGGGTCGCTCCACCGGCGCCGCCTGCACGGCCGCGGCCGTGAGGCCCAGCAGCAGGGCAATCACGACAAACAGGTTGAGCACGTTTCGTTTCTTCATGGAATTCTCCTATGTCAGGTTGCAACGAACGCAAGATAGATGGGGGGTAGATCAGGATGTTGGTCATTGGCGGCGTAGATGCTTATTGCTTGTGCTGGCCACCTCCTCTACACTGGATAGGGCGGTCTGGAGTGCGGCAGCCATGCTGCCGCTGTCGTCTGGTCGCATCGATCCACCAGGCGAAGGCGCAAGCATGGCTTGCGCACTCCAAATCGGGCGTTAGTGGCATGGCGTAAGTATACCGCGGGTGTGGGGGAAAATACAAATGGGGGATGGGGGATGGGGGTTGGTGACCTGTCTACGGGGCGGGTGACCCGCCCCCATCCC
>CAZXQZ010000232.1:0-6657 GCA_964642445.1 uncultured Anaerolineae bacterium
ACTCCCTACTCCCTACTCCCTACTCCCTACTCCGTACTCCCTACTCCCTACTCCGCACTCCCTACTCCCTCCCACACAAACAATCCCCAAACTTTGTCTTCGGCATGGCCGCCTTCTTCGCCATCAGTTCCGCATACCGCGCGTCGTCGACGTACGCCACCATGCGGCACAGCGACGCCTCACCGTCCACGAAACGCCAGGGGAAACAGCCAATCTCCACCCGCTGGTTGAGCAGGAGGTCGATGTCGCCACCCACGCATTCGGCGTGAATGATGCCGTGGGGGAACATCTCGATGTGCATCAACTGGTACTTGTCATCGGTGAACACCTCCGCCAACGGCTTGCCGTATTTGCTCTGGAAGTGCAGGTCGGCTTCTTTGGCCTGGCGCGGCATCCACTGGCGGATGATCGTGTTCATGGGGTGGTCGGCACTGCCGCAGTCCACCGCCAGCCACTTGAGCTGCCTGGCCTTGCACCATTCGGCAAATTCACGGTCTGGACCGGGATGTTTGACCATGTAGCGGATCTCGTCGGCCTGCGGTTGGTCCCACCCGTAGCGGTGATACCCGGTGTGGATGATCAGAATGTCGCCTTCGCGCACTTCTACCCGTTCTTCGATCATGTGCGACGTGTAGATATCGTAGTCGCCCACCGCGTCCGACAGGTCGACGATGGCGGCCGGCCCGGTTAGGAAATCGAGGGTCAGGCTGGCAATGTCTTTGCCCGGCGTGTAGAAATGGATTTCGCCATCGAGATGGGTGCCGAGGTGATTGGAGTGAGTGACGATCTGCCCGTTGGCCCCGTTGGGTGCCAGGCGTTTGAAATACTTGATCTGCAGCGGTTCGTAGGTCGGCCAGGCGGGTGTGCCGATACCGAGGGGAATTGTGAGATCGATGAACTTCACTGGTCAGGACCTCCCTTGTAAGTCGATGGTAAACAGGTTGCGCCGCACGACCGGCGCCAGCAAGATGGGCGAATTATAGCGCCCACGTGACAACCATGATATGATGAATGTCATGCCGATTCCAATCCCGGACTTGACAAAACGAACCGGCCTGGGATAATGGTCAGGCGCCGTGTGAGCCGCCTGTGCCGGTTCTGCACTACGCGCGTCGACCATCTGCCCGTTCTCAGTCTCGTGTTAAAGGAGCCCATCCCATGCAGTTTGATCTGGTATTCGAAGGTGGGGGTGCCAAAGGAATGGCATTCGTCGGTGCGCTGACGGCTTTCGAGGCCGCGCACCTCACACCCGGTCGTGTCTTGGGTACGTCGGCCGGTGCCATTACCGCAACGTCAATCGCTGCCGGTTACACTGCGCACGAGATGCGCGACCTGCTGAGCGAACAGGTGGATGGACGCCCCGTTTTCACCACCTTTCTCGGCGATCCTGATCGCCCCACGCCGGCTGAGCTGCACGCCGGGGCCATGCGGCGCCTGCTGTCCGACCTCGATATTCCGCTGCTGCCCAACGATTTGGAAGCCCGGATCGACGATTGGCTGGTGCGCAAGATGGCCGAAACACCCGGTCTGCGCAACCTCCTGTCATTCGTCGACCGCGGCGGCTGGTACGCGGCCGACAGTTTCATCGCCTGGCTGCGGCGCTATCTCGACCACGGCGAAGATCGTGGCCGACCGCGGCACTACAGTCAGATGACCCTGGGCCAGTTCTTCGCCGCCACGGATCGTGAGCTGACGCTGGTCGCCGCCGATACCACCGATGGACGGATGCTGGTGTTGAACCACCGCACGGCACCCGATTGCCCGGTCGTTTATGCAGCGCGCATGTCCATGAGTGTGCCCCTGCTGTGGCAGGAGGTGGTCTGGCAGGCCGACTGGGGGTTGTACCGCGGTCGTAATCTCGTCGGGCACACCGTCGTCGATGGCGGCCTGCTGTCGAACTTCCCCATCGAGCTCCTGATTTCGGGCGATCCGCAGGTGACCGACGTGATGGGTGCCAAACAGACGGGCCATGTCATCGGTTTTCTGATCGATGAGACACTGCCAGTGCCAGCAGCGGATGCAGCCGAGCTGGCTTTGTCGCCCGCAACCTTCAGCGGACTGGCAACCGTCCAACGCTTCTCGCGCCTGGTCAACACGGCCATGCGTGCCCACGACCGGGCGGTGATCGATACGTTCGAGAACCTGGTCGTGCGTCTGCCGGCCCAGTCCTATGGCACGACGGAGTTCGACATGCCCGAAGCCCGTCGTCGAGCCCTCATCGCAGCCGGCCAGGCCGCAACCGAAGCGTATCTGCACGAGCGCCTCAGCCTGCCGCCGACCGAGGTGAGCGGTATCGATACCGGCCGCGAGGATGAGCTGGCCCGGCGGCGTGCCCTGCGTCTGTTGGCCGACTGAACACCACAACGGCCGGGTGCGGTGATTGTGCCCGGCAGGCAGTTCAGGGTAGGAGCGGCTGGCGTTTGTCGATGTCGAAGCCGTAGCCGTCGATGAGCACGTGCAGTGTGATCCCCAGCAGGGCTACTGGCTTGAGTTCGTCGATCTTATGAATGTCGGTATAGGCCATCGTGCTGGCATCGACGACGACCACGCTGTGTTGGCCGATCACCCGGAAGCGGTTGGCCGCGTCGACGATAATGGCGGTGTCCTCATCGATCCCCACGCCGAGCAGGAAGGGGTTGTAGGCCGTGGCGGCCAGCAGGCGACCGGTGCGCAGGCGCTGACTGAAGTGCTGGTCGATGATCAAACGATTACTCAGGCCCAGCCCTGGGGCAAAGTTCATCATGCGCTGCTGCGGCATGCTGCCCTGCTCACCAAATGAAATCATGTGCTCGCACAGCACCGCGGCACCCGCGCTGGTGCCACCCACCAGCAGGCCGTTTGCATGCAGGCGACGCAGCGCCTGCGCCAGGGGTGTACCACCCAAAACGGCGGAAAATCGCAGCTGATTGCCGCCGGTCAGGAAGACCGCCGTGGCGTCCTGAAGGCGTGCAATCAAGTCAGGGTTGTGGCCATCCTGCCGCTCGAACACCGGCAGCACTTCGACGTGGGCCGGTGCCATGGTGCGGAAGAGTTGGTAGTGCGCCTGGCCCGCATCAGGGCGGTCCTCGACTGACGCAGTTGGCATGATGACAATGCGCGCGTCTGTGCCGCCGGCTAGCGTCCAAAAGTGACGCAGAATGCGCAGAGCACCGTTGTGATCTTCGGCGCCGCCGACAGCGAAGAGGAGTCCACGTTGGCCTCCCTGGGGTGTGGGTGCAGGTGACATGCGCGTGGTCCTTTTTTAGAACGAGCTTCGCTGCGGGGTGAGCAGGGGGTTTTCCGGCGCATGAATGCGGCGGTTGTCGATGTCGTACCAGTATTCCTGCGGCAGGGTTGTCACCTGCAGGCCTTCGATGTGGACCGGCTGGCCGAATTCGACGTCGTACAGATCGGTGCGCACGATTTGCCGGCCATCAGCGAGCGTTGCTGGATCGGTTCCCACGGCCTCGAGCAAATTGCCCGGGTGGAGCACGATGGCCGCGTTGGCGTGTACTCCGACACCGAGCAGGAAGGGGTTGGCGGCCACGGCGATGCTCAGGGGTCCATACCAGTGGTCATGGCTGTAGTCGGCCACTACCATCAGGCGGTTGCTCAAACCCAGCCCGGGCGCAAAACGTACCGAACCACGGATCGGTGTTGAGTCTTCCTGGGCGTAGGCAATCATGTGTTCGGCCAGAAAAGCGGCGGCCGCTCCACTGCCAGCGGCCACCTTGCCCCGTGCGTGCCCGCGCCGGATGGCGGTGGCCAGGGGGGTACCGCCGAGCACCGTCGACAGGCGCAGTGGATTGCCGCTGGTGAAAACGAAGGCAGTAGCATGCTGGATGGCGGCCAGGGCGGCCGTATCCTGCGCATCGGCGCGCGTACGTACAGCCAGCACCTCGACCCAGTCCACGCCCCAGCGCGCAAACAGGGCACGGTAGGCCTCGGCCTCGTCGAAATCGCGACTGGCCGTCGGCACGATGGCAATACGCGCACCAAAACTACCGGCAAGCTGCCAGGTGTACTGCAAGATGCGGCTGCTGTCGTTGATCTCTTCGTGCCCGCCGGTCGCAATCAGCGGCCCGCGCGTAAAACCGGCTGGAACAGGTGCTGGCATGGGTGGCAGATCCTCTACTGCCAGCCACCTGCATACAACCTTACCGCTGGAAAGACATCAACGGTCCTGTGGCTGGCAATCTTGGGTGAGATAGGCGGTTATTGTACCATCACCCGCCACACGCGGCAAGTTACAACAAACGGTGATTACCCACGATCAAAAGCCACCTGCCAACCTCTCCAAAACCCAAATCCAAAACCCAAAATCAACCAGCTGCTCCATGATGGGCGTGTATTCGGCTGAAAAGAATCCAGGCCGCAATCATGAAGAGCGCGGCAAACGGCCAAATCGCGACGTACGACGTGAACATATCGGCCAAGGCCCCGGCCACGATCGGCCCGGTGATGGCCGCCGCCGACGACGAGAGGTAGTAGAGGCCGGTCAAAGCACCGATCGAACGCTCGCCGCCCACGTCGTACACCATCGGCAGGGAATTGATGTTGACCAGCGCCCAGAAGGCGCCCATGGCGGCCAGCAGGACCAGCAGCGCCGTGGTGTTGCGTACGGCGAACGCCAGCACCAATCCAACCGCCATACCGCTCAAGCCGATCAGGATCGTTGGCTTGCGCCCGATGCGGGTGGCGATCAGCCCACTGGGAATGGCAAAGAGGATCAACGCGGCCGCAAAGGCGGTCAGCATCTGACTGCCAGTGCCAACGTCGATGCCCAGCACGTCACGCGTGTAGAGGGTGAAAAACGCCTCGATCGCGTTCCAGCTGACGAACCAACAGAAGATGGCCAATAGGAGGTACAAGCCACTGCGGTCGGCACTTGCGGCCATCTGGCGCAGGTTGGTCAGGGCGCTCTCGGGTGGCGCACTGTCGGTAGGGGACGCATAATCCTTCGGTTCGCGCACGTAGGCCAGCACGATGGCCACCGCAATCAGCAGCACGATGGCGCCCACGATGAACGGCAGGGGGACACCGATCTTATACAGGGCACCGCCGCCAAAGAGGGCCAGCGCACCGCCGACACCGCCCATCAGGTTGATGACGCCGTTAGCCTTGCTGCGCTGCTCGGCCGGGTAGAGGTCACCCAGGTAGGCGATGGTTGGTGAGCGGAAGAGCGCCATGCCGATGTTGGTGCCCAGGATGGCGAGGGCAATCCATACGAAGTTCTCGCGTACGAACGGCACGAGAATGAAAAACGCAGCCGCCAGCGGTGCACCGGCCATCAGCCACGGCTTACGCCGGCCAAACCGCGAACGCGTGCGGTCGCTGCGCGTGCCCACCCACGGCTGGAAAAACATGTTGATCAGGTTGTCCCAGGTGAGGATAAAACCGATCACACCGGCCGACAGGCCCAGGTCGGCCAGGAAGGGCGGTACGAAGCTGTTGAAGATGGGCCAGATGATGCTGATCCCCAGGAAACCAAAACCGAGAACGAACGTCTTGCGCCAGTCGAATTTCATCGGTTATAACTCCAGGCAGGCACGCAAATGAGGCAGTTGGGCGACCATGGCCAAGGCACCCCGCCGGACCAGGCGCTGCGTTTGCAGCGCAAACAGAGAAACCCCTTCGAGGTCGGGCTCGACCAACACGTCGGCCGACTGCGGCGGATCGCCGGCCCGCAGGAGCAGCCAGCTGAGGGCCATTGTGCCTTGCTGCGCAATGCCGGCGGGCTGACGACTCGGCGGTGGGAAACAGTTGACGGCAATCACGACATCGGCCCCCATGCGGCGTGCCACCGAAATCGGTAAATTGTTCGACAGCCCGCCGTCCACCAGCAGGCGTTCGCCGTACCGCACGGGGGCCACGCTGCCGGGCACCGCCGCACTGGCATGTACGGCAATCGCCAGGGGACCTTCCTGGTACACCACCGCCTCACCCGTCATCAGGTCGGTGGTCACCACCGCCAGGGGCACCTGCAGATCGGCGAAGGATTTGGCCCCCGTGACTTCATCGACCCACGCTTCGAGACGACGAAAGCTGATACCCACCTGGCCACGCCAGAACGGCAGCGGTGACGCCAGGCCGCGCCAGCGCAGCCGCCGCACGATCGCCTCCAATTCCTCGCCGCGCACACCCGCACAGTAAATGGCCCCCGCTAACGCGCCCGCACTGGTTCCCACCACCAAATCGATGGGAATCCCCTGCCCATCGAGCACCTGCAGGACCCCGGCGTGCACCAAGCCTCGTGCCACGCCCCCGCCCAATACCAGTCCCACTCGTTTCTGCGAACGCCAGTTTGTCATATTTCCTAGTCGAAATTGAGCGCACAAAAGGCGGCAGCGGGGCGCGATCACCGCCAGTGCATGAATGGTACAGACGCATCTCGGTGACCACCCCCGGCTGCCGCACTCAAAACTTCGCCCCTACTCGTACTCGTACTCCTACTCGTACTCGTACTCGTACTCGTACTCGTGCGAAGTACGAGTACGAGTACGAGTACGAGTACGAGTACGACGGTACTCCCTACTCCCTACTCCGTACTCCCTACTCCCTCCTCCCTACTCCGTACTCCCTACTCCCTACTCCCTACTCCCTACTCCCTACTCCGTACTCCGTACTCCCTACTCCCTACTCCCAGACCTTGCCAAAGCACGCCAACAGTGTTACACT
>CAZXQZ010000233.1:0-6643 GCA_964642445.1 uncultured Anaerolineae bacterium
AGCCCCAAAAACGCCATAGCCACAGAGAACGCACAAGGCACACAAAAAACAACCAACCATAAAAATCTGTGTGCCCTGTGCGTTCTCTGTGGTCAAACCGGCACGCGCTATGGTTTCAGCAGAAAGGCCAACGGGATATCGACACGTGCCCGCCAGGCTGGCTCGTTGTGTTCGGCGCCCTCGAACTTCATGGTGAGCCAGTCGGCGCCGGGTTGGTAACCGGCTGCCAGCAGGTGGGCATCCATGCGCCGCTGGAACGGCTCGTAGCCGGCGTCCAGCGTGGCCGTGCCGAAGTCGAAGTACAGGCGGTGGTTGCCCGGCGGCGGCAGTGCTTCACCAAACCAGTCCACCAACACGTCACCACCGATCGGCCAATGGGTCGAGAGACAGCCGGCCCCGCCAAACAGGTGAGGGTATTCGACCAGGGCATACAGCGAGATCAACCCGCCCATGCTCGACCCCATGACGAACGTATGCCGCTGGTCGGGCAGGGTCCGATAGGTGGCGTCGATGAACGGTTTGAGCTCCTGCGTGAGGAAGCGCAAATAATCATCGGCCATGGAATCGCCGCCCCACGCCGCCACGAAGGCTGCACGCACCCCCGCAGCCCCAGGCATTTGCAGCGGCTTCTCGGGCATGTAGTCGCGCCGCCGGTCGGGGCTGTTCCAAATGCCCACCACGATCGCGCCCGGCAGACCGGCGTCACGCATCAGCCGCACGATGGCCTCGTCGACCCCCCAATCGACGCCGTACGCCGCCCATGCCGGCTCGAACAGATTCTGCCCATCGTGCATGTAAATCACGGCGTAACGCCGGTCCGCCGCCCCATCATACCCCGGCGGACACCACACATCGACATGCCGCGCCGCCACGTACCGCGACCCAAACGCCGCCTGCCGCGCCACCCATCCACTGCCATCCGCAAGCTCGATCCTGTTCATGCCTGTACCTCGTATCGAAGTGACGGTTAGAGCGACTCACGCACCGCCGCGGAGTTCACGAAAAACATTATACGTCCGCCACGCACCACCACCCAAAACCCGCACCGCCAACCCCTATCCCCCAATCCAAATTCCAAAATTGACACGCCCTTCTCCCTATGGTATCCTCCTTCCCCACAACCGCACACCGATCGCGATGACGGAGAGAGTACGCAGGAAGCTGCAGTCCAGAGAGTGACCACCCGCTGCGACGGTCGCCTGCCAGGCCTGCCGAAAGACCCTCCCGAGCTGCGAGGCCCAACACGGCTCCTTTACCCGCCAGTAGGCCCCGCCGGCGGCGCCCGTTACGCGCTGAAGGTCACAGCAGACCAACAAGGTTTTCGCCGTGAGGTGAAAACGAACCAAGGTGGCACCACGAGCCGCGCCTCTCGTCCTTGGAGACGAGGGCGCTTTTTTATTGGCGGCGGGCTGGACCTTGTGACGTCCGCCGCCCACAACGGGTCTTGCGGACCGTATTCAGGGAGGCATCATGCCGTACATCGACACCTTGAGCACGCCGCACCCGCCGGCGAACCTGCCCGCGGGTGCTGTTTTCCGGCCGGCGAACGATCCAGCGCCGGCCCGCGTGCGTACGATCGACGCGCCAGCCTGCGTCGGGCAGCGGATCAGGCTTCACGGCTGGGTGCACCGCCTGCGCCAGATCGGCGCACTCAACTTTCTGGTTCTGCGCGATGGGTATGGCCTGTTCCAGGCGGTTGCGTCGAGCGAAGCACTGCAGCCGCTGACCGGTTACGTCGAAGGCAGCGTCGTAGAACTCGTAGGCACCGCCGTGGCCGAACCCCAGGCCCCGGGTGGGGTCGAGCTGCACGACGTCACGCTGACAGTTCTCAGCGGTGTGACCGAACAACCACCCTTCGAGATCAACAAAAAACAGGTCAAGGCCGGCCTGGCCACCTTCCTCGACCACGCCGTTGTGGGTCTGCGGCACCCGGACAAGCAGGCGCTTTTCCGCCTCAGTGCCGCCGTCATGGCCGGCTTCCGCGCCACGCTAACGGCGCACGGCTTCACCGAGGTGCAGACGCCGAAGCTGGTCGCTTCGGCCACCGAAAGCGGCGCCAACGTCTTCAAGGTCGACTATTTTGGCCGGCCCGCCTACCTGGCACAGAGCCCGCAGTTCTACAAGCAGACCATGGTCGGCATCTTCGAGCGCGTCTTCGAGGTGGGGCCGGTCTTTCGCGCCGAGCCGCACGATACGACGCGCCACATCAACGAGTACGTCAGCCTCGACGTGGAATTTGCTTTCATCCGGGACCACTTCGACGTGATGGCGATGCTGGGCACGGTGCTGCGCGGCATCCTGGCGCAGCTCGAGACGAGCTGCGCGGCCGGGCTGGCCCAGCTCAAGGTTCGCTGGCCGGTTTTTTCGACGGGAGCTGACGCATCGATCGCCCAGGGCGGCTTTGTGGCGGGCATCCCGTGGATCTACTTCCCCGCCGCGCAGGAACTGATCTACGGTGCCACCGGCGAAGACTGCCGCGGCGAACCCGACCTGGCGCCGGCGCACGAGCGCTGGTTGGGCCAGTGGGCCCTCAAGCAGTTTGGCAGCGACTTTCTGTTCGTCACCGGCTACCCGATGGGGAAGCGCCCCTTTTACACCCATCCCAATCCGGCCGACCCGGCCTACTCCAACAGCTTCGACCTGCTGTTCCGCGGCACCGAGCTGGTGACCGGCGGTCAGCGGCTGCACCGCTACGACGATTACCTGGCCGCGCTCGCCGCGCAGGGGGTGACCGACCTGGAACCGTTCCAGGCCTATCTCGAGGTCTTCAAGTACGGCATGCCACCGCACGGTGGGTTTGCGATTGGCCTGGAACGGTTCTTGATGCAGCTGCTGGAGCTGGACAACATTCGGTTGGCGACGCTTTTCCCGCGCGATCTCACTCGCCTGGCGCCGTGAGGGTGGACGTTGTATGATAAGGTCGCACCTGGCGCACGCGAAGCCGCGAAGACCGCAAAGGCGAAACAAAAAGCGCCTCGATCCGCGTCTTTCTTCGCGCCTTTGCGTCTTCGCGTGAACTTCGCAAACAGTCTCTGAGGCAACACCCGCAGGGTTGGGCTTCATGTCCCAGACCTGCAATGCTCCGCCACTGGAACCAGCGGCGGGGCATTGTGTCGAAGAACGAACGGCCGCTGCGTCAGCCGATCCTACTTGACGACCGGTGGCTCGTGATCGTCCTCCCATGGCTGGCAGCCATCGATGGCAGGATGAATCACCCAACGGTTTTCGGGCTGGCGCTGCTCGTCCCAGGTCTTCTGCTGCTGCGGGGTCATGCCGGGCGGTGCCCCGCCTGGACCATCCCGATCGGGCGGTGGTACTTCTGAGGTCAGCGTACACCAGCGTTTGACGGTGGCTTCGGGGTCGGGCGGGTAGTCGGCCTTGGTGCCGGCTTTGCGGATCGTCTTCAGCGGGTGCAGCTCGTTCCAGCCGGAGTGACCACCATCCCAGGTCCAACGCCCGGTAACGACGACCAGGTCGCCGAGCCCCAGTTTGCCCGCTTCGGGATCGACGCGCGCGTCACTGGCATTCCCATCATCGGCCGCAAACCATGCGCCGACCAGCGCGGCGGCGATGATCGGTGCCAGCAAGACCTTGGTAATCGCGCAGATGACCCAGCCGATGATGGGGATCTTGCAGAACTTCTTCCCCAACCCCAGGCTCTCGATGTCTTGCAGCGTCTTCAGGAGGTCGTGGATACGCGACCCCTCGGCTTCGACGTGAAAGACCGGGACGCGGACCTTCTCCTTCAGCGGGACCATGGTATTGAAGCCACCGATGGCATAGGCATCCACAATGTCCACGTCGACGAAATACGGGTCGTAGCGTTTGCTGCCGGAGGGCGTGCGCGGTTCGGGCATGTCGGCCTGTTCGCTGATGAGCTCGCCCTGAATCTCGGTTTTGGCCTCCTGCCAGCTCGTGTCCCCGTCTTTGCCCACGAAGTCGCCGAGCGATGAGGGGTACAGCATCAGGTTGATCGAAAAATCGTTGTCGACGCTGTCGGGGAACGGTTTGTCCTCGACCGTCTCGAAGCCAACGATACGCCCGACGGCACAGCGATCACCACCCAGGCACACCAGCTTCTTGTTGAGCATGTAATCGAGGGCCTCCTCCAGTATCGAAAGGCCCGCGAATACCGCCACCGCCGGGTTGCTGAGGAGGATGCCCAACCCGGCCAATACCGCTTCCAGGGTGAAGTCCGGGTTTTCGTAATCGTAGCGGTCCACGCACTGCGTATACGACTTGAAAGCCATCAGGTCCCCCTTCTGCCTTGGCTGTGGGTGGCAGTCCCTTCAGCGTACAGCGTGACACCGCCGAGCAGCACTGCGCCATCCATCGCGTTGATGTTGAATCCCATGCGCCCTTCGAACCCGTCTGGCGCAAGGGCCTCGACTGTGACTTCTTGCATCTGGCCCGATTTCAGGGTGAACTCAGCCGGTTCCAGGTTGAGTTGCCAGCCCGCGGGCAAAGAACTACCAGCGGCCGCATGGCGGGCAATCGCCTCACTCATCCGGTGATCGCGTTCTTCGGCGGTCATATCGGCTGTGGGCGCCGGCTTTTCACGGCAAGGATGGGTGTCAGGCAGTGCATAACCATCGGCCTGCAGGCGCACGGTGCGCGGCTTGCGTCCCCCGTTGCGCACCGGGAAGCGGAAGGTGGCGCGCGGCGAGTTGAGCGGTTTGACGTCGACGTTGGTCTGTCCCAGGTTGTTCAGCGGATTGGCATCGTCGAACCAGTCCAGTTCGACCTGGAGGCAGTAGTGCCCCGGGTGGGTCGGTGTGGTCCATTTCTGTTGGGCAAAGGCCGGACAGAGCGCCGAGCCTTTGACGCCGAGGTCGATCGTTGTCGTGCCGATGGCGTGGCTCTCCATCCCAACGCCGAAGCTCAGGTAGGAGAAACGAACCGGCATGCCAACGACTGGCGACAACGCCGAGCCGTTCCACACCCGGGCGATGACGGTGTACGTCACGCCAGGCTGCAGGGTGTGCGGATCGACTGTGACGCCGTTATGTTCGATGTGGATATCGGGGTTATCCCAGGTCACAGGCAGCCCCAAACCCATCAGGTAATACTGATCGTAGATCAGTGGATCGGGACGGCGGTAGATGGTGGACGGGACCGGTTGACAGTCGGCCGGCGATTTCGGCCGCCTGGGCCGCTGCTCTGGCTTTGGGCGACACTGGCCGCGCAGATACGCGCGGATGGTCAGGATGCCCAGGACCAGGGTGATGATCCAGGAGCCGATGCGCACGATCTGCTTGAAAGACACGTTACACGAGGTTTTGGCAGGTTGATCAGCGGGTGTTTTGCACTTGCTGCACAGTGGAGACACGAGATTCACCTCCCTGGCTGTCTGCGGCGCACGCCGCGGTGCCCCATGCACCGCCGCACCCGGCCGTGTTGGACAGCCTCACTGCGCTGATTATACACCTGCGCATGGAGGAGGTCAACGCTCGATTTTTGCCCTGCGTGCCTACACCTCCGGCCCCGTCGCCCATACGATCCGCGGATCGATCTTGCGCCCCAGGCGAAAGACCGTCGGCCGGAAGCCCTGGCGCGGCCAGAGACGGTCGGCTTCCAGGTTGGCAACCCGCCAGTCGGTCTCGCAGACCTGGTAGCCGCGCGTGGCCATGTCGGCCAGCCCGTGCTGTGTCAGGGCACGGTTGATGCCGCGGCCGCGGTAGGCGGCGCGTGTGCCGGCGACCGTCAATACGGCACAGTGGTCGGGAATCAGCGGATTGTCGTCGGTCATGGGGAACGGGTCGTACACCTGGAATCCGGCAACCTGACCGTCGATTTCGGCCAGCCAGACGATCGTTGCGGCCTCGTCGACAATGGCCTCATACCCGTCGCGCAGCTCTTCGATGCGCTCGGGCAGGGAAGGTCCCCAACACGGCGGCGCGGCAAAATGGCGCGACAGCAGGGGGGCCAGCTCGCGTAAAACCGGTTTGTCGGCCACGGTCGCTGCACGAATTCGGATGGCCGGGTCGGTCACGGAGTCGAACGGCGCTGGCCGCGGCAGCGGGCACAGCCCGTGCGCCTGCTCCTTGCCAAACCCAAGCGCAAACCAGGCCCCCAGCACCGCCGGGTCGGCGGCGGTCAGCATGACGAAATGATCGAAGCAGCCCTGTGCCAGCCACGCCGGTCCGGCGGCGGCATACAGATCACGGTACAGCTCGGGGTCGACCTGGGGCGCCAGGGCATGGCCGGCCAGGGGGATCCAGGCGATACGCCCGCGCTGCGTATCGATGATCGTCTCGCCGAACAGAAAGCCCAGCATGTGCGCCCCAGCGAACGCCGCCACACCGCTGGTGCGCGGGTGCTGCCAGACCGCCGTCACCGACGCGGCCGCGGCCGAGGGCTCCTCGTATTGGATGGGCAGGTCGGATAGGGTGGTGCGTTCGCGCCGGTGGCGTGCGGCCAGCAGCTCACCGGCCTGGGACAAATGGTCGCTGGTGAATGATTGAATACGAGGTCTTGGCATGGACAGATAGGCTCCTTGCAGTGGTTTTTGGCTCCGCCAGAACGGCGCCATCCTATGGGCTTGTAGAAGAATAACTTCCTGAATTATGGCTGGAATTCGCCGCTCCCAAGGCGGTGGCGGTTGCACAGTTGCCATCTTTCCAAAAAGATGGCAACTGTGCAA
>CAZXQZ010000234.1:0-6633 GCA_964642445.1 uncultured Anaerolineae bacterium
CCGTACTCCCTACTCCGTACTCCCTACTCCGTACTCCCTACTCCGTACTCCCTCCCCCAAGAAACGAGGCACTCACATGACATACGGACCTATGCTGGCTGAAGGCAAAACCAAAATCATCTATGCGCACCCGGCTGACCCAACGCTTGCGTTCATGGTGCACAAAGACACCATCAGCGCCGGGGATGGTGCGCGGCGGAATGTGATCGAGGGTAAGGGGCAGGTTGCGGGCCGCACCACGGCCAACGTCTTTGCCTACCTCAACCGGCACGGCATCGCCACGCATTTTGTCGAGGCGCCGGCCGACGACGTGACCCTGGTGCGGCGCTGCGCGATGATTCCCATCGAGGTGGTCATGCGCCGCATCGCCACTGGCTCTTACCTGCGCCGGCATCCCGGTACCCCCGAAGGCCAGCGCTTCGCGCCGGTGCTGGTCGAGTTCTTTCTCAAGGACGATGCCCGGCACGATCCGCAGATCAGCGAAACCGAGATCGTCACGCAGGGCCTGGCCAGCGCGGATGAAGTAGAGCGATTCGCCGACGTGGGCCGCCGCGTCTTCGAGTCCCTGGAGTCGGCCTGGGCGGCGCAGGGGATTCAGCTGGTCGATCTCAAGATCGAATTTGGCCGGCCAAACGATGACGCCGGCAGCCTGGTGGTGGCCGATGTGATCGACAACGATTCCTGGCGCCTGTGGCCAGGTGGCCAGAAGGACCAGATGCTGGACAAGCAGGTCTATCGCGACATGCAGACGGTGACCGACCGCGGCCTGGCCGATCTGATGGAAAAATATCGCGCAGTGGCCGCCATGACGGGACGGTTTGTCTGAAAGGAGCAGATGCATGATCGATGCCCTGGTTCCCATTCTGATGGGCAGTAAGGCCGATTTGAGTTATGGCCAGGCGGTGGCGCGGGCGCTGGCGCAGTTTGGCATAATTAGCGAAATCCGCATCGGTTCTGCGCACAAAGCGCCGCAGCACGTGCTCGACATCCTGGCGCAGTACGCCGCCGATCCGCGACCCAAGGTGTTCATCACCATCGCCGGCCGCTCCAACGCCCTCAGCGGCTTCGTCGATGCCAACGTCACCGCACCGGTGATTGCCTGCCCACCGTATGGCGAACGCTACGGTGGCGCCGACATCTTCTCCAGCCTGCGTATGCCGGGCGGCGTCGCGCCAGCGACCGTGCTCGAGCCAGATGCCGCCGCGCTGCTGGCGGCCAAAATCCTGGCTGTCCACGATCCCGAACTACAAGCCAGGGTGGCAGCGTTTCAGTCGGCGCTGCGCTCGCAGATCGTCGAAGACGATCGGGCGCTGCCGCGCGGATCGTGACCGGTTGTTTCACGCACATGCAGCTGCGAAGATGCGAAAGTCGGAGTGAGGACCCATGAATCACGAGTTCGATCCGCTGGCCGAGGATAAGCTGCACGATGCCTGCGGGATCATCGCGGTCTGTGCGCCGGGTGCGGACGTGGCGCGCCTGGCCTTTTTTGGCCTTTACGCGCTGCAGCACCGCGGCCAGGAAAGTGCCGGCATCGCCACTTCGGACGGGCGCGGGGCGCACGTGCACAAGGGTATGGGCCTGGTGTCGCAGGTCTTCGATGAGCCAAGTCTTGCGCCACTGAGTGGTCATCTGGCCATCGGACACAACCGCTATTCCACCACTGGCAGCTCGCACCTGCGCAACGCTCAACCCTACCTGATCGAAACCCTGCATGGGCCGCTGGGGGTTGCGCACAACGGCAACCTGACCAACGCACTGGTTCTGCGTCAAGAACTGCTGGAACGCGGCGTGGGCCTCACCTCCAGCAGTGACAGTGAAGTCATCACGCATCTGCTGGCGGCACCGTCGCCGCACGGCGTGGGCAGCCCGTTTGCCCGCATCATGCCGCACGGCACGTGGGAACAGCGCATTGCGGCCTTCATGCAGCGCGCCGAAGGCGCATACTCGTTGGTCATCCTGACGCGGGAAGCGGTCTTTGCCGTGCGCGATCCCTGGGGTTTTCGCCCGCTGGCGCTGGGCCGGCTCGACCTGGAGGGCGGCCAAACCGGTTGGATCGCTGCTTCGGAGTCGTGCGTGTTTGGCACCATCGGCGCCACGTACATCCGTGATGTGGCGCCGGGCGAAATCGTGCGCCTCGATGCACAGGGCGTAACGGCGACCGAAGGCCGACCGCCCGCCGCGCGGGCGTTTTGTATTTTCGAGTTCGTTTATTTTGCCCGCCCCGACTCGTACCTCGACGAACAGACCGTGCACCAGGTGCGGCAGCAGCTGGGACGCCAACTGGCGCGTGAAGCGCCGGTTCACGATGCCGACGTCGTGGTGGGTGTGCCGGACTCCTCGACGCCGGCCGCCATCGGTTACGCGATGGAGCTGGGTGTGCCGTTTAGTGAAGGGTTTACCAAGAACCGCTATATCGGCCGCACCTTCATCCAGCCGGATGATCGTTTGCGGAAGGCGGGCATTGCCTTGAAATATAACCCCCTGCCGGCCAACCTGGAGGGCAGACGCGTGGTGATGGTGGATGACTCCATCGTGCGCGGCAACACCGCGGGGCCGTTGGTGCAGCTCCTGCGCAGCGGCGGCGCGGCCGAAGTTCACGTGCGCGTATCGTCGCCGCCGGTGCAGTTCCCCTGCTTCATGGGCATCGACATGTCGACGCGCGACCAGCTGATCGGTGCCCAGCAGTCGGTCGAAGAAATTCGACAGACGATTGGCGCCGACAGCCTGGTGTACCTCTCGCACGAAGGCATGCTGCACGCGGTGCAGGCCGGCCAGGGAACTCGCCGCGGCTACTGCGCGGCCTGTTTTGATGGCGCCTACCCTGTGCGCCTGGAGGACTGGTGGGTGATTGCCAGCCGTGAAAAGCTGGCCTTCGAAGGTGTATGGAACGGTTAGCAAGCATGACAACACGTACGATCATGATTATTGGCGCCGGCGGACGCGAGCACGCCCTGGCCTGGAAGCTGGCGCAGTCGCCGGAAGTGGGGCTCATCCTCGTCGCACCGGGCAACGGCGGCACCGCGGGCGAGTCCACTGACCGCATCCACAATGTGCCGCTGCCGGCGCACGATATCGACGGCCTGTTGGACGCGGCGCAGCGTGCACGGGTCGACCTGGTGGTGGTTGGACCCGAGGCCCCCCTGGCTTTGGGGATCGTCGACCGCCTGCAGGCTGCGGGACTGCGGGTCTTTGGGCCGACCCAGGCCGCCGCGCAGCTCGAAACATCCAAGGCGTTCGCCAAGGACTTCATGTGGGAGAGCGGTATACCCACGGCCAGTTATGCCGTGTTCTCGGACTACGTGGCCGCCCTCGACTACGTTCGCCAGGCCGAACGACCACTGGTCGTCAAAGCCAGTGGGCTGGCTGCCGGCAAAGGTGTTCTGATGTGTGACAACCGCTTGCAGGCGGAACAGGCGGTCTTCGACGTCATGCAGGCTCGCCTGTTTGGTGAGGCTGGGGATGACATCGTCATCGAAGAGCGGCTGAGCGGGCCTGAGGTGTCGCTCCTGGCCTTCACCGACGGAAAGACCGTGGTGCCGATGGTAGCCGCGCAGGATCATAAGCGCAGCTTCGACGGTGACCAGGGTCCCAACACCGGTGGCATGGGGGCCTACGCACCGGCACCACGGGTAACACCAGCGTTGGTGGATGAAGCGCTGCGCACCGTGCTGCAGCCCGCAGTCGATGGCCTGGCCGCACAGGGCACGCCGTACGTTGGTGTGCTCTACGCGGGCCTGATGCTGACACCGGTCGGGCTGCGTGTCCTGGAATTTAATGCCCGCTTCGGTGACCCCGAAACCCAGGTCATCTTGCCGCTGTTGGCCAGTGACCTGCTGGAGATCATCGATGCCTGTATCGATGGGCGGCTGGCCGGGGTCGATGTGGCCTGGATGCCGGGTGCGGCGGCCACGGTGGTGGCTGCTTCCTTCGGCTACCCCGGTGATTATCCGAAGGGCCTGCCGATCAGTGGACTCGCCGCTGCCAGTGCGCTGCCAGGTGTGATGGTCTTTCATGCCGGCACGCGCCGCCACCACGACGACGTTCTGACCGATGGTGGCCGCGTCCTCGCTGTGACTGGCACGGGTCCCGATCTGCCCACGGCCCTGGCCCGTGCCTATGCCGGGATGCAGCACATCCACTTCGAGGGCATGCATTACCGGCGCGACATTGGCTGGCAGACGCTGCCATGACCACGTATAAAGAATCTGGCGTGGACATCGCCGCCGGCAACCGTGCGGTCGAGTTGATGAAAACCGCTATTCAGGCGACGTACACCCCGGCTGTGCTGGCCGGCGTCGGTGCCTTTGGTGGGCTGTTCGATGCCTCGGCGCTGCATGCGCTGCGTGCCCCGGTGCTGGTGGCGTCGACCGACGGTGTGGGCACCAAGGTCAAAGTGGCGGCGCAGGTGGGTCGGTTCGACACGATTGGTGCCGACCTGGTCAACCACTGTGCCAACGATATTCTCGTCCAGGGGGCGCGCCCGCTCTTTTTCCTTGACTATGTCGCAGCCAGCCAGTTGGTACCCGAGCAGGTGGCAGCCGTCGTGACGGGGATTGCACAGGCTTGCCAGGCGTTGGGCTGTGTGCTTTTGGGTGGCGAGACAGCCGAGATGCCAGGCGTGTACGCCGAGGGTGAGTTCGATGTGGCCGGCACGATCGTCGGTGTCGTCGAGCGCGCCGACATCGTCGATGGGCGCAACGTGACCGCCGGCGATGCGCTGATTGGCCTGGCCAGCAGCGGGCTGCATACCAACGGCTTTTCGCTGGCCCGGCGCGTGCTGGCCGGCCTGGACTGGACCGCGCCGCTTGCCAAACTCGGTCCTGACATGTCACCCGGCGCCGCCTTGCTCGCCGTGCACCGCTGTTACGTGGCCGACGTGCAGAAGGTGTGGGAGGCCGGCGTCACGATTAAAGCGATGGCCCACATCACGGGCGGCGGTTTGATCGAAAACGTACCGCGCTGCCTGCCGGCCGGCTTGGGGGCCGATTTCGACTGGGGTACCTGGCCGGTACCCCCTATTTTCGAGCTGATCCAGCACCTGGGCCAGGTGCCCGATGCCGACATGCTGCATACGTTCAACCTGGGACTCGGCATGGTACTGGTTGTGGCGTCGACGGACGTGCCGGCAGTCCTGGCAACCCTGGCGCCGGGCGCCCACCTGGTGGGGCGCATCGTGCCACACCAGGCCGGTGGGCCGCGCGTGACCGTGCGTTAGACCTGACCGGGTGTGTGCTCTCTGCGCTGGAGGAACGATACATGGTACCGGAACAGGATGCGCCATTGCGTTTGGTGGTCATGATTTCGGGAAATGGCACCAATTTGCAGGCGGTGCTCGACGCGTGTGCCGTGGACGAACTACCGGCCGAAGTGGTGGCCGTGATCTCCAACCGACGGGCGGCGTACGGCCTGGTGCGTGCCGAACGTGCCGGCGTGCCCGCCGTCTATTACCCGCTGAAGGCCTATACCGACAGTGGACGTACGCGCGCCGCCTACGATCGCGATCTGGCTGACCTGGTTGCCAGTTATGCACCCGATCTGGTCGTGCTTGCCGGCTGGATGCACGTGCTGTCGCCGGGGTTCATCGAGCGATTTGCGGGACGGTTGATCAACCTGCATCCCGCGCTGCCAGGCACCTTTGCCGGCACCCATGCGATCGAGCGCGCCTATGCGGCTTACCAGCAGGGCGAGATCGAACACAGCGGCGTGATGGTGCATCACGTCGTAGCGGAGGTCGATGCCGGCCCCGTGATCGACAGTGCAGTCGTGCCGTTGTGGCCCGACGATTCACTGGATGACTTCGAAGAACGTATGCATGCCCACGAGCGCATCGTGCTCGTACGTGCCATTGGTCAGGTGCTGCATCAGTCAGGGAAAGCAGCTGCGGACGATGTGAGTAAACGCTCATTGGTGTCGTGATGATGAGGGAGAATCGTATGCGAATCCAACGTGCCCTGCTTAGTGTCTATGATAAATCAGGATTGATCGACCTGGCCCGCCTGCTGGTCGAGCACGGGGTGGAACTGATCGCCAGCGGCGGCACCGCGCGTGCCCTGGTCGCGGCCAAATTGCCCTGTACGCCGGTCGAGGAGGTTACCTCCTATCCTGAAATGTTGGGGGGCCGGGTCAAGACCCTGCACCCGGCCATTCACGCCGGCATCCTGGCCCGCCGCACGCCAGAACACCTGGCCGACCTGGCGCGGCACGACCTGCGCCCGATCGACCTGGTTGTATGCAATCTTTATCCGTTCGTCCAGACCGTGGCGCGCGCCGGGATCCTCGAAAGCGAGGCGATCGAGGAGATCGATATCGGCGGCGTTACGCTGCTGCGTGCGGCGGCCAAAAATTTCGAGTCGGTGACGGTCATCGTCGATCCGGCCGACTACGTGACTGTAGGCACGTACCTGGAAGCCGGGAATGCCGTGCCGGCCGACGTGCGGCGCGCGTGGGCGCTCAAGGCTTTTCGCCACACCGCCGCCTACGATGCCGCCATTGCCGGCTACCTGGGGCGCCAGGTGGAAGGTGTGGAGGCGTTCCCGGCTGTGCTCACTTTGACAGCGGACCTCGTGCATGGCCTGCGCTACGGCGAGAACCCCCACCAGTCGGCCGGTTTCTACCGCTGGCAGGGTGCGCCGG
>CAZXQZ010000235.1:0-6612 GCA_964642445.1 uncultured Anaerolineae bacterium
ATGGTGCGCGGGTGCACACTGTGAATCCGAATAATTTAGGCCGATCTCACCGGTGTCCCGCAGGCGCGGCAGAATCGGTCGCTGGTCTGCAGCGGTTGGCCGCATTGAGTGCAGTAGCGCACCGCGTGGGTGGGCGTATTCTTGGGCGGCACTGTCACCGCAGGGTTGGCAGCGGGCGCCGGGCCTACGTGATTGGCTGTGGGGACACGGTTCTGCGCAGCTCGACGGCGACGGGTCGTTGTCGGCCGGCGCTGCCGATTCCAGAACCACAGCCCCACGACCAGGGCTCCAACCAGAACAGCCAGGCCGATCACGACCGGTGCCGGCAGGAGTGAGCTGCCCGCTGCCGGGACCGGTGCGGCTGTGTTGGCGCCTGTTTGAGCCGACAGTCCCGTTGATGTTTTGTCGTAGACCAGCTCGACCCGGACGGGCTGACCGGCGCCGATGGCTCCCAGGTCACCCGCCCAATAGGCCAGCCCAAATTCTCCTGTGCCAGCGGGGTTCAAAGGCGGTGTGACCGTCAGGTTACTCGCGCCCGCCGGTTCCTGGACGCGTACCCGCGCCGCGGCCGTGCTCCACTCGGCCGGCCAGGTGTAGGTAAACTGTCGCCGATCGCCGTCCGTCACCAGCGCACCGTCGTAGTACTCGAGGTGAAAGTTGGGTTGCGTCAGCGTCATGGTGACCAGCGTGCTGCCGGCGACGAGGCCGGTGCTGTAGGTGGCGTTGACGAGCTCACCCTGCTCATCGCGTTGGGCCACGGCAAACAGATTGCTGGCCGGCGGCAGGCGCAGGGTCAGGTTGGCCGGTAATGAGGTATCGACTGGCAGGTTGCCACTCAGGATGACCAGCATTTCTGGCCGGTCGTATTCAGGCCACAATTCGATCTGGGCGCTTTCCAGGGTGACGGGTGGCTGTGCATGACTCATTGGCGCCAGGCAGAGGGTCAGCCAAAGCAATAGTCCATACCCGATCCGTGCCGTTGTTCCCATTCGCCAGGTTCCTTTCGAACACTGCCGTTTCTCTGGTGGAATTTTCATCGAGTACAGGTGGCACCAGGAAAACCGGTTGAATGCACTAATGATAGCTTTGTCACACCATTGTGCCAAATATCGACGCTACCCGGTGCTTGCATTCTCGTGTGAATTGATGTATGCTGTTACCAGGCTTCTGTCCAAAGAGCAAGGTTTTTACCTGACCGAGAAAGTGTGTTTGCTTCAACTCAGTCGCGTTTTGTTATCCCCTGTACGCCCCGCAGCAACCTGTCTGTCCACACCCTGGGAAGGAGAGAACGGAATGATGACTCGCAAGCTCGTGTGGCTCATGCTCATTATGCTTCTCACTGGCCTGGCATTGGCGGCTTGCGCTGGCCAGGAAGGCCCACCTGGCCCGCCGGGTCCGCAAGGGATTCCTGGTCCACAGGGGCCCGCCGGCCCGCAAGGACCGCCTGGCGCGGCTGCGCAAACCGCGGCTGGCGCGGCAGGTGCTGACTATGTCGGCTCGCAGACGTGTGGTGGCTGCCATCCCGATGTCTACGCAACATTCAGTAAATCGGGCCACAGCTACAAGCTGAACAAGGTGGTTGATGGTCAGGCACCCACTTACCCGTTTACGCAATTGCCGGATCCGCCGGAGGGTTATTCCTGGGACGATATTTCGTACGTGATAGGTGGCTATAACTGGAAGGTACGCTTCATGGACAGGGACGGCTACATCATCACCGATAAGCCGGGCGCAACCATTAGCGATACGACTTACCTCAATCAGTATAACTTCGCCAACCCTATCATAGGCAAGGACGCGGGCTGGGTGACATACAAGTCGGGCACGCCCAAGCTCAAGTACGACTGCGGGACCTGCCACACGACTGGATACCGCAAAGAAGGTAACCAGGATGGCCTCGAAGGCATCGTTGGCACCTGGGCGGCACCGGGCATTCAGTGTGAAGCCTGTCATGGCCCGGGCAGCTTGCATGTTGCCGATCCTTACGGCGTGGCGCCCAAAGTGGACCGCAGTGGCGAGGCCTGTGCCGAGTGTCACCGTCGTGGTGATTTGGAGCAGGTCGACGCCAAAAACGGTTTCATCGAGCATCACGAGCAGTACGAGGAGCTCTACCAGAGCAAACACGTCACGCTGGACTGCATTGTCTGTCATAACCCCCACGAAGGGGTGGTGCAGCTGCGCGAGGCCGGCCTGCCAACCACACGAACGACCTGCACAAACTGCCATTTCCAGGAAGCGCAGAATGCGAAGGTGCAGATCCATGCCGGGCTGGGCATCGCCTGTGAGACCTGTCACATGCCGCGACTCGTCAAGTCGGCCTGGGGCGATGCCGAGAAGTTCACGGGTGACATTCGTACCCATTTGATGGCGATCGATCCCAAGCAGGTTGGTCAGTTCAGCGAGGATGGCACCACCGCGCTGTCCCAAATCGGGCTGGACTATGCCTGCCGGAGCTGCCACACGCCCGGCACTGGTCTGGCAAAGACCGATGAGTTGTTGGTGGCAGCGGCCACCGGTTACCACGAGCGACAGGATTAAATGAGCCGCTTTCGCAGGTTCTCGGAAAGACTCCAGGTGAGTACCGACCCTCTATCACCGCCGTGACCGCTTTGGCTGCCGAAACCAACGGACGGCAGGATATCACGTGAGAGGAGAGTGACCTTTATGAGCAAGGCAAGAGGTCGACCACTGCGCTGGTTGTGGATGGGCCTCGGTCTGGTGCTTGGTGTAGCCTGGTGGTTGACTGTCTCGCCGGCCCTGGCCCAGGAGGGATCAACAGAAACCCCAACCCCCGTGCCTCCTCCACCCAATGACTACTGCCTGGGCTGCCATGCCGACGCCAGGGTGGTTACACTGCCCAGCGGTGAACCGTATTACGTCGCCATCGATGCGGCGAAGTATGCCGGGTCGGTGCACGGAAGCGGCGGTTACCTCTGCGTGCAGTGCCACACCAACATCTCCGAGTATCCGCACGCGCCACTCACGGCGCAGGACCGCCGGGACGTGAGCCTGCAAATGTACACGCTGTGCCAGACGTGTCACGCGGACAAATACGAGCTGACGCACGACAGCGCGCATGCAGCGGCCTTGGAGGCGGGCAATAAAGAGGCAGCCGTCTGCACAGACTGCCACAACCCACACGAGCAGGGCCGATTGACCGATCCGGTAACGAATGAAACGCTGCCGGCAGCGCACATCGAGATTCCCGAGACCTGCGCCCGCTGCCACAGCGCCATCTACGAAGACTACAAGGAGACGGTTCACGGCGAGGCATTGGTCACGGGCAATCCCGACGTGCCGACGTGTATCGACTGCCACGGCGTGCATCAGATCGAAGACCCGCGTACGGCCGAGTTCCGCTTGAAATCGCCGGAGTTGTGCGCTGGCTGCCATACGGACGCCACGATCATGGACAAGTACGGCATTTCGACGGACGTGCTCAATACCTACCTGGCCGACTTCCATGGCACAACGGTGACCTTGTTCGAGAAACAGTCGCCCGATCAAATCACCAACAAACCGGTGTGTACCGACTGCCATGGCGTGCACGACATCAAACACGCCGACGACCCCGAAAAGGGTCTGCACGTCAAGGAAAATGTACTCCTGACCTGTCAGAAATGCCATCCCGACGCCACGACCAATTTCTCCGATGCCTGGCTGAGTCACTACATTCCTGATCGGGAACGGTATCCAATCGTCTACTATGTGAACGTGTTCTACAAGTTCTTCATCCCGCTGGTGCTCGGCGCGATGGCTATCTTTGTCGTGAGCGATGTCGGTCGGACCCTGCTGAAGCGGCGTCCGACGAAGAACGGCGGCGGATCGACGCCGGCTCTCGTTACAACTGCGCCGCCTGCCGAGCCTGACGATGCCACCGAGCCTGTCATCACCCCGCCCGCCGACAGTGACCCGCCGAGAGGAGACGCAGCATGACCACGCTGAAGAACGTCTATCTGCGTTTCACGGTCACCCAGCGTGCAGAACACGCCATTATGCTGATTTCGTTTGTCGTGCTGGCACTGACGGGGTTGCCGCAGAAGTACGTCGGTAATCCCGCGGCCGACGCCATGATCCAGCTCTTTGGCGGGATCGAAACCACGCGTGTCATCCACCGCATGGCGGCTATCGTACTTATGCTCGAAGCGGTGTTTCACGTTGTGGCCCTGAGTTACCGGCTGTACGTCAAACGCGCCCATCCTTCCATGCTGCCAGGAATTCGCGATGCGACCGATGGCTGGCAGGCGCTGCTGTACAACCTGGGTATCTTCAAGGCCGCACCGCAGATGGGGCGCTATTCCTTCACCGAAAAGATCGAGTACTGGTCGTTGGTGTGGGGCACGGTGATCATGATTATTACGGGCTTCATGATCTGGAATCCCATCGCCACGGCGCGCTTTTTGCCCGGGCAGTACATCCCGGCGGCCAAGGCGGCCCACGGGGGGGAGGCGCTGCTTGCCGTGCTCGCGGTGATCGTCTGGCACATCTACCACGTGCACGTGCGCACGTTCAACCGCAGCATGTTCACCGGGGTGCTCACCGAAGACCAAATGGCACACGAGCACCCCCTCGAGCTGGCAGCCATCAAAGCTGGCACGATTCGCCAGCCACCCGATGCAGCAACCATCCGCCGGCGTCGCTTGATTTTTCTGCCGGTGGCACTGCTTCTGTCGGGTGCGCTGCTCCTGGGCGTTTATGGGTTTACGACCTTCGAGCAGACCGCCATCACCACGCTTCCCCCGGCTGCTACGGTGGAGGCGTTCGTACCGCTGACACCAACTCCCATTCCCGCGACACCAACGTCGGTGCCCGTTGTGGCGTCAGATTTGACCTGGGACGGTTACGTGGGGCCGCTGCTGGCGTCGCAATGCGTCGCCTGCCACGGGACATTAGGTGGCCTGTCACTGGCCAGCTACGCCGAAATGCAGAAAGGTTCCCAGTCTGGACCGGTGATCGAACCCGGTGACGCGGCCAACAGCCTGCTGGTGACGAAGATCGAGGGCGGGGCCCACCCGGGCCAGCTCAGTGACGAAGCGCTGGACAAGCTGAAAGAATGGATCGATGCCGGCGCGCCGGAACCGTAACCCTCGGCTGACGAACGTGTGTCCATCGATCATACGCCGAATACGGGGCTGGTTCTACTGAACGGCGAGTTACCGCGACAAGGCCAGGGTCTCGATAACCCTGGCCTTGCCCTGTGGTTATCCTCCCCCACACGACCAGTCAAGCGTGGTCGTGGCCGGCGCACGCCAGCAAGAGGTGATTGGGTCATCACGGTGGACCCAGAGCACCATGGACAGCTCTCGATCCACCGTGATGGATTATAGGGCGATCGACGCGCTGGTCACCACGTTGCGGCTGGGATCGTACGTGGAGGGTGCGGGTGGTGTGACGCCCGTGACCGTGAACGTGACCGTACCCCGCTTGCGGGTCGATTTCGACGTCAAGGTCACTTCACCGCTACTGTTGGTTGTGCCGGTTACGTTGCCGGAGACCAGGCCCGAAAAACGACCATTCACCGCCACGCCCGACACCGGACTGCCGGCCCCATTGACGATCCTTACTACCGCCCGGGCCGAGCGATTATTGCCTGATGTCACGACCGACATGGTGATGCTCTGTACGAACACCACGTTGTTTGGATTCTGGCTGACCGTGATAATGACGGTGTCGGTATCGGTAGCGCCGTCGTTGTCGGTTACGGTGAGCACTGCATTGAAGGTGCCCGTGCTGTTGTAGGTGTGATTGGCGGTGACACCGCTGCCAGTGGTGCCATCACCAAAGTTCCAGGCGTACGTGCTGATCGTGCCATCCGGATCGGACGAACCGGCACCCGAGAAGGCGACAGTCAGTGGTGCGTAACCGGACGTCGGTGTAGCTGAGGCGGCTGCCAGGGGTGGCTGGTTGGCCACATCGTTGACCGTGATGGTCAGACTGGCGATATCACTGAGACCCTCATTATCGACGACGGTGAGGCTGGCATTGAAGACGCCGACCGTGGTATAGGTATGCACCGGGTTGGCCTCGCTGGAGGTGATGCCGTCGCCAAAAACCCAGCTGTAGCTGACAATTGTCCCGTCTGGATCGGTCGAACCAGCACTGGAGAAATTGACGGTGAGAGGAACCGTGCCACTGGTCGGTGTCGCCGCCGCCGCGGCCACCGGTGGTTGTCCCCCGACACTGATCACGGTGCCGCTGAGATTGAATTCACCCAGGCTGCTGTAGTCACTATAGCCGGTAGTGGGATCGCCAGTGCCCACACCGTCGATACGCAGGTAGTAGGTGCCGCCACTGACGACGGTGCTAATGCTGGCAGCAAGGCCACTCGGATTGCTGGTCACGAGTACGTTGCCATTGGCGTCGAGCAGCTCCGCCTGGACATCGAGGTTCGGTTCGCGTGGACCGGGATTGACGTTGAGTGTGATCGTTCCGGCACCGCTGTCGAAGCGGAAGAGGTCGGTGTCGGTGCCTTGCTCGATGATGCCGGCAGCACTGAGATTCGGACCAGCCAGCGCCGTAGCTGTCGCCAGGGTACCGCCATAATCGTCGGTTCGGTAGCTAATGCCGTAGCCTTGCATCACGACCAGGTCGTCTTGCGTATTGTTGGCGTTG
>CAZXQZ010000236.1:0-6561 GCA_964642445.1 uncultured Anaerolineae bacterium
GCCTATTCCCTCGCCTGAACCACCAACGGAGAAGCCGTCAGTTTGATCCCCAGCACATGCAGCAGCTTGAGTATCGTGTCGTAGCGCGGTTTAGCACCGGGTGTCAGCGCTTTGTAGAGGCTTTCACGTCCAAGGCCGGCATCTTTCGCCAGCTGCGTCATACCCCGTGCACGCGCCACGTCGCGCACGGCGGCGAGAAACACATCAGGGTTGGGATCTTCCAGTGCCGCAGTCAGGTACGCGGCAATGGTTTCTTCATCGTCAAGATAATCGGCTGCGTCGAAAGGGACGAAGTTTGTCATGATGACCCATTGTATCCGAAAAGATACGACCATGCAATTTTGAGTGTGTGCCCGCTCTATAAGACGAAGGTCTTGCACGTGAATGTCACTCACCGTCACGCGGTTCGACCGCGAACACCGTGACGACACCAGGCTATCACCCTATCCCCGCCACCAAAAATAGACTGCCGCGACCGCCGTGAAAGCCACGGCAACTAACAGCGACATCAACAGGTGGACTGCCAGATCGATCTTCGCCTCGGCAAACGCGCCCGGGCGGTTCGTGCGTGGGAAACGATGTGCGTACAGCCGCGTCAGCAGCGACCAGCCCAGCCCCGCCACGAAGACCTTGGCAAGCCGTTGTGCATCCTGTCCCCCCATCGCCCACAAGGTCCAGATGGCCGCAGCCAGAAAGAGCCCCAGGGTTGCATAATCGAGCCCGCGGGCCAGGTGATAGCGCAGGCCGCGGCGTGCGTAATCGGTCCACAATCGCTCTGGATCGCCAAAATGGACCACCACGAAGCCAATCCGCAGCGCCAAGGCCCCAGCCAACAAACCCACCAGCATCCACAGCGCCATCTGGCACGAACCCTACGGCAGCAACAACCGCTCGATCTCTGCATCCGCCACGCGCCGCGTGCCCTGCACCGCCGCGCGCTGGGCGTCCCGCGCCCGCAGCGCACGCCACCCATCGATCTGCCCACGCAGCCGTGCTTTGGCCGCTTCACCGCCGCGCAGCCCCGCCCACCAGGCCTGGAGCGCAATCTTGAGCTGGGCACCCACGATGCGCAGGAAGTGCCGGCGTAACAATGCCGCCGGCATGTTCTTGTGCAGCACCCACAGCGTATTACGTCCGGTGTAGTAGCTGGCCAGTACACCGCCGCCCGTGGCACTCAAGTGGTGGTAGAGCCGCGCGTGCGGTGCAAAGCGCGCTGCCCAACCCATGAGCTGCGCCCGCCAGGCCAGGTCGACGTCCTCCAGGTACATGAACAGTTCTTCGTCGAAGCCGCCCAGCTCTTCCCACATCGCCCGCCGGTACGCCACACCCCCACCACACCCGCCGAAAACGACCAGGTCACGGTCGTACTGGCCGACATCCTCCTCCCACACACCGCGGTTGCGCGGAATGCCGTTGCGTCCCATCATGTCACCCGCACTGTGCAGCACGCTGCGCCGGTCAAAGAGCAGCATCTTGCTCGCCACACTCCCCACCTCGGGATGGGCGAACGGCAGCACCAGCTCGGCCAGCCAGGTGTGCTCGACCTCGGTGTCGTTGTTGAGCATCACCAGGATGTCACCCTGGGCCGCGGCCGCGCCGGCGTTGCACGCTTTGGCCAGCCCGCTGTTGCTCGGCATCTGCACCACCTGCACGTCGGGGTAGGTGTCGCGCAAAAAAGCCACCGTCTCGTCGGTCGATGCGTCGTCGACGACGATCACCTCGAAGTGGGTGTAGGTCTGTCCCAGCACAGCATCCAGGCAGGTGGGCAGAAATGCCAGCCCATTGTAGGTCGGGATGATGATCGAAACGAGCGGAAAGGTCCCGGTGTGTGTCATGAGGCCAGAAAATCCGCCAGTGCTTCCTGCCAGGGCCGCAGGCTGATCCCCAGGGCCGCCGCCGCCGTATTCGCCAGGATCGCGCGCAGTGGTGGCTGCGTGGGGCGCGGCCACTCGGCACTCGCGATCGGCATGACCGGCACATCGGCCCGGCCCGCCAACCGCAGCACTTCACAGGCAAACTCGTAGCGCGAACAGGCGCCGCTGTTGGTCAGATGGTAGATGCCAAAATGGCCCGTGGTCACCAGCCGAGCCAGGGCCGCCGCCAGGTCTGGTGCATAGGTGGGGTTACCATACTCGTCGTCCACCACACGCAGCGTGGCGTGACGGTCCGCCGCTTCCAGGATCTTGCGCGGGAAGTTGATGCCGCCGCGGGCAAAGTGCCAGGCGATGCGCACGACATAGAACTGGTCGAGCAGCGCCATCACCGTACGTTCACCGGCGGCCTTGGAACGGGCATAGACGCTCTGCGGGTTGGTATGGTCCCATTCGTAATAGGGCGTCGCCGTGCGTGTACCGTCGAAGACCTCGTTGGTGCTCACGTACAGCATTGGCACACGCAGGCGCTGGCAGGCCAGGGCGATGTTCTGTGTCCCCAGGGTGTTGATACGGAATACCAGGTCGGGCTGCGCTTCGGCCCCGTCGACGTTGGTGTACGCCGCGGCGTGGATCACCAGGTCCGGCGCCAGGTCGACCACGAAACGGGTTGCCGCGGGATCGGCCACGTCGAATTCGGGCTGGTCGACGCACAGCAGGACATCGGCCGCCAATTCTTGCTGCAGGGCACGGCCCAGCTGGCCCTGGCTTCCGGTAATCAAAATGCGCCGTGGTGGGCGCGTCAGCAGCGCAGTGGGCACATGCAGTGCGGTGAGTTGGTGGGTCACGGTTCGCGCAATCCTCCTGAATGCAGCAATGGCACAAAACGCACAAGGAGCAGGGGGTGATGGAGGGCACGTCCCTTGTGCTTTTCGACCAGATAGAGGGTTTGGTCGTCGTAGCGGGCCCCTACCGGAATGACCATGCGGCCACCCTCGGCCAGTTGTTCGATGAGGGCCGGCGGTACCTCGGGCGGCGCGGCGGTCACCACGATGCCATCGTAGGGTGCGGCGGATGGCCAGCCGTCGTAGCCGTCACCCACGTGCACGTGCACGTTGGCGTACCCCAACGCCTGCAGCCGGGTCGCGGCTTCGGTCGCCAGCGGTTCGATGGTTTCGACCGAATCGACCTGCTGGCAGACTTCGGCCAGCACGGCGGTCTGATAACCACAGCCGGTGCCGATTTCGAGCACGCGATGGGTCGGCTGCGGTTTGATGGCCTGCGTCATGTAGGCCACGATGAACGGCTGTGAGATGGTCTGGTCATATCCGATGGGCAGGGGACGATCGTCGTACGCCCAGCGGCGGTACATCTCGGCCACGAAACGGTCGCGCGGTACGCGACGCATCGCTTCGCGCACCGCTTCGTCCGTAATCTCGGGCCAGGACGGTGGCCACGATCGCCGTATGCCTCCGGGCATAGACTCCCCCCCTCACTCGAACCCAACCACCACGCGTCGTCATACCAGTCGATCACTGGGTTAATCGATCCAGAAACAGGGCGTCGTAAACCGCTCCGGCCACCAACCCTTGGCCGAAAGTCGTCAGGTGCAGGCCATCGTCGAAAAAAACATGATCCGCGTCCGCCTGCGCCAGCGGTGTGTACACGTCGATGACAGGCACACCGGTTTGAAGCGCAACCTCTGCCAGGGCACCGGTGTAGGCAGCGTACGTCAGCCGCTGTTGCGCGGCATGCGCCAGATCCGGTACCGGCACTGCGACCGGGGTCAGCGTCAGGAAGGCCACGCGGGCATCTGGCACCGCCTGGCGGATCGAGTCGACGATGGCCCGCAGAGCAGCCTGGTAGGTTGGCAGTGGTAGACGTGTCTGCGGTCCTGGATGGGGGTCGGTAACAGACTGCAGCGGCGCCAGTCGCGCCTGCAAACGCAGCCACAAGACTGACCCACGTCCAGCCAGCGCACCGTAGGCCACGCGTTCGGCGCGCCAGCGGTCGGCTGCGCTGCGCTGCGGCACGAGCATACCGTCATTCAGGCCAAATGCGATCAGCACCACGTGCGGCTGCCAGGTGTTGACGTCACGTGCGGTGCGCGCCAGCCCCTGGGCGGCCGTCTCACCGGGGATCGAGGCGTTGATCACCCGCCAGCTGCCATCCAGCGGCAGCTGATCGGGCCAGGCCGCGCCCGCCGGTACACCCCAACCGGCGGCGATCGAATCACCCAGGACGACCACGCGTTGGTGTTCTGCCACCACTGGCCAGGTCAATCGCTGCGTGGCCGCCGGCAGTGCAGCGACCGGTGCGGCCCACAAGGTGTCACTGGTTCGTCGGCGGACGACCCATTCGGCGATCCCCAGGCTGGCCAGGAGAGTCAGTACCAGGCAGGCTGCCAGCCGCCAGACGGTTGTGCGCATGGTGTTCTGTTCCTGACGGCGAATTTTAGCACCGAACGCGTGGTGGGGCAAGCGGGGGGAGTAGGGAGTAGGGAGTAGGGGGAGCGGATCGAACGGATGATTTGGAGTGCGCAAGCCATGCTTGCGCTTTGGCCTGGCAGCAGTTGGTGGTACGGATTGCTGTCAACGCGGGTGGGACCGTGTCCACCCCCGGGGAACGGGTTGAACGGATTACTGGGAACGGATTCGTTGCGTGCTTGCTCCCTGGCTCTTTGCAAACCCTTGACGAATACGGGGGTGCATGCTAATATTGAATCAAACATCAACAACCTCGCGATCCAATCAAACTAACCAGCAGCCGTGCGCAGGGGGCAGCCCGTTGTACCTGCCCCACCTGCCTCGAAGAAGAGGTGTCTTGCATGAGCCAGTTCGGTAGTAAGATGCGGGCCATCGTCAAGCCGGAACGCTCACCCGGTTTGGAGATGACGCTCGTCGATATCCCCGCCATTGGCCCCAACGAAGCATTGATCAAAGTCCAGGCCACATCGATCTGCGGCACCGACCTGCATATTTTCAAGTGGGACCCCTGGGCACGCGAGCACATCGAGCCGCCCATCGTCGTCGGCCATGAGTTTTGCGGCCAGGTGGTCGACGTCGGCAGGGACGTGACCCAGGTCAAGATTGGCGATTACGTCTCGGCCGAAAGCCACATCGTCTGCCAGCACTGCGCCCAGTGCCGCACCGGCAATGGGCACATCTGCAAAAATACCAAAATCATCGGCGTCGGGCGTGATGGCTGCTGGGCCGAATACATTGCGATGCCCGAATTCAACCTCTGGCTCAACCCATCCGAGATGCCGCTCGAGATTGCCAGCATCCAGGAGAATTTTGGCAATGCGGTCCACACCGCCTTCGCCACCGACGTCACGGCACGCAAGGTGCTGGTCTCGGGCTGCGGCCCGGTCGGTCTCATGACGATCGCCGTCTGCAAGGCCGCCGGGGCGCGCCAGATCTTTGCCACCGACATCTCACCCTACCGGCTGCGCCTGGCCAAACAGATGGGCGCCCATTTTGCCTACAACGTGGCCGAAGTCGATATCGTGCACGACATCCAGGAAGTAACCGAAGGTGAAGGGGTCGACGTGCTGCTGGAGATGTCCGGCGCCGGCTCGGCCATCGACCAGGGATTCAAGGTGCTGCGCGACGGTGGTGAAGCAGCGCTGTTGGGTCTGGCCCCGGCCGCGATCGGCTTCGATCTGAACAGCCACATCATTTTCAAAGGCGCGACCGTCTACGGCATCGTCGGGCGCCGGCTCTGGACAACCTGGTACCAGATGCGCGGCCTGCTGCGCTCCGGGGCCGTCGATCTGTCACCACTCATCACCCACCGTTTTGCCCTGGCCGAGTACGAAGATGCCCTACAGGTCATGCAGAGTGGCCAGAGCGGCAAGGTGGTGATGTTTCCCGACGGGATTCCGGCCTGAGCCGACCCGTCACCAAAGGACTGAGGAGCACCGCACCCCCAGGTGCGGTGCGGGCGCATCGACGGGTTTCCCCGCCGGTGCAGCAGCAAAAGGATGGCTTATGACCGACACACTCCGTTGGATTCAAGACGAAATCACCCAGCTGACCGAGCAGGGTCTGCTGATTCGCCTGCGCACGATTGGATCACCCGTCGGACCACGCATGGTCGTCGATGGTCAGCAAGTGCTCAACATGTGCACCAACGACTACCTGGGGCTGGCCAATCACCCGGCCCTGCGTGCCGCAGCGCAGGCGGCCACGGCGCAGTGGGGTGTTGGCCCGGCCGCCGTGCGCTCGATTGCGGGCACCACCGCGCTGCACGTCGAACTTGAACAACGCCTGGCACGTTTCAAGGGTGTCGAAGATGCGCTCTACGTGCAGTCCGGCTTCTGCGCCAACCAGGCCGTCATTCCCCCACTCGTCGGACGCGAGGATGTCATTTTCTCCGACCGGCTGAACCACGCGTCGATCATCGATGGCTGCCGGCTGTCGGGTGCCAAGATCATCCCCTACGAGCACTGCAGCGTCGAAGACGCCGCACGGCAGATCGAGACGCACCTGCCAAACTACCGGCGGGGCCTGCTCATCACCGATGGCGTCTTTTCCATGGATGGTGACATCGCACCGCTCGACGAGCTGTACGCGGTGGCCGAACGCTTCGGCGTGATGACCATGGTGGATGATGCGCACGGCGAAGGGGTCCTGGGTCGCGGCGGGCGCGGGATCGTCGACCATTTTGGGCTGCACGGCAAGTTCGA
>CAZXQZ010000237.1:0-6440 GCA_964642445.1 uncultured Anaerolineae bacterium
CGTTCTGTAGCTCTTTCGACATCGACTACGTGGCCCACGAGATGGCGCACCAGTTTGCGGGCAACCACTCGTTCAATGGCAACGCCGGCTCGTGCAGCGGCGGCAACCGCAACGGCCCCACCGCCTACGAACCCGGCAGCGGCTCGACGATCATGGCCTACGCCGGCATCTGCGGCGCACAGGACCTGCAGCCGCACAGCGATGACTATTTCCACGGCATCAACCTGGACGAGATCACCACGTTCACCGCGGCCGGTTCCGGCAGCAGCTGCGACGTCGTGACCAACACCGGCAACAGCGCCCCCACCGTCAACGCCGGCACCGGGGGCTTCACGATCCCGGCGCAGACACCGTTCTCGCTGACCGGCTCGGCCACCGACCCGAACGGCGACGCGCTGACCTACAACTGGGAGGAATTCGACCTGGGGGCCGCCGGCGCGCCCAACAACCCGCTGGTGCCGCCCTTCTTCCGCTCCTGGCCGTCATCGACCAGCCCCACACGGACGTTCCCGCGGCTGAGCGACCTGGTCAACAACACCACCGTGATCGGCGAGGTCCTACCCAACGTCACGCGCGCGCTGAATTTCCGTCTCACGGCGCGTGACAACCGCAGCGGGGGCGGCGGCGTCAACTCGTCTAGCCTGACGTTCAACGTCACCACCGCCGCCGGACCCTTCCAGGTCACCGCACCCAACACCGCCGTCTCCTGGACCGGCACGACCCAGCAGACCGTCACCTGGAACGTGGCCAATACCACGGCGTCACCGGTCAGCTGTGCCAACGTCGCCATCCTGCTCTCGACCGACGGCGGCCTGACCTACCCGACGACCCTGCTGGCCAGCACGCCGAATGACGGCAGCCAGAGCATCGTCGTGCCCAACGTCAATACCACGACGGCGCGCGTGCGCGTGGGGTGTGCGACCAACGTCTTCTTCGATATTTCCAACGTCAACTTCACGATCGTGCCGGGATCCACACCCGACTTCACCCTCGACGTCACCCCGGACGTGCAGTCGGTCTGTGCGCCCGCCAACGCCGCCTTTACGATCGACCTGGGCAGCCTGGCCGGCTTCAGCAGCCCGGTGACGATGAGCGCCACGGGTGTGCCCGCCGGCGCGACCTCGTCGATCGTGCCCAATCCGCTGACGCCCCCCGGCGCGTCGACGCTGACCATTGGCAGCACCGGCAGTGCCGCACCGGGCAGCTACACCCTGACCGTCAACGGCACGGGGGCCAGCATCAACCACAGCGATACCGCCGTCCTCAACCTGGCGACGCAGGCGCCGGGGCTGCCGCTGCTCACCTCGCCCGCCATCGGCGCCACCAACGTTGCCGTACAGCCAACCCTGGTCTGGTCCGCCGCGCCACAGGCCACCACCTACGACATCCAGGTCGCGACCGACAGCACCTTCACGCAGATCGCCGCGACCGCCAGTGGCCTGTCGACGACCAGTTATGCGGTACCCGTGGCTTTGAACTCGGGCACCACCTACTTCTGGCACGTGCGCGCCAACAACGCCTGCGGCCTGGGGCGCTGGTCGGCGGTGTTCCGTTTCACGACCACGGGGACTTCGGCGACCTGCCCGGCCGGCACGACGACGCGTGTGCTCTACAGCAACACCTTCGAGAGCGGGGCCGCGGGTTGGACGCACAGCGGCACCGGGGACACCTGGGCCCTGTCGACGGTGCGTGCCCACAGCGGCACCACCTCGTGGCTGGGCGTCAACTCGGCGACCGTCAGCGACCAGCGGCTGGTCTCGCCGGCGGTGGTTCTGCCCACGGGTGAAAACCCGGTCTCCCTTGCCTTCTGGAACTACCAGTCGATCGAGGCCAACGGCAGCACGGCGTGTTATGACGGGGCGATCCTCGAAGTCTCGACCAACGCCGGCAGCACGTGGACGCAGGTGCCCAACGCCAGCCTGCTGACCGATCCGTACAACGGGCCGGTCGATAGCAGTTTTGGCAACCCGTTGGCTGGGTTGAGCGCCTGGTGCGGTGACCCGCAGGACTGGCTCAACTCGATCGCCAGCCTGACCAGTTACGCCGGGCAGAGCGTCAACCTGCGCTTCCGGTTGGGGACGGACAACAGCGTCAACCGCGAGGGCTGGTACATCGACGACGTCGTCGTGCAGTCGTGCCAGGCCGCCTGTTACTGGCCCGACGTCAACTGCTCGTGCGGCGCCGGTTCGACGACCATCGACGTGCTGGATATCACCGCCGCCACCAACGCCTGGAACGGCTTCCAATCCACGGGCGCCTACGTCCTCGCCGCCGACGTCAACTGCCGCGCCGCCGGCGGCTGCGACGGCAGCAACGACATCCTCGACATCCAGGCCGTCGCCTCGATGTGGGGCACCGCCTGCCAGTAGTTATTTTGCCACAGAGGGCGCAGAGATCACAGAGATTCTTTAGAAGAATTTCAAGAAGTCTCTGTGTCCTCTGTGCCCTCTGTGCCCTCTGTGCCCTCTGTGGCCCAAAAAAGGAGGTACTCCATGTCCGATCCATTGACAGAATCGATCATCGGGGCGGCAATCGAGGTGCATCGGGTGTTGGGGCCCGGATTGTTGGAATCGATCTATGAAGAGGCGCTGTGCATCGAGATGGGGCTGCGCGGGATTCCGTACCGACGCCAGGTCGAGCTGGATGTGTTCTATAAGGGCCATACGATCAAGGGTCAGCGCGTGGACCTGCTGGTGGGGGGTGAGGTGGTCGTGGAACTGAAGTCGGTGTCGCGGTTACCTGACGTAGCCACCGCGCAGGTGTTGTCGTACCTCAAAGGTACAGGTCTCAAACGCGGACTGCTGATCAACTTCGGCCAACAACGGTTGGTGGATGGTATCAAGCGCCTATCGAACTGAGTTTTCGTTTGCCACAGAGAACATTGAGGTCACAGAGTAACGCTCCAAACACTCTCTGTGATCTCAGTGTTCTCTGTGGCAAAACCATTCGCGTGCCTTGGCCCGGGGGGATGATCATGTCGAAGGCGGATGGGTATCGGGTGGTACTGCGGGGGATGGAAGAGTGGGATGCCTATCTGCTGCAGGAATCGGGACTGCCGGGGCCGCGCGGGAACCTGGAGTTGGCGCAGGTAGTGGCGGACGACGGCAATGTGGCGCTCTTTCAGCGTTACCTTGCCTATACGCCCGACATTGCACCGGTGAACTCGCCGTATGAGTTCCTGGCCTTTTGTGGTATCGTCGGCCTGGGGCGTTTGTTGGCCGAGGGGGATCACGGGCAGCTGCCCACCCTGCGCCAGGCTGCGTGCGACCCGCGCTGGCGGCTGCGGGAGGCGGTGGCGATGGCGCTGCAGCGCTGGGGTGATGTCGGCATGGACCCGTTGCTCGGTGAGATGCAGCAGTGGGCGGATGGCACGCGGCTGGAGCAGCGCGCCGCGGTGGCGGCCTTATGTGAGCCGCGGCTGCTTCGCCAGGCCGTGCACGTACGGGCGGTGTTGCAGATATTGGACCGCGTGACCGCGTCCATTGAAAGTGAGGACACGGACCATCGCCGCAGCCAGGACTTCCTGATCCTGCGCCAGGGGTTGGGCTACGGCTGGAGTGTGGCGGTCGTGGCACTGCCAGCGGAGGGCAAGGCACTCATGGAGAAGTGGCTGGTTGTACCGGACCAGGACGTGCAGTGGATCCTGCGCGAAAACCTGAAGAAGGCACGCCTGGCACGGATGGACGCCGGTTGGGTGAACGCCTGCCGCAGCCGAATCAAGTGAGCATCGGCCATTTGCGTTTGGTGTGCTTGTTGAATGTAAACCCTGTGTGCTAAACTTCAATCATACCCATCCAAAATCCGGAGTCCGCCCATGCCTGAACCGATCATCACCCTCCCGCTCATTCTCGGCGCCGCCGCCAGTGGTGCCGCCAAAGCCCTGGTCGCCCGGGCGACCGAACGCAAACCTGGGCTGCTGCAGCAGGCGCAGTCGCTCTTCAAATTCACCCAGGACCTGCCGGCCAACGATGCTGCGGACGCCATCCGCAAGGCCGTCGAGGCCGCGCGGCAGGAGATGCTCGACCGCATCCGCCGGGGCGAGCTGGACCTGGAACCGCAGATCGCCGATGACATGGTGGCCTTGCTCGAATTTCCCACCTTCGCCGGCAGCGTGACCAACCAGGTGCTCTTCGGTGGTGCGCCCGACTTCGACCGCCTGGCCGATGCCTACCTCGGGCGCACCGGCCAAACCAGCGCCCGGTGGGAGCGCCTGGAGGCACCGCTGCTCGATTTCTTCGATGCGATCAAGTTGCACCTGCAGGCCGATCCACAGTTCAGTTACCTGGTGCGTGAGGTCGAGCGCCTGGCCAGGCTGGTGCGGCTCGACAATGCCAGCCAGATCATCGCCGAAGCCAGCCAACAGGCCGTGGCCGTACAGGAACGCATCGCACAGAGCAGCGAACGCGGCAGCGTCAGCCTGGAAACCCTGGTGGAGATCGCGACACGCCAGGAACGCAGCGGCAGCCAGACCGTGACTTACCAGGCCCAGCAGGTCGTCACCCTCGGCCAGATCCACAACCTGCTGGCCCGTGTGTTGGAGGTGTTGGGTAAATCGTCATCGCCCTCAACCACGCCGGCAGGACATGCCCTGACCCTGCCTGAGAACGCCTACCTGGGCAGCCTGCGTGAGCGCTGCAACCGCCTGCCCCTCGCCCTGGCCTACGACCGCCGCGCCCAGGACCCGCATGCTGCCGGCCAGGTGTCGCTGGCCAACGTCTACGTCGATCTACAAACGACGTCCAGCCCCACGTGGGGCCTGGTGTTCGACCGGTTGGGCGTGCCGGGGAAGGATCGACCGCGCCTGCGCATGGCGTTGCAGCCGGCCGGCGAACGCGGGGCGGGTGGGCGCGCCGCGCTGCCGCTGGAGGTCAGCGAGCAGGCGGTGGGTGAGCTGCTGCGCGGCGGGCGGGACGATTTCGAGAAGCACCCGCTGCGGCCGTGGGCGCCGGACGAAGCGGCGCTGCGGTCGGCCATGGACCGCGTCACCGCCCTCGATGCCCTGGCCGGCAGCCCAGTGTTGGTACTGCTGGGCAAACCTGGCTCCGGTAAGAGCACGCTGGTCAACCACATCGCCTACACCATGGCCAGCGGCCTGCTCGACCTCGACGTCGATTGGCAGACGGTGTTAGGCCCGACCTTTGCCACGCCCTGGTTTCCGCTGCGTGTCGTGCTGCGCCAGTGGAGCGCCAGCCTGGAACCCGGCAGCCAGCCAGGGCACACGCTGGTGTACGAAGCCCTGGCGCAGGCCACCGGATTGACCGAGCAATCGGCACTGCTGGCCCGCCTGGCACAGCCCGACACCCTCGTGCTGTTCGATGGCCTCGACGAGGTGCCGGTGGCGGACAGCGAAAATGCCGACACCTTCGACCGGCGGCGGGTCATCATCGACAGTGTGCAGGATTTCATCGCTGCTCACCGGACGTGCCGCATCCTGGTCACCAGCCGCGTCAAGCCCTACCGCGAGGGCGATTATCAGCTCGCCGGGGTCCCGGTGTTCGAGCTGGCCGATCTCGACGACGGGCGGATCGAGCGTTTCATCCATCTCTGGTACGACGAGCTCGTGCGCGTGGGACGCAAGGAACAGGAGGCGGCCGGCGGCCTGCGCGACCGCCTGCGCACCGCCCTCGGCCAGCGGCGCGTGCTGCGCGAGATGGCGGGCACCCCGCTGCTGCTCACGATGCTGGCCCAGGTCAACAGCTGGGCCGGGCTGCCCGAAAGCCGGGCGGAGCTGTATAACAGGTGCGTCGAGCAGCTCCTCTGGGAATGGGAAAAAGAGAAACGTGCCGGCCCGGAAGGTGCCACCGTGGCACCCAGTCTCGATGACCTGCTGGACGAGGCGAGCAAAAAATGCGGTGTGACCATCAAGCGCAGCGACATCGAGCGCAAGTTATGGACCCTCACCTACCAGGCCCACGGTGACAGCGGCAGCGAAACAGCCGACCTGCCGGCCAGCACCATCGAAGCCAGCATAGGCGGCGTGTACCCGCGACCGCACGCGCGCAAGGAATGGGCCAGTCGCGTCGTCGCCCTCATGGCTGACCGCGGCGGCTTGTTGATCGAAACCGAGACCGGGCATTTTACCTTTCCCCACCGCTCGTTCCAGGAATACCTGGCCGCGTGCGGCCTTCTGGTTCAGGAGAACCGCCTGGCAGCGGCGCGCGAGCGGGCGGGGCAAGATGCCTGGGCCGAAGTGGTGCTGCTGGCGTGCGGAGAGCTGAACCGCGCCGGACGCTTCGACGAAACACAGCCCCTGATTTATGAGCTGGCTGCCGAGACTGGCCAGTCGCTGGAAGATTGGCGGCGGCTGGTGATCGCCGGGCAGGCATGGCTCGAATTTGGTCCTCACCGCGCCGATCTGCAGGTGGGCCGCGACCTGAATGCCCAACTGCCAGGCCGCCTGGTGCGTCTGATGCAGAACCGCGCCGTGCCGCCGCGCCTGC
>CAZXQZ010000238.1:0-6419 GCA_964642445.1 uncultured Anaerolineae bacterium
GTAGGGAGTACGGAGTAGGGAGTACGGAGTAGGGAGTACGGAGTACGGAGTAGGGGTTGGGGGATAGGGGTCAGGAATAGGCCGTGTGAGAACGGTGTGCGCCCTGATTGGCGTGTATAGAACTTGTTTCCATGTGTGAGTCATCCGAATAGCCCTTTCGTACTATCCCCTGAACCCTCGTTCTTAACCCCCAGCCCCTGGACCCCATCCCCCAGCCCCTGGACCCCATCCCCCAATCCCTAGCCCCCAACCCCCAACCCCTAATCCCCGTGCCCAAATTAACCCCAATGAGGTATTGAAATCACCGATCAACTGTGATATCCTCGCACCAGGATCACATCCAGGCCCGCGCTGATTGGCGTGTGGTGACTGTTTTTAGAATCTTGGAGGAAATCACACATGAAGCCTTACCGTCTCATGACCATCATTGGTCTCGTGGTGCTCATCGCCATGACGGTGGCGCCGGCCTTTGCGGCGGACCCCAATCCGGGTTCGGGCAGTGCAGACGTCACGGTCATGTACGCCAACGACTCCGGGCCATCGACGACCGTGCTGGCGCAGTACTACAACCCGAGTGGCGGCTCGCCGGCCGGCACACGCCAGCAGTCTCTTGGGCCCCTGGGCTCGTACCAGTTCCGTGCCTCCGACTCTGGCCTGCCTGACAACTGGGTAGGTTCCATGGTTCTGTCGGCCAGCAGCGAGCTTGCGGCCACCGCCACGATCCAGTGGTCGGGTGCACCGTTGGGTGACGGCCGCGAAGCTGACACGTACACCGGCTTCGGCAGTGGTTCGTCGCAGATGAACATTCCTTACCTGGTGTACGCGCCGAATGCGCAGTACTCGGTGATTTCGGTGCAGAACACCGAATCCGGTACAACGGCCAACATCACGATGAAGTATTACAACCGCAACGGCGGCCTCGACTTCACCATCACCGACCAGATTCCGGCACTCGGCCAGAAGATGTACGACATGCACGTTCCTGGCGCCAAGGTGCCGGTGTGGAGCCAGTCGGCCTACTTCCAGGCCAACGGCACCTGGACCGGTTCGGTGGTCATCACCACCGGTGGGTCAGACCAAAAGGTTGCGGCCATCAACAATAACTTCTGGCCGCGCTACAACGTCGCCTACAACGGCAGCAACCAGGGCGCACGCAAGCTCTTCCTGCCCTCGATCGAGCGCCGCTACACCGACCCCAACACCGAGAATGGCTGGCTGGGCTTCAGCCTGACCACGGTGCAGAACCTGGGCTCCGGGCCCACCAGCGTCACCGTCAAGTACATCAACAAGGACACGGGCAACGTCGACCTCAGCATTGGCCCCATCTCCCTCAATGCGGGTGTGGCGGTTGGCTGTAACACCCGCTCCGGCGGTGTCGGTTGCGTGGATCGTTCGGTGTTCAACGTGCTGGGTGGCTCCTGGGCCGGTTCGGTGATCGTCGAGTCGACCAGCCAGGACGTGGCCGCGGTCAACTTCTCGATCCGCCCACGCGACAACGAAGCGGGTGGTTACACCGGTGCCGCAACTGTGTTCGCCGGCACCAAGAACTTCCTGCCCGAAGTGTACCAGATCGGTGGCGCCGGCAACAACCGGACTCAGTGGTCGCTGATCCGCATTCAGAACGTGACCACGCAGACGGCCAACGTCGAGGTGAAGTTCGTCAATCGTGACGGCACCACGGCGGCAACCCGCAACCTGTCCATCGGCGGTGAGAAGTCATCCAACTTCAACCTGCGCGCCGACGACCAGGTCAACCTGGGCGGCAACTGGACCGGTGCGGTGTACATCACATCGAACCAGCCGCTGGTTGCAGTCGTGGAAAACCTGTGGGGCCTGCAGCGCCTGGCAGCCTATAACAGCTACAGCCGCTAAGCCAAAACCTGCTCGAACAAAAAGGCCACCGGATATCCGGTGGCCTTTTTTCATGCGCAGAAACCATTTCGGTCCTGGTGGACACTTCATGGTTCCCTATGGTATAATCACGCCAGGCATCGGACTGCATCACACGGAGGAAGGGAGCACACCTATGGAGATTATTATCACCGAAATGAAGCGCTGCGTATTGGTCTCGGTGTCGGGCCGTATCGATGGCAGCACTGCACCCGATCTGGCCAAAGCCCTCAAGTCACTGCAGGACGGCGGGCACTTTCGCATCGTGCTGGATATGGGCGGCGTCACCTTTCTGAGCAGCGCGGGTATCGGTGTGTTGGTCAGTAACTGGAAAGCAGCCCGGCGTTGGAATCGGGGCGATGTGCGCCTGGCCAACCTCCCCCAGAAGATCAAAGACGTCCTCGAGCTTACAGGCCTGGACGAGCACTTCACCCAATTCGACAATTCCGTCGAAGCGGTGGGCAGCTTCTGACAGCGGCGCCGTGCGACCCGGCGCCGGTCACTTCGCCCGGCAGCCCCGGTTGCGGAACGCCACCCGTCTGCTCCATGCCCGATCGCTGGACTCTGACTGTCAACAGTGATGTGCGTCAACTGGCGCGCATCGGCGAATTTGTCGTTCAGGCCGGTTATGCCGCCGGCTTGAATGAACGCGCCCTGTTTGCCGTGGAGCTGGCCTGCGACGAAGCGTGCAGTAACGTCATCGAACACGGTTACGCCGGTCAACCAGGCGAGATTCACATCGCCTGCCACGTGTCCGATGCGGACTTCGTGATTGAAGTGGTCGACCAGGGACCGCCGTTCGATCCCCTGTCGGTCAAACCAGCCCCCGCTGCCAGGTCGATTGACGACATTTCGGTCGGTGGTCGCGGGGTTTATCTCATTCGTAAGCTGATGGACACGGTCACCTATCAGTATGATCCGCACCTCGGCAATCGGCTGACAATGACCAAACGCGGCGTGGTCCCTCAAGCCGGCCCAACGGACCAGCCATGAACAGACCAGCGACTGCCACCCAGCCGTCGCCAGCCCCGGTTGGACATACACCGCTCGAACACGACGAGCTGCGAGCCCTGGCCGAAGCCGGGCAGGCCATCCTGCAGGCTCAAATGGATGCCAACCGCATGTTCGAGCTGATCTTCGAGTATGCCTCCCACCTGGTCGACACGTCGAACTTCCACCTCGGTCTGTTCGAAAACGATGACCTGGTGCTGCACGTGTGGGTGCGCGACGGGGAACGGCAGCCCGTCACCCGATTTGCGGGTGCGGCCAGCGAAGGTATCGTGGGCTGGCTGCGCCACCATCGCCGGCCCCTGCTGGTGCGCGATTTCCAGACGGAGATGGATTCGCTGCCCGCACGACCCAGTTACGACAGCCAGCACCCGCCACGCGCCGCGATCTTCGTGCCCATCCTGGCCGGCGACCTGGCGATCGGCAGCCTGGCGGCCCAGAGCTTCACACCCAACGCTTACAGCGAATCCGATTTGCGCATCCTTTTCATCCTGGCCAATCAGGCCGGCGTGGCGCTGGTCAATTCCCGCCTGTTCCAGGTGGTCGAACGGCGCGCCCGCCAGCTGCAGACGGTCGCCGAGGTCAGTCGTAAGGTGGCCGCCATCCTTGACCTGAACCAGCTGCTCACCCAGGTCGTGAACCTGATCCAGGACCGCTTCGGATACTATCACGTGCAGGTCTTCCTGGTCGACCAGGGCAGCGGGCGCGCCTACTTCCGCGCCAGCTCCGGTCACCGCCTGAACGAGATGTGGCGCGAACGTGGGCGCTTCGTGCGGATTGGGCAGGAGGGGATCATCGGTTGGGTAGCCGCGCAGGGTGAACCGCTCCTGGCCAACGACGTCTCACGCGAAGCCCGTTACCTGCCCGACGATCCCCGGCTGCTGCCCGGCACGCGGGCCGAGCTGGCGGTTCCACTGAAAGTGGAGACACGGGTTCTCGGGGTGCTGGACGTCCAATCGACCGAGCTCAACGCCTTCAGCGCCGAAGACCTGTTCATTCTTGGGACCCTGGCCGACCAGGTGGCCGTGGCGGTGGAGGATACGCGACTCTATCAGCGCGCCCGCGACGAAGCTGCCATCTCGACGGCCCTCCTCGAAGTGGCCAACGCAATTGGCCGACCCCACCATCTATCCGAGCTGGCCACGACCGTCGCCCGTCTGACCCCGCAGCTGGCCGGCGTCGATCGCTGCACGATCCTGCTGCTGGACCAGGCCGAGAACCAGTTCGAAGTGATTGCCAGCCACTGCCAGCCCAACGTGCGTGATGCGCAGCCGGTGCCGGTGGGCCTCAAGATTGCCGCCGCCGACTTTCCCCTGATCGATCGTGTGGCGCGCACGCGCAGCCCGCTGGCACTGGAAGAGATGAGTGGCTCCGTTCATATACCCGCCATCATCGCCGGGCAGTTCGAAGTCCACGGGATGCTCGCCGTGCCGCTCATCGTACAGCACGAGACCCAGGGCGTCATTCTGGTGGACGAGGCCGAGCACCCCCACGCCTTCAGCAGCCGGCAGGTAGAAATCGTGCGTGGCATCGCCAGCCAGTTCGCCGTCGGTATCGAAGGCGCGCGCCTGTTGACCCAGGAGAAGGAGCGGGTGCGCATCGGCGAAGAACTGCGTCTGGCCCATCTGATCCAGGCCAGCTTCCTGCCGGAATCGGCGCCCGACCTGGCCAGCTACGAGGTCACCCATCACTGGCAGGCAGCACGTGAAATGGCCGGCGATTTTTATGACTACATCACTCTGCCCAATCATCGCCTGGGGCTGGTGATTGCCGACGTGTCGGACAAGGGCGTGCCGGCGGCGATGTACATGTCACTGGCCCGCACGCTGATGCGCGTCGTGGCGGCCGATCGCCGCTCCCCGGCACGGGTCCTGCGCCGTGTGAACGAGCTCTTGCAGACCAACAGCCGCTCGGACATGTTCGTTTCGATGTGGTACGGGGTGCTGGACTGCTCGCGGGGCGAGGTCAGTTATGCTAATGCCGGCCACGCGCCGCCGTTGTTCGTCACGGCCCACAATGGTCGGGCGCGTTTTCTGCGCAAGCATGGACTGGTACTCGGCATCCTCCCCCATGCCTCGCTGTACGATGGGACCGTGCGCATGCGGCCGGGTGATGTCCTGGTGCTGTACACCGATGGTGTAACCGACGTAACCAATGCCGAGGGCGAGTCGTTCGACAGCGCTCGTTTGCAGCAGGTCGTCCAGGCACATCACGCCGGCCACGCGCAGGACATCGTCACCGCCATTCAAGATGCAGTGCGCCAGTTTGCCGGCGGCGCACCACCGGCGGACGATCTGACCCTGATCGTCATCAAACGACGTGCTGGGCATGAAGCCACGGAACCGAGGTCATGATGCTGCCACTGCATCCGAGGTTGGTTCACTTCCCAATTGCCCTGCTGGTGGTCGGTGTGGTCCTGGTACTGCTGCATCTGTGGCGCCGCGAGGCCTGGCGCGGTATCGCTTTCGAGCGTACCGGCTTCGCTAGCCTGGTGCTGGGTTGGGTGACCGTGATCCCGGCGGTCATCTCCGGGTTGATCGACCAGAATGCCATCGCCCTGGACGCGCCGGCGCGCAGCGTGTCGAACATGCACATCACCGCCATTGTGGTAACCTGGGTACTATTTGGCCTGGCGATCTACCTGCGCATTCGCCGACGGCAGATCATGGATGACCCGCGGGGGCGCTGGCTGTATGTGGGGCTTCTGCTGGCCGGCCTGGTGGGCCTATTCGTGGCGGGTGAGTTGGGTGGCCAGCTAACGTATTTGTTTGGGGTGGGACAGGTGTAACGCGTGCATAAGCAGCCAATCGAGCTGGTGCACGGCAAGGGGATGATAATGACCGGAAAAGAGAAACCAAAAACGAAGCTGTACACCGGCGGTGGCGATGAGGGTTACACCGGCCTGCTGGGCCGCGATCGGGTGCCCAAGTACAACGTGCGGCCCGAAGCCTATGGCACGGTCGACGAGGCATCGGCCGCCTTGGGCATTGTCCGCGCTGCGGCACGCGACCCACGAACAGCAGACATTGTCCTGGGCCTGCAGCGTGATCTCTACAACCTGATGGCCGACCTGGCAACGCTGCCCGAAGCGGCGACACGCCCGCCGTGGCTGCACCCGCGCAGCACCGAGTGCCTGGAGCGCCTGATTGCCGACATGGAATCCGAAGTCGAGCTGCCGCCAGCCTTCATCGTGGCCGGTGACAGCGTGGCCGGGGCCCACCTGGAGCTGGCACGCACCATCGTGCGCCGTGCCGAGCGGGTGGTAGCCAGAATGCTGCACGAAGGGGAGCTGCGAAACGATGAGCCGGTGCGCTACCTGAACCGATTGAGCAGTCTCTTGTTCTTGCTGGCTCGCCTGGAAGACCGCGCGGCGGGCGCGATGTCATTTACTCTGGCGAAATTGGGCTAGATGTGCGGGTAGGGAGAACGTGGCGCTGGGGGAAAGCGGCAGCGTGGCTGCCGCACACCAGAGCGGCAGCGTGGCTGCCGCACTCCAGAGCGGCAGCGTGGCTGCCGCACTC
>CAZXQZ010000239.1:0-6386 GCA_964642445.1 uncultured Anaerolineae bacterium
ACGTTGCAGTGCCACGTCTCCACGTTGCAGTGCCACGTCTCAACCACCCCCTCGACCAATGTATCGATGTCACAAATCTCTCCCAAGGCCGGGTCCTTGGGAGCAATCATCCGTTCATACAAATCGGCGGTATCGTACTGGTGTAGCCACAACGGCCATAAGGAGTTTGCCTGGCTGCCGCGTTACTACGACCGCATCATCCGCGATGAACGAGCCTTGCAGACCATCCGCCGCTACATCATCGATAACCCGGCGAAATGGGAACAGGACCGAAACAACCCAGACAGTCTCAGGGTCTGAAGCCGTAAAGACGTTGCATCGCAACGTCTTTACGGCGTGCCATCTATCCGTCGCGCCGCCTCTACCTCACCGCGACACCGCGCTCGGCCAGTAGCGCACTCACCGCCGCCACGTCCTCCGGCGCGACGACGGCCAGGCCGAGTTTGGCTTCCGGCTTGAACGGTTTGAGATAACGCGCCAGCCGGGGATCGCTGCGCAGCTCGTTCAGCGTTTCCTGGTCACGAAACTGGACCAGGGTCAGGGTCTGCACGGTGGCAGTGCCGAAGTGCTGGCTCCACGCCTTGATCCTGGCGACCAGTGCCGCCGGCACACCACCCACCGCCATCTCTTCCAACCGACTCAGCATAGCCGCAGCATCGAGCCCTGCGCTGCTGGCCTGCGCCACGCTGCGCGGCGTAAGCTGCCAACCCGCAGGGGTCTGCTCGCAGAAGGGACGCAGGTACCCGATGACGTACAAACTGGGAGTGGGGTGAACGAACGCGACGCGGCCTTGCCCGTCGACGACGATGCTGTGCTGGCGGGCGGCCGCGGGATCGTTATTGCGCGCTGGTAGCTCACCCGCCGCCAGCAGGGCTCTTTCCAGGCTCTCCACTTCCCCGGCGTGCACCATCAACCCGGTCGGTGTGACACGCTTGATCACGGCTTTGCTCAGAAGCGGTTCGCGCAGCAGGGCATCGACCAGCTCAGGTGTAGCCGCCTCCAGCCAGCCTACCCGGCTGTGCACGGTGATGCGCTCGAAGGCGGTCTGCCACTCCGCCAGGCTGCGTGCCACGTTCTGCGGCAGCGGCGCGCCCGTTGTCTGTTCGAGCCAGGCCTCGATCTGGCTGGCGTTTTGCCCCTCCAGCTGCGCGCGGTAGACCGATTCGCGTGACAGCTCATATTCGATCGCGCGCGCGGCATTTTGCCGGCTGGCGAAACTGTCCAGCCGGGCCAGCACGACATCTGAGATGGGGTCGAAGGCGAAGATGCGGAAGTTGGGCTGGACGACGACGCGGCCGCGCTCTTCGGGAATCTCTGGCGACGGGGCACCCAGCAGCAGCCACCGCCCCATGTCGGTCAGCCGCATCGCCACCATGCCCGCCGGTGCCGTACCACCGCTGGGTGTCACCGTCTGCACATAGCCCAGGTCGGCCAGGCCCAGCCAATACAAACCCTCCGTCACAACCGCCTGGACGAATACACGCTCGACACCGTTCCAGCCGGTGTCTTCATCTTTGTTGTAGGCCGACCACCGCCAGCCGAGGTGGTTGTATTCGTAAGGGGAGTACGTCCCCGAAAAATGGACGCCGTAGCGATAGCCGTAATAGCTCCCCTGCTGCTCGGCGGTTGCTCGATCGACCAGGAATTCATCGTTGCCCTGGCGCAGGTGATCGCTGATATCATCCAACGCCACCCAGGCCGATGTGGTGCGTTGCCCTTTTTCGGCTCGTCGAACCAGCAGCTGCACCGTGTCGAGCACAGTTTGGCGGGCAGTGATCACCAGTGGCACCGCCGGGCTAGACAGCGCGCCACTGGCGGTGGTCTCCCCTGGGACGTAGGTGGTCCAGAGCTCGTTCCACCAATCGCCCGCGCGCCAGCGTTCGTAGCAGAGCCGCACCCGTTCAGGCGCAGCCTGCGCAAAGAATCCGGGCGATGGAACTGCCGCCAGCCCATAGCCATGGCTGTCCGGTTTGAGGATCTCAAGCGCGGTCGCCAGGCGACGTAGAAAGAACAGGCGGCGAAAATCACTCTCTTTGCTGCCGGTGGCAAAGGTCTCTTTGATCAGCAGTTGACCGCTGACCCGCTTGAGGTCACTCACCCGCAGAAGGCCGGCGTTGGTGAGCTGCAGGGCCGCTTCAACACTGGCACTCCACAGCAGGTACAGGTCGCGCTGAAAAGTACGCGCCGAACCCTCCAACGTCTGAGTCACCTGTGGCACCACGGTTTGTGCGTCCGGTGGTGGTGGCAGGTGTCTGGCGACCTCCACCGGGATGTAGACATACCGTCCACCGTGCAGGTCGAGTTTGGACGAGGGCATGGTTCCTTGAGGCAGGGTATGCGTCCAGATCAGGCCGGCACGCAGCAGGTCTTCCAGGATACGGGCAAACTGCGGCAGGTCTGCTTTCTGTTTCGCCGTCTGAGCAGCAGACGGGCCGCGCTTGCCCAAGGTGGACTCGTCTCGGGGGTTGGCTACGCCGGCGCGCACCAGAAGGCTGCGAAAGCGCACCGTACGCACCTCACCGTCCACACGCTGCAATATCTGTAACGCGCGCCGGCTCGCCGGCGTCAGCCGGTCCAACGCAAGGCGGATACGCACCGGGTCTCCGACCATGTGCAGCCACAACTGGATCTTGTCCCGCTTCGACTTGGGCATGTCGACCACGTCGGCGTCCCGCAGCACAGTGGTCAGGTCGTTGGCGTTGAAATCGTCGAGCGCCCGGGCGAGGGGTGGTGGAGTCATGCCAGAACCTTGGGGGTGTAGCCCCGCCGGCGCAGCTCATCCAGCAATGTCGGCACAACCTTGGGATCAAGGAAGACGAGGCAGTGTGGCGCTGGTTGAACGAATTCGGCACCACTCAGGCGGCTGATGGCGTGCAGCTCCTCGGGCAGGACGTCTTCGCCGAACTCAACCACTGCCATCTGATCGTACATCTGATGGCGACCGGCGCGGCTCTGCCAGGTCTGGAGGGTTTCCCAGACGGCGGGTGGCAAGGGAAAACCCACCTGCGTGAAAACCTCGCCTACGGCCGTCGCGTCTTGACCGCTGTGCAGCGTATGGCGAAAGGCCGCCGGGTCGAGCCGCAGCAGCGTTTTGGTGGTATCACGCGTAATTTCCACACTGATCAGGCGCAGGATACGGCGCAGTTCGCCAGCGCGCCAATCGTTGGTCAGCTCGATCGTCTCGTCGGCCATGAACTGCAGCACATTGGCTGGCGGTCGCTGCGGCACACCGATGGGCAGCGTACTGGGCACGCGAAACGCGACGGGGTGATCTTTCGCATAACCGATCTGGACGTGCAACAACCAGCTTGCGGGACCGTTCAACCAGGCCTCGACCACACGGCCGTAAGTTGACATCCACACCTCGTACGCCATCTGCTGCGGATCGGCCGCCTGATTCTCGATTACCCACTTCCACTGGATTGCCTGCCAGGGCAAATTCCATAAATCACGCCGAAGGTGATAGATCACCCGGCGAAACGTCTCGATGTCGAACCAGGTATCGGCTGGCAGACCGGCGACCAGTCTGGCGAGCCAGACATCCGTCGATTGGACCTGCACGAGCAGTTCATCAACCGATGACCAGTAGGTAGGACCGCGCACACCCTGGCTCTGTGTCCAGGGAAACGCCATATCCAACACACTCCAGGTTTTTGGCCGGTGCTGTTGTGGTGTAGACTCGGTCAAGGTTGGGCGCCGCAAGCGCTGCAAACGCTCCAGGGGCGTCATCGTTTCCCATTCGGCATCCGGTTTGGCAGCTGGCATCAAGGTTGGGCGACCCTGCGCGGTCTGCACCCGGCACAAACCGGCAGCGAGCATCTGATCCAGCAGAAAACGTGCCAGGTGTTGTTCCGAAGCGGTCCGGTAACCCCAGCGCGTCAGCGTAACGCTGTCCAGCAGGCTGGCCCGGCGCGGATCAAGTGTCTGATTCAAACCCATGATCGGGTTTGGTGGCTTCTTCTCGGTCAGCGTAACCAACGGCAGCTCCGCTGCCAATGCGCTCAACAGCTGCTCAGCCTGTTGGGTGATACCCGTCACGGTCAGGTGCACAGGCTGCGACAGCCGGTCTGCGGCCACGTACTGCATTTTGGGCACAGCCGGCCGCGGCAGCCACTGCCTGTAGCCGGCAGGTAGCAAATAGCCGTTGTACTCGTTGAAGAAAAGCACACAACGTTCGGTCAGGTTGAGGATGGTCGCCTCGATGGCCTTAAGGGTCATCGAACGCTCGGTTGTCTGGGCCAGCACTTCTTTCAGCAGCCGGGTGGGCGCCCGGCTCGGTTCCATCACGGCCAGCCAGCCAGCAACTACCAGCTCTTCTGCAGTCAGCGTCTGCACAGCCACCGCCATGTGGGCTGGATTCCCGAGATAGTCCACCATCTGCTCGACCAGGTCGCTCTTGGCGTTCCCTTTCAGCGGCCAACCCCACAAACGGGCGGCCTGGCGCAATGCCGGCACGGTGACTCCATCCAGCATGCCACGTAGTGCAATCAGCTGCTGGATTCGTTCCTCGTCCGTGATTGGGGTGACCACATCACCAGGCGGCATGATCGCGCTCTGGGTTGTAGCCAGGCAGATCCTCGCGGTAGAGGATCTCGTACTTGTAACCTTGCTCGGTCAGGAACATCTGCCGTTTAGCGCCGAAGGTTTGGTCCTTGGTATCGCGCATGACGATGGCGTAAAAATGGGCCGGCCGGTCATCCTTCTTCGGGCGTAGAATGCGGCCCAGGCGCTGCGCTTCCTCCTGGCGCGAGCCAAAGGTGCCACTGATCTCGATGGCGACACTGACGTCGGGCAGGTCGATGGCGAAGTTGGCAACCTTGGACACTACCAAATGGCGCAGCTCGCCGCTGCGCATCTGCTGGTAGAGCTTCTGGCGTTCGCGCACCGGCGTTTTGCCGGTCAACAGCGGCGCCGCGAGCCGGCTGGCCGCTGCCTCGAGCTGGTCGAGGTACGTGCCGATCACGAGTACCTGATCGTTGGGATGTTTGGCAACGATCTGCGCCACTACATCCAGCTTGCTCGGATCGGTGGCCGCCAGGGTCACCTGCTCGCGACTCTCAGCCAGGGCATAGTCCAGGCGTCGCGCCGGCGGCATGTCCAGGCGAATCTCGTGGCAGTGGGCGGTGGCGATCCAGCCCTGGCGTTCCAGGTCCCGCCACGGCACGTCGTACCGCTTGGGACCAATCAGGGCAAAAACGTGGTCTTCCTTGCCGTCCTCGCGCACCAGCGTGGCCGTGAGCCCCAGCCGACGGCGTGCCTGCAGCTCGGCCGTCATACGGAAAACCGGTGCTGGCAGCAGATGCACCTCGTCGTAGATCACCAACCCCCAGTCGCGCTCCTTGAACAGGCCAAAATGGGGGAAGACGGCCGGTGTCAGCGGGGCGCTCAGATCGTCCTCGTCGAAATCGTCCGGGATGCCCCCATCGCCATTGGCGGCCGCCGCGCGCTTGCGGCGCTGGCGGTAGGTCAGGATCTGGTAGGTGGTCACGGTGACCGGTTTGATCTCTTTGAGGTCGCCGGTATACTCACCAATTTCGTTCGGGTCCAGGCTGGTCTTGTCGGCCAGCTCGTCCATCCACTGGCGCACGGCCACCGTGTTGGTGGTCAAGATCAGGGTGTTGGTTTGCAGCTTCTCCATCACCCCCATGCCGACCAGGGTTTTGCCGGCGCCGCAGGGCAGCACGATCACCCCGGACCCCCCGCGCGCCGAGCCGCTGGCGTGGAAGATGTCGACGGCGTCCTGCTGGTAGTGACGCAGGGCCAGGGGCAGCTGGTTGAAGCGCATGACCGGCCGCAAGTGCAGCGGCAGCCCGGCGCCGTCGACGTAACCGGCCAGGTCCTCTGCCGGGTAGCCGATATCGACCAGCGCCTTTTTGACGTGACCACGCAGGGATGGATCGACACGCAGGGTATGGCTGTCGATCTGTTCGAGGATGAACGGGCGCACCTTGCGCTGGCGGCTGACTTCGAGCAGCAGCACGGGGTCGTCGGCGGTCAGCAGCAGCTCGCCGCTGGTACCCTGGCGCAGCTTGAGCCGGCCAAAGCGGCTGACGTAGTCGCGCACGTCGGCCTGGATGTTGCCGGGCACGTCGTACTTGCTGAAGCGAACCAGGCTGTCGACGATGACCTCAGCACTGAGGCCGCTGGCGGCCGCGTTCCACAACGAAAGGGGTGACAGGCGGTAGGTGTGGATGTGTTCCGGGCTTTTTTCCAGCTCGGCAAAGCGTGCCAGGGCGTCGCGTGCCTCGGCGTACTGCGGGTTGTCCACCTCCAGCAGTACGCTGTGATCACTCTGAACGACCATTGGGTTGAAAGGATTCACGGCCATGGGTACACCTCAAATGGCAAGTATACCGCATGCGATGTCAATGTCAAACATCAAAGAC
>CAZXQZ010000240.1:0-6378 GCA_964642445.1 uncultured Anaerolineae bacterium
CGCGGCGCAACCTGGGGCCGCGCGGTTCTGCCTGGCAGCGACGCATTGCCGCAGGACGAGAAACCCGAAGGGTCTGGCCTGAATCCGCGAAGAGACCCTTTGTGGATGCGCTGGTCAGGTAGCAGTGGCCTGGCGTCCGGTCATCTTGCACGCCAGGATCGTCGTATCGTCATCCAGAGCCCGGCCGCCGGCGAATACCTCGACGGCGGTGCGCACTGCGCGCACCAGCTCGCGTGCCGGCACGTGAACGGAGGCCAGCACCACATCGGCCAGCCGCTGCGTGCCAAATTCCTCTTCTTTGGCATTGCTGGCCTCGGTGACACCGTCGGTGTACAGGAGCAGCACATCACCCGAGGTCATGTCCACACGGCGATCCCTGGCAGCGAACTCCTCGACCAGGCCAATCGCCGCCGCGGTCGGCCGCAGCCAGACCGTGGGTGCCACCGCGCCGTTGGTGTGTACGTGCAGCGGCGGGTTGTGGCCGGCGTTGGCGTACAGCAGCGAGAACGACTGCGGGTCGAAACGGGCCAGGAACAGGGTCACGAACGTTGTCATGTGGATGTTGTGGCAGAAGAAGTGGTTGATGCGCTGGACCACCTCGGCCGGTGAGTCACACAGCGGGGTCAGGGTGTGCAGCGCCGTCTGTACGCTGGCCATCAGCAGGCCGGCGGACATGCCGTGCCCGGCCACGTCGGCAATGGCCAGCCCGTAGGTGCCGTCGCGAAAGTGCACAAAGTCAAAATAGTCGCCACCGACGATCTGGGCCGGCCGGCTGAAGGCGGCTACTTCGAGACCTGGAATCGCTGGGATCGTCTGGGGCAGCAGGGCGCGCTGCACGGCCTGTGTCAATTCCAGCTCATCCTCGAGCTGCCGTCGCGCGTGGGCCGACAGGTGATCCAGGCAGACGGTGGCGGTGTAATCCATCTCCAATACTTCGGGTTCGACCGGATCATGGCACACGACACACAGGCCAAACCCAGGCTCGCCCGTCCGCCTGATGGTTTCGTCGATCACCCGAACGTGTGCCTGGACCGCAGCCTCGTGGGCCGGCCCCAGGCGCATCTGCCGTTGGGGTCCCGGTGACTGCGCCAGCCAGCGGGTGACATTCTGGCGTTTGACGAGCAGGTTGTCGCGGATACGCTCGAAAATCCCGGTTTCCATGAGGACCTCCCATTGCTCACGGGCACTGAATCACGCCCTGCGCCCACAGGCAGCCGCCACAGGCGGGTGCAACGTTGGAAAAACAGTCGGTCTCGTTGGCCAACGACATCTCACAGCCACCGCACGTAGTGCACGGTGCAAAGGCGAAACTGTGGACCCGTTCGCGGTAGGCAATGTACGCCGGATCGAGCCACATCTCACGCAGGCTGCGCTCGTCGATGGAGCCGATGATGTGCTCGTAGGAGGCGCGCTCGTAGTGACGCAGGCGGTGGGTATGGGTGTACAGCAGGGGTGGGCAGGGCGCCACCCGGCCATCCCAACCAACGGCGATGGCCCCACTCTCGATGAACGTGCAGACGTCATTCGAGACACCCAGGTTGCTGCCGGCAAAACTGACGTTGTAGCTGCTCGTCAGCGCCTTCAGCAGTACCGGGCCGGTGGTTTCGTCGATGTCCATCTTGGGCAGGCTGAGCCGGCGCAGCCAGGGGGACGGCAGGTAGGTGATGTCGTTCAACGTGCGCTGGTAGAGGATTTCGCCGGCCAGCGCTTCGGTGTAGGGCAGGACGTTACTGACCATGAAGCGGCTGGCGCCGTAACGTTTGCCCAGGGTCAGCACAGCCGGCAGGTCATGGATGTTGCGCCGCATGGCGACGAAGTTGATGCCGATTTCGGGTCGTGGGCGGTGCGCCGGTGGGCGCAGCTGGCGGAAACGAGCCAGGTTGGCCAGGACGTTCGGCAGCTCGGCGCCCAGGCGCACGTCGGCATAACTCTCCGGCGACGCACCGTCGATCGACACCCACAGCACATCCAGGCCGGCCTGGATCAGGCCGCGCGACGTCTCCTCCGTGAGCAAGGTACCATTGGTGATTAGCTCGACCGCGATGCCCAGGGCTTTGACCTGGCGGACCATCTCGATCGTCTCGCGGTGCGCCAGCGGTTCGCCCACCCCACCGAAGAAGGCGGTCAGGGGCGGGCCAATTTCGGCCAGGCTGGCCAGGACCCGCCCAAACGTGCGTTTGCTCATCCGCCCCAGCGGCACATCCCAGGTGTTGCGCATACAGGTGCGGCAGGCGATGTTGCAGCGGTTGGTCGGCTCGATGTACACCTTGGCCAGGTGGGTGACCGGACGGTGCAGGCGGATGTCGTTGGCGTTGACGTCGAGGCGTGCGCGCGTGCCCGGCGTCAGGCCAAAGCGGGCCGCCGTCTCCGGCGGTAGGACCAAACGGCCCTCTTCATCCACCTCAGCCCAGAATGTTGGTTTGGCTTCCATCGTTGGAACCTTCCATCATATCGTAATCTCGACCCGGTTGTTTTCAGGGTCGAGCACGACGCATTCGTAGTAGCCGTCGCCGGTCCAGCGCGGGCCGTCGATCGGCGGGTGACCATCGCGGCGCAAACGTTCGCTGAGACGATCAACCGCGTCTTGCGAACCGACTGCCAGCGCCAGGTGTGCGTAGGTCTGAAACTGGTGGCTGGGCTTGGCGGCCAGCGGCTGGATGCCTGGCATCTGCATGATCTCGAGGCGCGCGCCAGCGGCGAAGGTCAGGAAATAGGAGCTAAAGCCACGGCGTGGGTTGTGGTAGCGGTCGGTGGCCTGAGCCTGGAAGTAGGTGACGTAGAAGTCCTTCAGCACTTCCAGGTCTGCGGTCCACAGCGCAACGTGCTCGATCTTGATTTCCATCTTTTGTCACGTGTCCACAGCATCGCTGCGAGTGCCACGTCTGCCCTTCTCGAAGATATTGACGAATCGCTCGGGGTAGAGTTCGCTGGCGATCGTCGCAATCGCATAAACGATGATGAGCAAGTAGGGCCCCAGCGCCCCCGTCCAGGACGCGATCCAATAGACCACCAGGATCATGAGCAACCAGCGCGTCATCAAGATGCCAAACTGCAGCTTGAGCGAGGCTTCGCCTTTGGCGCCGGTCTGCAAAATGAAGTAGTAGCGGACAGCCCAGGCCACCGCAATCACCACGATTGCGGCCAGCGCCCCCACGAAGAGCTGGTTGCTGAAGACGTCGTTGAGTGACCAGCCCGAAGGTGCTAACACGAACACCAACGGCACGCCCAGCGGGATGGCCATGAACAGCATCAAAAAGATGGCAGCTGCCTGTCCCACAACGTGGTTGTACGCCCGATGGAAGCCGGTTGCTGCCTTTTCATTGTTAGAAAATTCCACGATGAGGGCGGCGAAGATCGACCACATGCCGGCAAGGGTGTCGATGAAATACAAAAACACCAGGTCGGCCGCCGACCAGCCCAGGAAGAGCGCACCGACGATGCCGACCAGGTTGCGCGCCACGACCGAAAAGATCTGGATGCGGCGGTCGCTGATCGGCGGGATGACCGACTCCAGGACGATAGGCAGTGCGTCGACCGGCGGCAGGTCGTCGTTCAACTCGGCAGCATCGACGGTGGCAGATGCTGGCGCAGCGGTTCGTTCGTCCGGTTGGGCACGGCGTCGGCGTCGGCGGTTGCTCATCGACTACTCCTTGGCGGGCTTCTGTACCGCGTCGATCTCGGCTATCAAGGCCAGGTAGGCAGGGTCGGTGCGCAACGAATCCAGGTCGGGGTCCTCTCTCGACCACGGCACCAGGTCGGGGGCCCGGGTCAAGGCTTCACGCAGCACCGGAATAGCCTCCTGCGGTGATCCAGCCAGGGCATAGAGGCAGGCCTGGTTGTAGCGTGTCACGGCTTGCCACTCGACTGAATCATCCAGCGTCAGCAGCGGATCGACCATCAGCCGGTAATACTCAAGCCCCTGGGCCCGCTGCTGGCGATCGAGGTGGTACTGGGCCAGGTGCTGCAGGACGTGCGTGTAGTGGTCGCTGACGTGCACGCGCCACACCGGCCGGTCTGAGCGGCCCGACTCGGCGACGACCACCAGCAGGTCTTCCTCCGCGCCGTCCTGAATGTGTGCGGTTTCCAGCTCATACGCGCGCTGCAGGCCGGCCAGAACCTCGGCCCAAGGTTGGTCGTGGTGCCTGGCGTAGATTTCAGCGTTGATGGCGTTGACGTCCTGGGACGTGAGGGCGTCACCGGTCTCACCGGGCTGTGGTTCCAGCCGCTGAAGCTGCCAGGTTGCGATATGGGCGAGGTGGTCCTTGGCTGACCATAAGTCATCTGCGCCTGCGACAGCTCGCGCATCTTCGCCCAGCCCGGCGACGAAGGCCAGTACGTGGTCGTAACCGGCATGAATCAGGTCGAGGATCTGGTGTTTGATGCCCATCGGATTTCCTTTTTCGGCTTCTATGCTCGAACCAACCGTCTGTTTCTATTGTAGGCGATACTCCAAAGAATGTCCAGAAAGAACGACGGCTGACTGCATCGGCATCGGTGTGAGGCGGGCATGGCGCTCGATCCCGACGTTCTCCAGCTCCTGAATCGCCTGATTGGCGGTCACGTCCTGGGCGATCAGCTGGCCGAGGCGCTGCGCGTGCTGGCGAAAGCCCTGTTCTCCGAGCACCTGCTGCACCGCCTGGGCGATCTGCCGCGGCTTTGCCGAACGTTTGAGGCGCAGCCCCGCGCCGTAGGCCACGATGCGCGCGGCGTTGTCGTCCTGATCGCGTCCCATGGGCAGGCAGACCAGGGGCAGCCCATGCGCCAGCGCACGCATGACGGTGCCATGCCCGGCATGGGTAACGACAGCGGCTGCGTGCGGGAAGAGCTGCGCATGGGACACCGCCGGCAGGGCGAGCACGTTGGCCGGCAAATCCAGGGTGGCACCGGCCATGGCGGGACCCAGGGTTACGATGCCACGGACGTCCAGCGCACCCAGGGCGGTGACGATACGCTGGAGAGCCTCCTGTTGGTTCTGAAACGTCGAGGACAGGCTGGCCACCACCAACGGGCGGGGGTCGTCTGCCGGCCACGGGTTGTGCCAGGGTTCGATCCACTCGGGGTCGTCCAACACCGGCCCGACGTAGCGCACGTTCGATGGGGCCGGCTCGATCGGAAAATCGAACGCCTGGAGCGTCTGGATCAGCCGCAGATCGGCACGGTGGTATTCGCCGAGCAGCTCCTGGGCGGTCTTGACCGGCGGCAGCCCAAACGCACGCCGGGTTTCGTTGAACGCCGGCACGTAGCCGGCCAGGGTGCGATAGAAGAGCTGCGTCAATACGCCGTCGCGCAGGCGACCCACCCAATCTTCACGTGGCAAAAAACCTGGCCCGGCCGCCGGCCGGCCCGGACCGGGCAGGTATTCAGGCATGTGAAACAGCACGACACGCGGAACGCCGGCCGCTTCGGCCGCTACCAGTGATCCCAACATCATCAGGTCAGCCACCACGACGTCGGTCGGAGCCTGCTCCAGTGCCCGCTGCGTCTCTTCGGCCACGATGCGCGCCGGACCGATCAGGACTTGATCCAGGGTGTGGCGCAGCGCGCCCAGCGGCGACGTTGCCTGCCAGTCACCCATCAAATCTTCGCCCAACCTGGCGCGTGTGAAGTGGCGGGTAAACGGCACGAACCCGGCGCCGGCCTGGTTGACCGCGTCGGCCAGGCACGGTTCGGTGAGGACACGCACGGCATGGCCGCGTGCCGCCAGGCGGCGGGCCACCCCGAGTACCGGCGGCACGTTGCCACCACCGTCCCAGGTTACGAACAGGTACGAGCGTCGCATGGTTCTTCTCCTTATCGATCGTCGTGATGGGTGTGCTGGACCAGGTCGCCCAGCAGCGTGCGGATCACGCGGCGTGTTTGATCCGCCGTGCGGTCCAGGTCGAGGCGTAGAATCTTCCACAGGTAGACATCGGTCACGGCGACGTAGGCATCCAGCCGGACGGCATAGTCGGCGCTGTCGCCAGGGGGCAGGTACGGGGCAAATACGCGGGCGCACCAGGCGCGGTGCACCTGGCGGCCATGTTCGGTCAGGCGTTTGGCCGCCGGCAGCCGGTCTTCGATGGCCAACGTGCGCAACACGGCAATGCCGTCGCGCTCGTAGTGTGCCACGATGTAGTTGATGGCCTGCTCGATATTGCCGACCGGGACGTCATCCTGATCGTCGCGCACACCGGTCTCGCCGGAGACGATGCACGCTTCGAGCAAACCCTCCTTCGAGCCAAAGCGGCGGATGACCGTCTGCACGGTCACGCCGGCCCGATCTGCCACCTCTTGCAGGGTGATGTCGTCCAGCGATTTCTCGCGCCAGAGGTCGGTCGTGACCCGAATGATCTTACTTCCGGTCTCCGCAGTCGCTTCGGCGCGGGCACGCATCTGGTA
>CAZXQZ010000241.1:0-6358 GCA_964642445.1 uncultured Anaerolineae bacterium
ACTCCGTACTCCGTACTCCGTACTCCCTACTCCCTACTCCCTACTCCCTACTCCCTACTCCCTACTCCGGAGGAAAACATGGAGAAACCCGAGAACTATCTACTCATGAGTGGTGCTGTACGCACCTTGTATGCACAGGACTTGAAGGATTTTGTATCCAGCCGAACCATCGATCTCACCGACCTGATTCTCGTCATATGTAAACGCGTTGGGACGCAGGCGGTGCCGCAGCGGGTACTGACTGCCAACGATCACCTGTCATTGTTGGACCGTCGCCAACTCGGTTCTGGATCCGAAAAACAGGTCGGGTACATGGTCAACATGAGCGCTGCGCGCCCCTTTCGTTTCGAGTCACGTTTCCGTCTGGGCGATCACGTCTCGGAGATTGCCACGACGGTCGACATCTACTTCCACGTGCTCGATGCCGATAAAGTGGTGCGCAACCTGGACCAGGACCCGCTGCGCCAGCTGTGTGATGAAATTCGCGCCGAGTTGCGTAAATTCTTCAAACGAATCGCCCGCTATCAAGATGTGGGTGACCGTTTGGGAGAAGCCGAAGCCCTGGCCGGCGCAATCGGTGACCGGCCGGTGCTGGGTCTTGCCCTCGAACAGGTGACCATCGACTACGAGCTGCCCGAAGAGGTGCGCAAATCGCTCGAGGGCATTGTCGGTCGTCAGATCGAGCGCGATCTCGAGGACCAGAAGCGGCTCGATTCCGAAGTCACCCTGGCGCGGCTGGAGGCGGAGAAGCGCGAGACCATCCGCCGGCAGCAGATCGAGGTCGAAATCGAACTGGCCCTGCTGCGTACCAGCCAGGAAAAGATCGAAAGCCAGCGCGAACGGGCACGCCTGGAGGCCGAGACAGAGCGCGAACGCGCCCGCCTCGAGGCTGAAGGTGCCCGCGAACGGCTGGAACACGAGCTGGACATCGAAAGCCGGCGCAAAGCACATCAACTGCAGCTACTGCAGCAGGAGATGGCCACGATCGATCCCAACAACCCGGCTTCGCTGCTCCTGCATGACCCCGAGTTCCGTCGTAGTTACCTGCAGATGCTGCACGCACAGGAAATGGAAAAGATCAAACGCCTGGGTGAAATGCAGGTCAAACAGATCGAGCAGGACAAACAGATCGAACTGCGGTACGCCGAAGCACGCCTGGAGCTCATTCGCAACTTCCTGACCGCCAAAGGCGAAATCCTCGAACAGGAAGAACTGGAACGCCTGATCCAGATGCTCGACGAAGGTCGATCAGGCGCTATGTCCAACCGGCCCGTGATCTCAGGACTCATTGCCGGCAGCGTGACCAGACCCGGCACAAGCGCAGACAGCGGAGAGTCGCTCGATCCCATACGCCGCGATGGCACTGAGACGATCATCGAAGGCGAATGGTCGGCGGCCGACAGCACGTCGTGACCGGTGCACGACCGCCTGGCGTTCAAACGCCAGGCCAAAAGCCAAAGGCCGCTAAAGCGGGCTGGCATACGACGCGTCGCACGAAAGCCAGGCGGCGCTGCCCATGGGCTATGAATCGGCACGACATATTCTACCATTGATTTCTCCTAAAGGAGGCCTCGCATGCCAAATACCGAAACCTGCCAGGAGTGCGGCCGCCCGCTGCCGGCCAATGCACGCTTCTGCCCGCACTGCGCCACACCCGTGGCGAGCGCTACCGTACGCTGCGGGCACTGCAGCAAAGATGCCCCGGCAAACAGCTACTACTGCCCACACTGCGGCGAACCCCTCGCCACAACACAACGCCCACGTATCCAGGATAACCACTGGGCGCGCGGCATCGATGAATATGCCGCGCGCATCGACGTGCACGACGTGCCCGGGCTTTTCGCCAAGAGCCTGGTGGTCGAACCAGGCTGCCGTGTCCTTGTGCTGGAAAACGGCCGCGTGCCGCGTGGCGAGCTGGGTTCGGGTCGTTATACACTACAAAATTTTCTGGGTGTGCTGCGTTTGCCCGGTGCACCACGCCAGTTCACTGCGATCATCGTCGACGCCGCCGACGTCGATCTCGACTTCGAGCTGGCCAATCTCTACACCCACGATCCGATCCCGGTCGAACTGTCGTGTACCGTGACGATCGGACTCACCGATGCGCTCGCTTTTTTGGAACAGGTTCTCAAGGGCCGGCGGCGCCTGACCATGAACGAGCTGCGTGCGCTGGTGTTCGACCAGGTCAGCGAGGCCGCACGGGTCGTGATCGCTCAACACAATATTGCCGAGCTCAGCGGGGCCGACGCCACGCCCGATGCCGTACAACAGGTGCGCACCGCCATGGAAACGGCGATGGCCGACCTCATCAGTCCGGCACTGACCCGCCGCGGTCTGGCCTTCGTCCACCTGCGCACGGCCCGCTACCGCAGCGCAGCCGTCGAAGGTGTGCAGGCGCTGCAGTCCGAATACTGGCTCTTGACCACCACCGAGGAGGCAAAACTGGCCGGGCAGCAGCGCCTGGCCGACGTACTGTCGGCCCAGGCGCTGCAGGACGTAGCCACCGAAATGCGTGAGGTGGCAACCCACCAGGCACGGGCAAAAGTCTGGGCGCAGCTGCGCCAGGTGCTGCTCTCCGATCGCGCCGATGAGCTACGCACAGACGATGCCCTGGCCCAGGTCGTGACCGAAGTCGACCGGGCACAGCTTCTGCGTACCGATGAGATCGAAACCTTGCGGGCGGCGTTGGCCGCCGGGCGCGACGACTGGCAGGCTGCACGTGCCCATGCCCTGGCCCTGGTCGACTTGCAGCGCCAGCGCGAGCTGCGCCTTGGCCAGATCGTTTTGCAAGGTGACCTGACGCAGGCCGAGCTCCTGCGCCAGCAGGAAAACGAACAACTGCGCATCGATGCGCTACTGGCGAGCGAAACCCAGCGCTGGCAGGCCGACCTGCAGCGGCGCAGCGCCGAAACCGATTGGCAGCGCCGTGACCAGGCTGCCGATGCCGCAGCCCAACGCGCGCGTGCCCTGGCCGATGCCGTGCAAGACCTGGACCTGCGTAAGCGCCAGGCACAGACGCAGGCCGACGTCGACGCCATCGAACGTGAACAGGACCGCCTCGATACCGAGCTGGCGACGGCAACCCTTGAGCGAATGCAGGCCATCAAACTGAAGAAGCAGGCCGAGCAGCAGCGGTTGGAATGGCAACGCAAGACCGATGATGCCCGCCTGGCCGCAGAGCAGGCGCGTGAGGCGCTCGAACTGCGGCTGGTCGAGGAGTCGGCCCGTCACCAGCGTGAGCTGGCCACCGCCGAAGCGGCCCGCACCCACGAACTGCGCCGGCTCGAAGTCATCGCCGGCCTGGGGATCGACGCGCTGATTGCCAGCAGCGGCAGCGAACAGGCGCAGCTGCTCAAGGAACTCGGCACCACGCGGGCCATGCAGGGCTGGACGCCGGAGCAGATCCTGGCCCAGGCGGCGGCCCATTCCCCCGAAGTGGCCAAAGCGTTCCAGGAGAAGTTCCGCGCCGCGGGCCAGGGCGGCGAAGGGGGATCGCGCATCGAGGAAATGTACCAGCAGCTGGCGGCCCAACAGGACGCCGCCAGCAAAACCCTCTCCGCGGCACAGGAACGCAGCGCACAGCGCATGCAGGAGATGTTCGACAAAGCGATGGACACCGCACTTGGTACCGCCCAGGCCACTGCCGGCGTCACGCCGGCCAGCGAGCCAGCACCAGTCAGTGCTTCTCCCTGGACCGCCGCACCGCTGCCCGCGCCCAGCCCACCGCCGCGCGCGCGGATCAGCAGACCATCCCGTCGACCCAGCCGCAATGCCGCGCACGACGGCACCGAACCGGCCGACGACCCAGACGACGCCGACGGCGAACCCTGCCCCCGCTGCCAGACACCCACCCTGCCCGGGACGCAGTTTTGCCACAACTGTGGCGAGGAGCTGTAGATGAGGGGGGTTAGGAACCGGGGGTTGGGGATTGGGGAGGGGTTATGAGTCAGTGGCGAGGGATGCGGCGGGTGCTGCGGCGGATGGCGGCACGGGCGGCGCGGCAGGAAGCACGTGATGCGGGTGGCGTGACCGCGGCCCCGATTGATGATGTGCTGGCGACGGGTGAATGCCATGATTCGCGACCACCACCGCCAGCCCACAACGAAGCGCTGCGAGCGAGTGTGAATGCAGACCAGACGGATCACGCGCCGTCCGCAGAGACGGTGCCGCCGGCGCGGGCTGCGCCACGACGGCGGGTACCGGTAAGAGGTAGGATTGGGCCGCAGCCGGGGCATGCTGCTGCTGCGCCCAAGGCCACTTCTGCCCGAGGGATGCCCGCACCTGCGACTGCCGGGCCGCGACCGGCTGCTGGTTCGTCGGCGGGTCTGCGTGAGGCGTTTGCCCGCCCCAACGTTGAACGGGCCTGGCTGCAGGTCAAACGTAACGGTGGCGGACCAGGCGTCGATGGCATGACCCTGGCTCAGTTCGAACGTGAGCGCCAGCCGCAGCTGGATCAGCTGCGGCGTGAGGTCTTGGCACAAACCTACCGGCCCATGGAAGTCAAGAACGTTTGGGTACCCAAACGCAGCGGTGAAGGTCAGCGACCTCTTGCCCTCTGGGCGATTCGCGATCGCGTGGCGCAGCGCGCCGCCGTCGATTACCTGGAGCCCCATTTCGAACAGCGCTTTCTCGACTGCAGTTTTGGCTTTCGGCCCGGGCGCGGGGTGCAGGATGCGGTGGCGCGTGTCGTCACGCTGCGCGACCAGGGACTGCGCTGGGTGGTCGATGCCGACATCAAGGAGTGTTTCGACAGCATCGACCCGGCGCTGTTGAAGCTGCGTCTGCGGGCTGAGCTGCACGATGCCGGTATTCTCTGGCTGCTGCAGAGCTGGATCGATGCCCACATCATGAATGCCCTGGCCGGGCGCCGGCCAACCGCCGGCACGTCGCAGGGCGGGCCGATCTCGCCGCTGCTGGCCAACGTCTATCTGCATCCGCTGGACGAACGGTTGACGACGTCTGGGTTGCAGCTGGTGCGGTATGCGGATGACCTGGTCATTCTCTGCCGGCGCCGGCAGGAGGCCGAGGCTGCGCACGACCTCTTGCAGCGGGCCCTGAACGACCTGCGATTGTCACTCAACGAACACAAGACAAGACTCGTGCACTTCGACGAAGGGTTCCAGTTTCTCGGTTATTTCTTCTTGCGTGGGGAGCACCATTACCTGGGATTTTGACGGTGAGGAGGGACCGGTTATGCCAACAGTCTACCTGACGGAACAGGGCGCTGTGGCCCACAAACACAACGAACGGCTGATTGTTCGCAAAGGCAGCGAAACGCTGCTCGATCTGCCGCTGGTGCACGTCGACCAGGTCGTCGTCATGGGCAACGTCGAGCTGACCACCGCGCTCATTGGGCAGCTGCTGCAGCAGGAGATCGAGGTGACGTTCTTTTCCAGTCGCGGCCGGTTTCGTGGCCGGCTGGTATCGGCAGGGTCGAAAAACGCCGAGCTGCGCGTACGCCAGATGCAGGTAATGATCGATCCGCCGCGTGCCCTTGCGATTGCCCAGCAGGTGGTGCGGGGCAAGCTGGCCAACCAGCGGCGTACATTGGGCCGGCTGGCGGCACGGCGCGAGGGTGAGTTGCAGAACATCGTGCGCCGCGCCACCGAGCAGATGCAGCGCATCGAAGAGCAGGCCCTGCAGGCCAAAGACATCGACAGCCTGCGCGGCTACGAAGGCAGCGGTGCGGCAGCCTATTTTGGGGGGCTGAAAGCCATGATTCCGCCAGCGTGGGGGTTCACCGGTCGTGCCTACTACCCACCGCCCGATCCGGTCAATGCCACGCTTAGCTTCGGGTACGCGCTGCTGCAGACCGTGGCCTTTGGCGCGGTGCAGCTGGTAGGGTTCGATGCTTACCTGGGCTACTTCCATGCCCTCGACTACGGACGGCCTTCGCTGGCACTCGACGTGATGGAAGAATTTCGGCCGCTGACGGTGGATGCCATCGTCGTGCCGATGCTCATCGAAGGTAAACTGGGCCCAAAGGATTTTCGTAAGGAAACCGAACCCAAGCAGGCGGTGCTGCTCGGCCTGGAGGGACGCAACAAGGTGATTGCGGCGTACGAAAAAAACATCAACCGCCTGGTGACTTACCCGGTGACCAAAGAAGAAACCGCCCTGCGCCGCGTCGTCGAGCTGCAGGTCCGCCACCTGGCACGCGTGGTGATGGGGCAGGATGCGGTGTATCGACCGTTTGAGTTGTGAGGGAGGGAGTACGGAGTAGGGAGTAGGGAGTAGGAAGTACGGAGTACGGAGTAGGTCACCCGTCGTACTCGTACTCGTACTCGTACGGAGTAGGGTTGTGGGGGGATTGGAGCGGATGGGAGGATAGGAGGGGAGGATGGCGGCGCGGAAGACG
>CAZXQZ010000242.1:0-6335 GCA_964642445.1 uncultured Anaerolineae bacterium
GCTTGCGCCTTTCCCCATACATGTGGCTCGCCCAAAACGGCAGCCCGGAGCAATCGCTCCCGGCGTCACACCTGTGCCGCCGCAGTTCAAGCGATCGCCCCGGGCTGTCAAACACCCCATCGACCGTTAACGATCGGCAGGTCCTGCATCAACTTGCCGGCGGTGTGATACCCTTCTTCTGCAGCTCGGCGTTGATGATCTCCTCGAACTGCGCCAGCGGCACGGCACCGGAGATTCTCACGCCGTTGACGAACAACGTCGGCGTGGAGTTGACCTGTTTGGCGCCTCCCTCGGCCGAGTCGCGGCGGACGAGACTCTCGGTCTGTTTCTGGTCGAGGCAGGCGTTGAAGGCCGCCGTGTCCAGACCGAGGTCTGCGGCGTATTTCTTCAAATCAGCGTTGGAGTAAGTCGCTTTCAGGCCCTGGTCCTGGAACAGCTTATCGCCATATTCCCAGAACTTCTTCTGCACGGCTGCACACTGTGCGGCAATGTGCGCCTCATACGAGCTGTCGCGCAGTGGAAAGTGTTTGAATTCTACACGCAGCAGGCCGTTGTTAACGTACTTTTCTTCCAGGGCTGGCAGTCGCTCCAGGGCGAACGTACGACAGTGGGTGCAGTAGAAATCGGAAAAATCTTCCAATACGACGGGTGCATCGACGGGACCAAGTGTGGCATCTTCACTGGATCCCTGAACGCCCGCACTGGTCGCGCGGGTCGAGTTGGAAATCACGATAATGGCAATCACTGCCACGATGGCAATGCCACCGATGATCAAGAGCATGTTGCGCCGGCGCTCCTGCTGCTGCCGCTGTGCCCGCGCCGCGGCAGCCTTGCGCGACGAGCGCTGCTCGATCATCTTTTCCTGGGTTGACGGGGGAGGTACACCGGCACCCGAGGTGGACTTGGGCGCGGATGAGGGGCTGCTCGACCCTGCCGTTCCTTTGTTCTTCTTGGCCATGGACTCTTCTCACTCCTGCACAAAGAATTCAACCGAGAGGCACAGCCGGCCGGCGTTTGGCAGGTACCGGGCGCAGCTGTGCCACACGTTTTACCATTAAATGCTCAGGCGCGCAACTTTGCATCCAACGTATCCGCCAGCCGGCGCACGATTTTGTCACGCACGCGGGCCGCGTCGGCATCGGTCAGGGAGCGGTCGGGCGCCTGGTAGGTCAGGCGGTAGGCCAGGCTCTTGTGACCAGCCGTGATCTGCCCGCCGCGGTAGACGTCGAACAACCGGACATCTACCAGCATCTCCCCGCCGGCAGCACGGATCGTTTGCGTGACCTGCTCGGCCGTGACAGCCTCATCGACAACCAGTGCCAGGTCTTCTTTGATCGCGGGGTAGGCCGAGATCGGTGCGACCTGCACATCACGACGTGCGTAGGGCAGGAGTGGTTCCAGGGCCAGCTCGGCCACGACAACGCGCCCCTGCGCCGGCAGGTCGAAGGCCTTGCGCACCAGGGGGTGCAGCTCACCCACCACACCGACGTCCTGCCCGGCTATCTCGACACGTGCCACGCGTGCGGTGAATGCGGGATGCGTCGTGGCCAGGTAACGCACCTGCGCTGCGGGCACGCCCAGCCGGTCGAGCAGCGTCTCGACGATGCCCTTGAGATCGTAGAAATCGAGGGCGCCGGCATCGTCGCCACGCAGCCACGACTCGGGGGCGCGGGGACCGGTCAGCACCAGGCTGAGGTGGCGCGGCTCGCGCGGCAGCAGCTCGCCGGCCACTGGCCAGTAGACCCGGCCAATCTCGAACATGGCCACGCGTTCGGCGTAACGCAGGTTGGCTGCCCCGACCTGCAGCAGGTTGGGCAGCATGCTCGAACGCAGCGTGCTGCGCTCGACACTCAACGGGTTGGCGAGCTGCACCGAGTCTGCCGGACGCAGCAGCGCCGGTATGGCGTAACCAGCCTGGGGCGCCGGCGTGGTCCAGCCGGCATCGCGAGTGGCGGCCAGCAGGCGGGCGTTGTCATCGTCGCCGATCAGCGGGTAGGTGATAGCATCCTGCAGCCCGCAGCCGGTGAGCACGCTCCGCACCAGCATCTCGCCCTCCAGCACCCAGTTGCGGCGCTGCGGCGGCAGCACTGAGGCCATCAGGGTCGCCGGAATCTGGTCGAAGCCCACCACGCGCGCCACCTCTTCCACCAGGTCGGCGGGAATCGCCAGGTCGAGCCGGTGCCAGGGTACGGTGACGTGCAGCGGCTCACCGGTGGTGACACGGCACTCCAGCGTTTCCAGGCTGCGCGTCACGGTCGCAGCATCGACCGAGATGCCCAGCAGCCGGCGCACTTCGGCGTCACTCAGCGTCACCGTCACATCACGCTGGCGCACGGGATAGGCGTCGATTACGCCAGGCACGACTTCCCCACCGGCCAGCTCGGCCATGAGCTGTGCGGCGCGCTGCGCCGCCAGGGGCGGCAGGGTAGGCGGGATGCCCTTGCCAAAACGCGCCGAGGCCTCGCTGAAGAGCTTGAGGGCGTGGGCCGTGCGCCGGTTGTTGATGTTATCGAAAGCCGCCGATTCGAGCAGGATATTGGTCGAGCCGGCGTGCACTTCGGTCTCTTCACCGCCCATCACGCCGGCCACCGCAATCGGCCCGGCGGTGTCGGCGATCATCAGCATGTCCGTGGTGAGCGCACGGTCGGCGCCATCGAGCGTCGTCATGCGCTCCCCCGCTTCGGCGCGGCGCACGATGATCACCGGCTGTGTGTGACCGCTGCGCTGGGCGCGCGCCACCAGCCGGTCGTAGTCGAAGGCGTGCAGCGGCTGGCCCCATTCCAGCATCACGTAGTTCGTGATATCGACCACGTTGCTGATCGGCCGCTGGCCGGCCAGGCGCAGGCGGTCCTGCAGCCAACGCGGGGATGGGCCAATCTTGACGTTGCGGATCAGCATCGCCGTGTAGCGCGGACAGAGGTCCGGGTCACGAATCTCGATCTGGCAGAAGGGCTCGGCAACCGGCGGTGGGTCGGGCACTTCGGACGGTGCGACCAGGCCGGCGATCGCGGCCAGCATCATTTGGGTCCGCCGCAGCGGCGTTTCGGTGAGCGCGGCCACCTCGCGCGCCACGCCGATCAGCGAGAGGGCGCGTGCCAGGTTGGGTGTCAGGTCGATGTCGAGCACGGTATCGCCCAGGTAATCGGCCAGCGGCATGCCAACCGGCGCATCGGCGGGCAGGATCAGGATGCCCTCGTGGTTGTCGCTCAGGCCGAGCTCCTTTTCCGAGCAGACCATGCCTTCAGAACGGACACCGCGGATTTTGCCGGCCTTGAGGCGCATGAACTTCTGCTCAGCGCTGTGACCGTCGATCAGGCGTGCACCAACGATCGCGAATGGCGCTTTGAGGCCCGGCTGCTCGACGCCTTTGTACGGGTACAGGTTGGGTGCGCCGGTGACAACCGTCAGCGGCTCGGTGGCACCGTAGGCGACCGTGGCCAGGACCAGGCGGTCGGCGTCGGGGTGCGGGTCGATGCGCAGGATTTCGCCGACGAAGAGCTTGTCGCGCTCCCAGGCCTCGCCCACGTGCTCGATCGCGGTAACTTCCAGGCCGGCCAGGGTCAAGCGTTCGGCCAGCTCGTCGGCCGGCAGGGTGATTTCGACGTAATCGCGTAACCAGTTCAATGGGATTTTCATGCGAACTGCTCCAGGAAACGCAAATCATTGGCGAAGAAATACCGGATATCGTCGATGCCATGTTTGAGCATCGCGATGCGTTCGGGCCCCATACCGAAGGCGAAGCCGGTGTATTCGTCGGGATCGTAGCCGCCGTTGCGCAGCACGACGGGGTGGACCATGCCGGCGCCGCTGATTTCGAGCCAGCCCGTGTATTTGCACAGCCGGCAGCCGCGGCCGCCGCACAGGATGCAGTCCATGTCGACTTCGACGCCCGGCTCGACGAAGGGGAAGTACGAGCAGCGGAAGCGCAGTTTGCGGCCCGTGCCATACAGCTGGTTGGCGAACTCGACCATCGTGCCTTTCAGGTCGGCCATCGTGATCCCGCGACCCACGGCCAGGCCTTCGACCTGGTGGAACATGAAGTCGCTGCGGGTGGTGACCTGTTCGTAGCGGAAGCATTTGCCGGGCAGGATCACGCGGATCGGTTCGGGCGCATATTGGCGCATGACCCGAATCTGGCCGGGCGATGTGTGGGTACGTAGCAGCACACGCGGGTCTTTGGTGTAGAACGTATCCTGCATATCGCGTGCCGGGTGATCGGGCGGGATGTTGAGGAGCTGAAAGTTCACTTCGTCCAGTTCCACGTCGGGTGCATCGTACACCTGGAAGCCCATCTGGGCGAAGACCTGGTAGATGTCGCGCAGAATCGCGTTGCTCGGGTGGATGCGGCCCAGGTGGGGTGGCCGGCCGGGCAGGGTGACGTCGACCGTTTCGGCGGCCAGGGTGCGGGCCAGTTCGCGTTGTTCGAGGGCCTCGCCCTGGGCGGCGTAGGCGGCTTCGAGGACCGTTTTGACGCGGTTGGCTTCGGCGCCCGCGGCCGGTCGGTCGGCCGCGGGCAGCTGGCCCAGCCCGCGCAGAATCGTGGTGAGCCCGCCCTTTTTGCTCAGGTAGGTCACGCGCCAGGATTCGAGAGCCGCCGGGTTGTCGGCGGCGGCCAGTGCTTGTAGGGCGTCTTGTTCCAGTACACGCAGTTGTTCGAGCATGTGTGGCTTCTCCTTCTGCAAATAAAAAACGACCACAGACCGTCAGGGACGGTGTGCAGTCGTGCACGTGCCGTGGTACCACCCTGTTTGAGCGCCGGGGTGAGCCGGCGGCTCCACTCAGTCCGGTGGGCGATCAAACTGCCGACCGGATGCCCGCGTAACGGTGGGCGACCGGGGCGAACTACTGGCGGGTTGGGGGGACCCGTTTCACTCGCCCGGCTCCGGAGTGAACTTCGGCGGAGGCGCACACGGTTGGGTTTCCAGCCATTGACCCAACCTCTCTGGGAGGCGTGACTCGGCCTACTTTTCTCCATCACAGCCGATGTGTGGTGTGTGAATCGATTGTGGGGCTATTATCGTCTGAAGGGTGGGTTTTGTCAAGACAAACGGGTAACAGTTGGGTGACAAGGTCTATTTAGACAAATCGCGCGATCCGCATACAATACAATCCCATATCATCCCCGTTCTCGCGTTCGCACTTATCCTTATGATATGGGAGCCGCCCATGAACGACATCTATGGCCAGGTGACAGGCTGGGGAGCCTACACGCCGGCCAAAATCGTGACGAACCACGACCTTGCGCAGACCCTCGATACCAACCACGACTGGATCGTACAGCGCAGCGGTATTCACCAACGCCGCATCGCCGCCGACCACGAAACCACCTCCACGATGTGCGTCGCCGCCAGCCGCAAAGCCCTGGCACAGGCCCAGTTGGACCCGTCCGACCTCGACCTGATCATCGTCGCCACCTCCACCCCCGACTTCTTCACACCCCCGGTCTCCAGCCAGGTGCAGCATGCCCTGGGCGCACAAAACGTGCCGGCCTTTGTCCTGACGACCGGCTGCACCGGCTTCGTCTATGCCCTCACCACCGCCTACCAGTTCGTACACACCGGCACTTATCGTAATATCCTGGTGGTGGGCGCCGAACTGCTCAGCCGCTTCGTCGACTGGCGCGATCGTTCGATGTGTGTGTTGTTTGGGGATGCCGCCGGGGCAGTGGTCATCCAGGCGACCGGCGAACGCTGCGGGTTACGGAGCTTCGTCCTCGGTTCGGACGGCAGTCAGGGTGAGCACATCATCATGCCCTCCGGTGGCTCGGCCCGCCCGTTCGACGCCGATGTGCTGGCCGAAAGCGCGTACTACATCCAGATGAATGGCCGCGAGGTGTTCAAGTTTGCGTCACGCGTCGTTGGCCGCGCCTGCCAGCAGGCACTCGACCAGGCCGGCCTGGGTATGGATGACATCGATTGGATCATCCCCCACCAGGCGAACCTGCGCATCATCGAAGCTGCGGCGCGCGACATGCACCTGCCGCTCGACCGCTTCATCATCAACATCGACCAGTACGCCAATACGTCGGCCGCATCGATTCCACTGGCCCTGGCCGAGAACCTCGATAGCGGCCGCATCCGTCCCGACGACCGGCTGCTGCTGGTCAGCTTCGGTGCCGGCCTCACCTGGGGCGCCGCTGTGCTGCAACTGGCGCCGACGCGGATTATGTAGAATTAACACGAAGGCACCAAGACACCAGGATGTTGAACATCTTGATGTCTTGGTGCCTTCGTGGTTCTTTCAACCCCCCGGCGGCTCCTCCGTCTCACCACCAACCTTCCACTGCACGCCACCCAGAAATCCCTGCTTGGGATCAAAATCCTGCGGCATCTTGA
>CAZXQZ010000243.1:0-6242 GCA_964642445.1 uncultured Anaerolineae bacterium
CTCCCTACTCCCTACTCCCTACTCCCCTCATCGCCGCGCGCGCCTGGCGCACGATGCGCACATAGTTGGTGGCATGTTGCCAGGGTCGGATGTGGCTGGTCTCGCCGGCGTAGATTGTGCGGATCGGCACCCAATCCAGGGTGTAACCGCGCCGCAGGCAGGTGGTGATCATCTCGACTTCGAACTCGAAGCCCTGCTCCTGGCTCTCGATCACGGCCTCCATCATACGCCGGCTCAGCAGACGATAGCCCGACTGGTTGTCCTGGATTGGCTGCCCCACCGCCCAGGAAAAGCTCCAGCGGCCGAGGGTATTGGCGATGCGGCGCACGAGCGGCATGTGCTCGAAGTTGCGGCTGCCGATGATGAGATCGGCAGCCGTGGTCGCGGATTTTTCGAGAAAGCGGGGTAGCTCGGCCGGGTCGTGCTGGCCGTCGGCATCGAGGGTGATCACCGCCGTGCAGCCGGCCGCCAGCGCCCAGCGCATGCCAGCGCGCAGGGCCGCCCCTTTGCCCTGGTTGGGCACCTGGCGCAGCACGGTCGCACCGGCTGCCTCGGCCACCTGCGCCGTCTCGTCGCGCGAACCGTCGTCGACGACGAGCACGGTCAGGTGGGCCAGGACTCCATTCACGACCGGTGCAATACGTTGGGCCTCGTTGTAGGCCGGAATCAGGGCAAGGTGCGGTGTTGGCACCTGGGTCGGCATGGCGGTTATTGGCTCCCGGCAGAGGTCTCGTATTGCGTGGGAATCGAGCGCACACTGACGATGATCGTTCGATCGAGGGAACTGGCCAGGCTGTTGGCCAGGTCGCGCAGCGGCCGCAGCTCGCCGCTGCCTTCCACCGTCACCCGCACCACACGATCGTTCACTTCGATACCCACCAGCCGCTGATCGGTACCCAACAGCCACTGTTCGGCCACGTCGGCGGCTGCCTGGCTGTCCACGGCATCGGTCACAGCCCGGTAGGCGGTCAATGACAGGGGAATGGCGATCAAAATCGTGGCGACGACGATGAGCAGAAAGGCGTTGCGCCGCATGCGCACCTGGTCATCGGCAATCGCCAGGCGCCCCAGGCCGCTCAGCAAAAAAACCACCCCGCCAGCGAGCAGAATGGCAAAAAAGTTGGTCAGAAAGAGCAGCATGGCGCCGCCTGCGGCACCCCACTCGCCCTGCGACAGCGCAATGCCGACGACACACAGCGGCGGCACGAGGGAGATGGCAATGGCCACTCCGCCCATCGAATCGGCGATTTCCTCGCGTCCCATGATGTAGGCGCCCGCGGCACCGGCACCGAGCGCTGTGAGTAATGCATACAGACCAGGCGATATGCGCGAAGCAAGCTCGCCGTTGCTCGTGAAAGAAATGGTCACGTCGGGGACAACCCACGTCAGCACCACAGCCAGTGCAATGACAGACGCCACACCGGCCGCCACCAGCCCCAGCGCCCGCAGGGCACGGCGGCTGGAACCCATCACCACCGCCGCCGCCGTCGCCATGATCGGCCCCATCAACGGCGCCACGATCATGGCACCAATCACAGTGGCCGCCGAGCTCGAGAGCAAGCCGTAGTTGGCGATGACAGTTGCCAGCAACAGCAGCACGAAGAAGTTCGTCAGGCGGCGGGTCGTCAGGGGTCCTTCGATGAACATTTTGTCCTCGAAGGCTTGCAAGTAGCCCGGATCGAAACGGACTTTACGTGCAATGTCGGCTGCATTGGAAGTGGACTGCATGTTGCCTCCTCAAAAGAATAAGATTTACCCACCCAACGGAATGGCAATCGCCATCAGAAGGACGCCGGCAAAAAAGAGCAGCGCGCCGGTTTTCCACGGATTGGACCCTGTATAGGTGCCCCAGCGGTAGCCCAAAACGAATAACATGATGAAAGACACAACATTGGAGATGCGCATGGCCGGCAGGGGATCATCGCGCAGCAGCCAGAGCGGCACCAACGAGGGGATGATGGCGACCACGGCGATCAACGCCGAACTCAAGGCCTCGACCAGGTCGTCGCGCTGAAACCCGACGGGGCGCGGCTGGCTGTCGCGCAGGTGTTCCAGAACGTCGGCGTAGAGCACCTGCCGCTGACTCTCGCCGGTGATCGGTTCGAGAAGATAGTCGAATTCATCGGCGATCACCTCCACACCCGCCTCGTCCGTCTCCGCGGCCTGCAGATCCTGCAGGAAACGGTGTTTTTCACTGCGCTCCAGCATCGATAGCAGGGCAAACATGATGCCATCGATCAACCCCCAGGCGACGGCGGCGCCAACCACGGCAAAAAACAGCTCGGTGCCAAAATCCTCGGGAAGCGGTTGGTCGTAACCTGGACCGTGCAGGATGACGCTGAAGGCCAGCGTGAACGTCAGCACGATCAGGATGCTGTAGATGGACGCCGTCAGCCGGTCGATCGGATCCAGGAATCGGTCGAGAAAACGGTCGACAGGGTTGTCTTTCGGCGGCGGCCGTTTGTGAACTCGACGGTGCGATGGCCTGTTGGTTGACATGGCTCGACGATCCTCGGCTCGGATGTCACATGATCAATCCGCTGATGCCCTTGTATGCAAACCACACGCCAAAAATCAACGATACCGTCACCACGATCACCCGGTTGTTGCGCGCCAGCCAGGCCTCGGCAGTGGCCAACGGTTGGGCTGACCGCTGCGGTGCCACCGCCACCAGCACGATCGGCAGCAGCACCAGCACCTGCGTGGCCAGCGTGTACAGCAGATACAGCGCCACGCTGCTTGTGCTGCCCAGCTCGGCACCCTGAATGACATCGAGCGCGGTCAGGGTAAAGACCCACTGCTTGACCGAAACGGCGATAAGCAGCGCGCCCGCACCGGCGGCTTTCAAGCCGGTGAGCTCGCTGAGGGACGCCATCCACTGCGGCGGCGGGTCGTCGGGATCGGCCTCTTTGCGCCACTTTTTGTAGGCCGCAAGCAAGAGCAAAATGCCAAGGACCAACAGGAGTGTGCTGGCGATGACCTCAGCGCTGTCATCGGCATGGGATGCGATGGCGGCGCCGAAGACAAACCCAAAGAAGAGGCCCTGCACCAGGCGCACGGCCACCGCGCCGGCCACAAACGCCATGGCCTTGCCCAATCCGCGCGCGCTCTGCAGCAAGAGCAGCACGATGATGGGGTAGATCGGCACCAACGTCGCACCGGCGATGATTGGCAGCAGGGTAATAAGAACGTCGCTCATCCCGCACGGCCTTTCCAATCAGTGTTACACAATTGTCAACGGGTCGTTCAGTGATTACGGGCCGATTATTCTTCCTGGTAAGTTACCATCACTTTGGCGCCGCCGGCCAGAAAGTCGGAGGCACTGGCGGCACCGAATATCTGCATCAGCTTGGCAACCAGCCCCGTCCAGCCTGTTTGGTGACTGGCACCCAGGCCGGCGCCGTTGTCACCGTGGAAATACTCGTAGAAGAGGATGTAATCTCGCCAATGCGGGTCATCCTGGAATTTGTGCGCGCCGCCAAAGACGGGACGCTGGCCGGTTTCGTTGCGCAGGAAGATGCTGGCCAGGCGCCGCGTGATTTCTTCTGCCACCTGGAAGAGCGTCATGTGCTGACCGGAGCCCGTCGGGCACTCAACGGTGAAGTCGTCGCCGTAGAACAGGTACAGGTTGAGCAGGGCGCGCACAATGAGCCCGTTGACCGGCATCCAGATCGGCCCCCGCCAGTTGGAGTTGCCGCCAAACATGCCGGTATTGGATTCGGCTGGCAGATAATCGACACGGAACTCCTGCCCGCCCACGTTCAGGACGAAGGGGTGGTCCTCATGGTAGCGCGACAGCGCACGAATGCCGTACGGGCTGAGGAACTCGTTCTCGTCCAGCATACGCGCCAGCACACGCTGCAGCTTGTCGCGGTTGAGGATGGACAGCAGGCGGCGGCCGTTCTGGCCGACTTCCCGGATATCCTGGATGTTGGCCATCAACTCGGGCCGGTTGCGCATGAACCAGGTTGCTCGCTCGCGGAACTGCGCCAGGTCGGCATATTTTTCAGGCGGAATGATGGTTGCGGCACACAACGGCAGCAGACCGACCATGGATCGCACCTTCAGACGACCTGCACGGCCATCGGGCAAACGCAGCAAGTCATAGAAGAAGCCATCATCTTCATCCCACATCTCGTCCTGGTTGTCGCCAACGCGGTCCATGGCCGCAGCAATCCAGAGGAAGTGCTCGAAGAATTTGATAGCCATATTTTCGTAGATGCGGTCGTGTTGAGATAGCTCGAGGCTGATCTGCAACATGTTCTGCGAAAACAGGGCCATCCAGGCCGTGCCATCAGCCTGCTCCAGGTGACCGCCGGTGGGCAGCGGTGCGCTGCGGTCGAACACGCCGATGTTGTCCAGGCCGAGGAAACCACCTTCGAAGACGTTCTTGCCCGTGGGATCCTTGCGGTTGACCCACCAGGTGAAGTTAACCAGCAGCTTCTGGAAGGCGTGTTCGAGAAAGTCGAGGTCGCCGCTGCCCTGCGACTGCACCTCGGCCAGATAGTTGAAAATGGTTGCCCAGGCGTGGACCGGCGGATTCACGTCACCGAAGTTCCACTCATAGGCGGGGATTTGGCCGCTGGGGTGCAAATAGTGCTCGCGCAGCATCAGGTCGAGCTGCTGTTTGGCAAAGTCGGGGTCGACCATGAGCAGGGCGATGGTGTGGAAGGCCAAATCCCACGCGGCGTACCAGGGGTATTCCCACTTGTCAGGCATCGAGATGATGTCGGCGTTGACCATGTGGTACCACTGGCTGTTGCGTGGTACCGGCCGCCGGTGCGCATGCGGTGCCAGGGGATCGGCCCCGCGCTCCTCCAGCCAGCGATCGACATCGTAGTAGTAGAACTGTTTGCTCCACAGCATACCGGCCAGCGCCTGGCGGATGACCCGGTGCGCGTCGGGGCTCAGGCGGTCGGGGGTGATGGTGTCGTAGAAGGCATCGGCTTCGGCCAGGCGGTCGGCAAAGACCTGGTCGAAGGCCTTGCCAAATGGCTTCGCTTTGAGTGCTTTGGAATCCTGGTCGCTCAGGCGCAGGCGGATTACGACGGTCTCACCAGCCGGCACGGTAACCTGGAAGTGGGCCGCGGCCTTAGTACCCTCTTGGGCCGGGTTGACGGCATCGGTTTGGCCATGGATCAGGAAGTTATGAAAGGCATCTTTGACGTACGGCGACAGATTGGGTGCGTTGAAGACACGCTTGTTGTTGGTGACGTTGTCGGTAAAGAGCAGTGCCGGGGCGCCTTCGGCGTAGAGGTACCGCACACCGAGCGTCTCGTGACTGGCCTGGAGCGCTGCCGTACCGTTTGGGCCAGTGATGCGCCTCAGAATTGGTTGGGGTGGTGGATCGATGAACCAGGACCAGGTATTGCGGAACCAGAGCGTCGGCAGCACGTGCAGCGTCGCCGCTGCCGGACCGCGGTTGGCGATGCTGATCTTGAACAGGATATCCTCGGGCGCAGCCTTGGCGACTTCGACGAAAACGTCGAAGTAACGGTCATCGTCGAACACCCCGGTGTCGATCAGCTCATACTCCATTTCGTCGCGTGAGCGCTGACCGTTGATGCGCACCAGGTCCGCATAGGGATAGGCCCGCTGGGGGTATTTGTAGAGGTACTTCATGTACGAATGGGTCGGCGTGCTGTCGAGATAGTAGTAGTACTCTTTGACGTCCTCGCCGTGGTTGGCCTCGCTGTTGGCCAGGCCGAAGAGCCGCTCCTTAAGGATCGGATCTTGACCATTCCACAACGCCAACGCAAAACATAACAGCTGCTGGTCATCGCTGATGCCGGCCAGGCCATCTTCGCCCCAGCGGTAGGCGCGCGCGCGGGCCTGGTCATGGGTAAAGTAGTTCCAGGCGTTACCGTCCTGGCTGTAGTCTTCGCGCACGGTACCCCACTGGCGTTCGCTCAAGTAGGGGCCCCATCGTTTCCAGGGGTGTGTGCCCGCGCGGGCTTCCGAAAGTCGTACTTGCTCGTCGTTGGGCATGGTTGGGCTCCTTGTTGGGTGACTGGTGCGCGCTGACGTTGAGTGCCGGTCTGTGTGCCAGGTTTGATGCCAATCAGTGCCGGCGGGGCGAATTATATGCGAACCAGTGCGTGCGGTGCAAATGTGGGTAGCGGGAGCGTGGGGAGGGAGTAGGGAGTAGGGAGAAGGGAGTAGGGAGTAGGGAGTAGGGAGAAGGGAGTAGGGAGTAGGGAGTAGGGGGAACGGATGGGAACGGATGGGAACGGATTGGGAAC
>CAZXQZ010000244.1:0-6234 GCA_964642445.1 uncultured Anaerolineae bacterium
GACACCCTCACACCCGCGCGTGCCGGTGCCCCAGCAGCCACAGCGCCGCCAGCACCGCCAGGCCAAGACCGAGCAGTGGCAGCACTTCCACGGTGACCGGTCCGGCGTCGATCGCCGTCAGGCCAACCACCGTTGGATTCTCGAAGACCACACGTACCGGCCCGTGGCGCGTGGTCGTACCGTTGAAATCGATGTCCTCCAGCCAGTAGTCGTAGGCCATCCCCGCCACCAGACCGTTGGCGTCGGACCAGGTGTAGACGAAACCCTGGCTGCTGCCCGGTCCCTGGGCTGCAATCAGCGTATCGTTCAGCCGCAGCTCCTGCCCGCTCGCCTCGGCGCTGCGGTACAGGTTGAAACCGAGTGTCTCCAACTCTGAAACCGTCTCCCAGGTGACCAGGATGTGGCCGTCCTCGACCCAGGCCGCAAACTCGGCCAGCGTGACCCCCAGCCCGATCTCGATCGTCAAGGTGGCGTCGTCTCCCACTTCAGGTGCATTGGTGGCAAAAGCATCGGCGACATTGGGGTAATCGCCAATGTCGCACGCCGACGCATCGACCTGCACCAGGATCGTCAGCACGTCACCGACTAGGAAATTGTCCACCGTCACACGCAGCGGGTCCATCGTCTCCACGGTGCCTTGACTGCTGGTGACGTTGGTGATGGTCATGCACGTGTGGAAATCGTTGTCCTCGACCACCAGCCCGGTGAGATCGACCAGCCCGGCGTTGGTGGCGACGATCGTGTAGTGCACGTCGTGCACGACCTGGCTGGCCTGGCCCACGACGGTAGGGGAGACCGTCTTGTCGATGGTGAGCAAACCGCCCGGGCCAAAGGGGCAACCGTCGAGCCGATCCTTGTTGTAGTTGTTGGCGTTGGTGGCTGTCGCCGGGAAGAAGTGGGCGTCACCCAGGTCCTGCCAGCCGCCGATGACCCCGTGGGCGATCAGCTCGCTGATCGGAATCGCCCAGGTCACCAGGTAGTCCGGATCCCCGTCGATGTTGGACGTCGCCAGCTCGGTCGCGGCCAGGGCACCGGCGAACGGGCCACCGGTCGTGTAGTCGTGGCGCCACAGCTGGGTTTCCGCCGGGTCGTTGAAGATCGGCGACCAGTCGATGTTCTCGGCCGGATCGTTGAACCAGAGCTCGACGGTGTCGTTGTCTCCACCGCCAGGACCGATGCCGTTCAGCGAGACGATGTACTGATACCGAAAAGGATCGTACGTGGTCGCGCCAGGGATCTGGATCAAGGCTGTCCAGGCATACTGGGCGAAACCGTGCGGGCCACTCGGGTCACCGTTGACGCGCACGGCGAAGTACAGGTAGCCCGCATCGGACTGATCGTAATCGACCGCCGCCGTCCAGAAGTTGTTACCGCCCGTCAGATCGCCGACCAGGTCGACGCCGTCTGGGTTCTCGTCCTCGGGTGGGTCACCTGTGCCGCAGTCGAGGACGGTCCAGTCCTGGGCAAAGGCGGTGAGTGGGAGGGCCAGGGCGGCTACAAGCGCCGCCATGACGAACAGCGTAACGAATCGTGGCACGTACCCCTGCATCATGATAGTTCTCCTTTCTTGGCACCCAACGGATTGCAAGGGGAAGGTTGAGTCCACTTCAAGGAAGACACGTCGGGAGATGACGATGCGTACAGGAAGCCGACTGTCTCGAACCGCCGACGCCTGCGACCCGGCATGCGTAGGCGGTTCTTCTTGTCTACAGTCTATCACGATTTGCGGCGCAAGCGCCTTACGGATTATTTAGAGTCGCACTGTTATGCTTGAGCTTGCCAATCTTGGGCAAGTTGCGATACAATAACGAAGACTCGCGTACGCTCGATGATGTCCGACAGCTGCCCTCCCATTCGCCCGACAATCAGGACCCGTCTGATTGTCTACCATATCGTGTCCGGCCCGGCCCCGACCTGCCGGCAGCGAGGAGGAATCTCACATGACAACCGCATTTCGTTGGTTTCGAGTGCTCGTGGTCGTGGCCCTACTGCTGGGTCTGACGAGCCTGGGAAGCCCGACATCGCGCACCGACTTGACAGGAGTTGCCCGGGCATATGCCGAAAAGATCGACCCCGAGGTCTGGCAATCCCTGAAAGCGGCACCCAATGGCCAGGCCGCGGTGCTTGTCAAATTGGCCGAACAGGCCGACCTGAGCAGTGCCGCTGCGATCAGCGACTGGGACGCCCGTGGCTGGGCGGTGTACAATGCCCTGCACGACACGGCGGCGCGCACGCAGCCCGTCGTTCTGGATCGCATCGCCCGCGCTGAGGCGGCCGGCCAGGCCAGTAACGTCAAATCGTTCTGGATTGTCAACCTGGTTGCGCTGCATGCTGACGCTGATACGATCTTCGACCTGGCAAGCATGCCCGAAGTCGGCGCCATCGTGCCCAACCTGAAATTGGAACAGCCCATCCTGGAGCCGGGTGTGCCCGAAACGGCACCCGACACCATCGAATGGAATATTACGAAGATTCGGGCACCCGAAGTGTGGACGACCTACGGCGTGACCGGCGCGGGCGCAGTCGCGGCTAACGTGGACACTGGCGTACAGTACAACCACCCGGCCCTGGTCAACCAGTACCGCGGCAACCTGGGCGGTGGCGTGTTCGACCACAACTACAACTGGTTCAATCCGGCGCCCAACGCGTCCTGCCCCGACCCGAATGTGCCCTGTGATGACAACGGGCACGGTTCGCACACCATGGGCACCGAGATCGGTGACGACGGCGGCACGAACCAGATCGGTGTGGCGCCCGGCGCCAAGTGGATCGCCGCTTATGGCTGCTGCCCCTCCAACGAAGCCCTGCTCGAAGCGCAGCAGTGGATGGTGGCGCCGACCGATCTGGCCGGTAACAACCCCAACCCCAGTCTGCGACCGCACGTACTCAACCAGTCGTGGGGTGGGCCGGGTGGCAGCCAGATCTTCGAGTCGGTGATTGCTGCCCTGCGTGCCAGCGGTGTCTTCCCGACCTTCTCGGCGGGCAACAACGGTTCGAGTGCCGCTGACGGCTGCGGACGGTTGGGTTCCCCAGGTGATAACCCTTCGTCTTTCAACGTGGGCAACACCACCTCGGCCGATGCCGTCTCGAGCAGCTCGTCCCGCGGTCCCAATCCCTTCACGGGCAAAACAGGACCCGAAGTCTCGGCCCCTGGCACCAACGTACGCTCGAGCGTGCCAACCAACGTCTACGCCAGCTACTCCGGCACCTCGATGGCCTCACCGCACGTCGCCGGCTCGGTGGCCCTGCTGATCTCGCTCGAGCCCAAGCTGGCCGGCCAGATCGACCAGCTCGAAGAGCTGCTGCGCAAGACCGCGGTGCCGCTGACGAGCTCGCAGACCTGCGGCGGTGTACCGGGCAGCCAGATTCCGAACAACGTCTCTGGCTGGGGCCGTATCGACGTCAAGGCCGCGGCCGACCTGGTCTGGCATGCCGGCTACATCGAGGGCACGGTCACCGCCGGTGGCTCACCGGTGGCGGGTGCGACCGTCACTTACAGCATGATGGGCAAGACGCTGACCGTGCTGACCGACGCCAATGGCTTCTACAAAGTCGTGGCTGGTGCCGGCAGCTGGGACATGACGGCGGGCCGCTATGGCTACCAGACCGCCAACGCTTCCGGCGTGGTTGTGGTCCAAAACGGCACTACCGTACAAGACTTCAACCTCACCGCACTGCCCACCTACACGGTGAGTGGCACCGTGACCGAGAGCGGCACCGGGACCGGTATCCCCGCCATTGTGATGGTGGCCAACCAGGACATGGCCGCACCCGTCTTTGCCGCGGCCAACGGCAGTTACAGCATCGTCGTGCCGGCCGGTACCTACGACCTCACCGCCCAGCATCCGGGTTACCAACCCGCAACGCAGAACGTGGTCGTGGGGGGCCCCACCACCGTCAACTTCACCTTGACGGCGCGTGCCAACTATGCCTGCATCGACAGCCGCCAGGCCGGTGGTCCCGTCTACAGCTGGATCGATGCTACCGACGGCACTGCCTATCCGCTGGGTGACGACGCCAGCTCGGCCGCGATTACGCTGCCGGCGCCGTTCACTTACTTCGGCACGCCGTACACCACCCTGCGCATCAACTCGAACGGTTATGTGTGGTTTGGCACGGCCAGTTACACCACGGCGCACATGGTCCTGCCCTTCGAAGGCCGGCCCAACGGCGACGCCATGGCGTTTGGTGAAGACCTCAACCCCGCCAGCGGTGCGCAGGGCATGATCTACGGCAAGGCTGTGGGCAGCAAGTACGTCGTCGAGTTCTACCAGGTCCAGCACTGGGAGAGCGGCTTCCCGGAGACGTTCGAGATGATTCTCGATACGGCAACGGGCGAGATCGTCTTCCAGTACCAGACCGTCAGCTGGCCCGACTATGCGTCGGTGGGGTTGGAGGATGTGGCGGGTGCCGTGGGGCAGTTCTACTCCTACGCCAACTCCGCCAACCTGCAGGCCGGCCGCGCCGTACGCTTCACACCGGCCAGCGGTGTGGCAGTCAACTGGGGCTGTGACCATGCCCTGACCCTGACCGTGGCCGATGATACGGACCCGGTCAATACGGGCGAGGTGATTACCTACAAGCTTCACTGGAACGCCGTCGGTTTTGGCGGCGTGCCGAATGCGACGTTGACCGCTACCGTACCACCCAATACGACGTTCGTCTCGGCGTCGGGCGGCATCGTTCCCGCCGGTGGTGTATTGACGTGGAACCTGGGTAACCTGCGGCCGCGCGCCGAAGGCGATGCCTGGTTCAAGGTGCTGGCCAACAGCGGTCCCACCGCCACGACCACGGCCACCCTCAGCGATACCAGCGGCCAGACCCGCCAGGCGACCCAGGCGACAACGATCGTTGGCCAGCCGACGGCGGTGACGATCGACTCGATCAGCAGCCTGCCGGCGGCCCCACTGTGGGCACCACTGGCCAGCCTGCTCCTGCTGGCCGGTGCGGGCGTCCTGCTGGGGCAACGCGTGCGCCGCAGCAACCGGTAGTCAACGAAGAGGCACCCGGAACTGTCACGTCCCGGGTGCCTCTGCCAAACGGCCGTGTTTGCCCGGTCGACACACCCCGACGCCAGATCGTAAGGAACGCAGATGACACAAAGAAACTCTTTTTCTTTGTGTCATCTGCGTTCTCTGTGGTCGACCCCGGCGTGGTCCTGCAATCAGCCAGTACCGGCGCAGGTGACTGCCAGCACCTTCACGACCCGTGGTGCCCCTCGACAAAACCGGGTTGCTCGAACGCAGGGTGGGGGTAGGTATAAAAGCCACGCCCGCTCTTTTTGCCCAGCCATCCCTTTTCCACGTACGGCTTGAGAAATTCGGCGTTGATGCGCAGCTGCTGGTCGAACGTGAGTCTGCTCGCCCAGTAGGCCGTGATATCGTACACCGTATCGAGACCGACCTGGTCCATGATGCCAAACGGCCCGATCGGCATTTTCATGATGCCCATCCAGGCACGATCCACATCCTCAACCGTAGCAACCTGGTTGGCCGCCAGGGTCATGGCCTCGCGGTTGACCGCACTCAGCATATTGTTGAAGACGAAGCCGTGATTTTCTTTGTGCAAGACAATCGGAATTTGCCCGATGCGCCAGGCAAACGCCTCCAGCACGGCCATCGTCTCCGGTGCTGTGCCGCGGTGGGGCATCACGTCGACCACGTTCGACAGCCACACCGGTGAATGAAAATGCAGGGCCGCAAACTGCGCCGGCCGCCCCGTGGCCGCGGCGAACTGCGACGGCACCAGGGTGGACGTGTTCGTCGTGAAGACGGTCCGCGGCGGACACAAGGCATGAAACTGCCCTAAAATGCGTCCCTTCAACTGCGGATCTTCCGGCACCGACTCGCTCACCAGGTCGACACCCTGTGCCGCGACGGCGGGCGCATCAGATGTAACGATGCGCCCCAGCGCCGCCTGAGCCTGATCCGCCGGCAAGTGCCCCTGGTGCACCAGGTAACGCAGCGTGCCCTCGATCTCAGCCATGGCACCCTCGAAGACGCCCGGCTGAGCATCATACATGACCACATCATACCCAAACATCGCGCACTGCATGGCCACCTGCCGGCCCATGGTCCCAGCCCCAATCACCAACACCCGCCGCACATCATCGATGTTCACAAACACCGTCCTTTCAAAATCAAGGCTCCCCAACCACAAACCGTACTTGCTGACGGCAACTGACTCCGTTACCAATATACCAGGCTGGGACGAGTACGAGTACGAGTACGAGTA
>CAZXQZ010000245.1:0-2919 GCA_964642445.1 uncultured Anaerolineae bacterium
TTCCCGCGCACCGCCAGATCGAGGATCGCCTGCCGCAGCTCGGCCACGTTGCGCGGATCGTCGTAGAGCACGTCGAAGTGGTCGCGCAGCGTGCGCCACGCCGCCTGGAACTGGTCGTCGTCCTGCGCGCGGTGCAGCCGGTGCAGCGCGGCCCGGTTGGCGGTGACGATGTCCGCCTGCGCCTGGCGCAGTTTGGCCTCCAGGGCGCGGGTCTGGGCGAAGAGCTCGTCGACTTTGGCGAGTATTCGCTGCTGTTCTGCAATCGGCGGTAGAGCTATCGGACAGTTTTTCAGTTGAGTACTGTTGATTGATGCAAGGTTAGTCGTCTTCTTTGAAGATCCCAAAAAGTAATCCCGGCCATATGGCGAATTCGTGCATAGCATGAGCCACTCTGCTGGCGAGGCACCCGAGGGGCGCGCCCGGAAAATGTGGTTCTGATGAATACATACCGGAACCTGGTCATGCCAAATTGCGGCCCGGCCAAGCTTGTCGGAGTCACCGCCTTCGGTAAGCAACAAATCTCCTGCCTGCAAGAGGTATTTGTCCTTCTCGTCGGTCTTAACTTCAACCATTTTGATCTCGGCCAGATCAAGATAACCCCGCTGAACATTGGCTACTCGGAGGTAAGGCAATGAGATCGTCTCATAGTTGGCTAGATTTCTACCGAGTGTTACGCCACTTACTACGTCTGCAAGTTTTCCAAGCCTCACCCAAGCCCAACTAAGCGGTACTGCAAACGGAGCTTCTCGTGGTTCAAGTGACGGAAGCAATGCCTTTGGCTGATCAATCCGTCTCAACAACTCCCCCGCCGGCTCATCCTCCGCATCCTGCGGCACCAGCTTGCCCTGCACTGCCAGCTGCAGGATGGCCTCGTTCAACCGCTGCACGTCCTCCGGCGTGCGGATCAGCTCGTCGAAGTGGGGGAAGAGCAGCTCAAGCGTCATGGCCGGGCCTCTCCAGTGCGGCTTGCAGCTCGTTGCGCAGGGCGGCGCGGCGGGCGGTGATGTCGGCCTGCAGGGCCTGGACCTGCGCCAGCAGCTTGTGCGGGTCGCCGTGGCTGGGGTCCTCGGCGTTGGGGTTTTTGATGTCCAGGTTGTAGTTGCGCGCCTTGATCTGCGCGACCGGCACCCGCCAGGCGCGCCCGTTCGCCTGCCGGTCGTGCCACCAGGCCTTCTCCAGCTCGAACTCCTCGCTGCGGATGGGCCGCGTCTTGGTGTACTTTTTGTACCCCTCGGGCAGCGGATGCTCGAAGTACCACACCTCGCTCGTCGGCTCGCCCTTGGTGAAGAACAACAGGTTGGTGTTGATGTCGGTGTAGGGCGCAAAGACGCCGTTGGGCAGGCGCACGATGGTGTGCAGGTTGCAGCGCTCCAGCAGGTGCTCCTTGAGCCGCGTCTTGACCCCTTCGCCAAACAGCGAGCCGTCGGGCAGCACGATCGCACCCTGGCCGCCATCCTCCAGGAGGTGCACGATCAGCGCCAGGAACAGGTCGGCGGTCTCCTTGGTCTGGAACTGGGCCGGGAAGTTGCTCTCGACGCCCGGTTCCTCCATGCCGCCAAAGGGCGGGTTGGTGAAGATGTAGCGCACCCGGTCGCGGTCGCTGTAGTCGCGGTACGGCCGCCGCGCCAGCGCGTTGTCGCGCTCGACGTGCGGTGTCTCGACGTCGTGCAGGATCATGTTGGTGACGCAGAGCAGGTGCGGCAGCGGCTTCTTCTCCACCCCCCAGATCGACCGGCTGAGCCGCTCGGCGTCGGCGGTGGTGTGGACGTAGCGGCCGCGGATGTGCTCCAGCGCACAGATCAGGAAGCCGCCCGTGCCGCAGGCCGGGTCCAACACCACACCGTCCAGCCGGGGATCGGTCACGTCGACCATAAACTGCGTCACGGCGCGCGGGGTGTAGTACTCGCCGGCGTTGCCCGCACTCTGCAGGTCGCGCAGGATCTTCTCGTAGAGGTCGTTGAACAGGTGGCGGTCGTGCAGCGAGTTGAAGTCGATCTGGTTGATCTTGTTGATCACCTGGCGGATCAGCGTGCCCGACTTCATGTAGTTGTAGGCGTCGGCAAAGACGTCCTGCACGATGAAGCCGCGCGGATCGGCCGCCGCGCTGAACTGCAGGCCCTTCAGGCTGGGGAAGAGGTCATTGTTGATGAAGCCGAGCAGCTCATCGCCCGTCATGCCTTCGTCGTCGGCCGCCCAGGCGCGCCAGCGCAGCCGCGCCGGGATGGGCGATGCATACCGGGGATCGATCTCGTACTCCTGCTCTTTGTCGTCGAAGATCTTCAAAAAGAGCATCCACACGAGCTGCGAGATACGCTGCGCGTCGCCGTCCACGCCGGCATCCTGGCGCATGATGTCTTGGATCGATTTGACGAGGGTGGTGATGGACATGAGTAGGACTCCGTAGAGCGAACCTATCTGATCACGGTAATTGTGCAAGCCCTTATTGCACAATCGAACCAATTAGGCTAGAATTCAGGTGTCAAAACGGTTTGCCGTTTATCTCTTCCAACGAATCGTCGCCTCGTCGTGGGTGGCTTGCCCGAAAGGGCTAGTTGGAGGAGTTTTTTTGACCCTTTCAGGGCAAAAAGTCCGCGGGCTTCTCCTGCCTCGTGAGAAGTCGCCGAGTGTGGCGGCCTGTTCTCTTCTTCTTTGTGGGATCTGGGCTAGCGAGGCAGGTTAGTGTGCTGGAGGTCTTTCAGCAACAACTACTCATCAGCCAGCGACAAGACTTTTGCCAGCAGAGCATCCGCGTAATGTAGCGGAGAAGAGCGAAGCTTGTCCACGTAAGGCTTGATCTCGCGAATGACAGACTTGTGTTTTGCCAGCAGAAGAACCCCCAGCGCCCCGACGCACACGATCTGATTTTGCTCGGCGATGGCCCTTGCACGACGGTCGTCGATCAACAATGCATCAGCTGAG
>CAZXQZ010000245.1:3019-6162 GCA_964642445.1 uncultured Anaerolineae bacterium
CGAAACACCCTGGCGTCTACAAAACTCAAGGAAAGTGTATCGATCGACGCCCGCCAGCTCACATGCGGCGCCGATAGACAATTCCCTCGCACGGTACATGCCAAGCGCAGCGTACAGGCGTATCTTTTGGGACACACGCTCACGTGGTTCAGCCAGAAACGGTTCTTGGGGAACAGTGATGGTTATCTGCATAGGTGACTCCTTGACCGGCATCTGCCTGAATCATACACGACTTTGGACAATTCACACAAGTTGCCGAATTGTGCCAGTGACAAGACGGTTTTTGTCTCACGTTCAGTGACTGGTGAGAGATGAAACCAGCGTAATTGTGCAGCAGGTTGCTGCACAAATGGCTCATCCGATCAGGACTCTTATGCCTCACGGTATCCTTCGTTACCCGTAAAGCATGCCCTTCATGTACGGCTTACGCCGCCCGGTAGATCTCCTGCTCCAGCTCGCGCACGGCCTGCACGAATCGGACCTTGCTGCCGAACGCGTTGAGGATCTGCACCGGCCGGCCGATCTGGTTGATCGGCGGTAACTGCAGCACCTCGGCCACCCTGGTCTCGTCGCGCGCCTCTTCGATGGTGGCGATGCCCTGGTCGGCGTATTTGTCCAGCAGTGCTTCGAGCGTGCGCCGCGCCATGCCGCCGTACTGGTCGAACACGGCGCTCTTGCGCGCGCTGCGGGCGCGCGCACTGCGGGTCAGCGGTTCGCGGTCGAAGGCTACGTGGCAGATCAGGTCGAAGGGGTCCAGGTCACCGGTAGTTTGCGCCTGGAGCTGCTCCAGCAGAAAACCCTGCTCCACCAGCTCCTCCAACACGGCCCCCTTGCGCTCGGCTGCGCTCCAGCGCTGGAGGAAAGCGTCCAGCGAGGCGAAGTGGGCGCGCAGGTTCTCACGGCTGAAGTCGCGGAACGACACTGTTCGCAGGTTGCCGGCGCGGTCCAGGTACTGGACGCGTTCGGCCAGGACCTGCACCTCGACGGCGTCGACGTAGTACTTCTGCCGCCGCGCGGCCCGCTCGACGATCTGCAGCCCGGTTGTGTCGGGTTCCGCATAGGCCATGTCGCCGCGGCTGGGGTCGTCCGGTGCGGTGGGATCGAACGGGCCCGGTTCGTAGATCTGCACCGGCTCGCCGTCGAAGTCCGGGTCGGCAAAGAGCCGGGTGACGTTGCGGAAGTCCATGATGGTGAAGAAGGTTTTGCCAAAGTCCTCGCGGATGCGCGTGCCGCGGCCGATGATCTGTTTGAACTCGGTCATCGAATTGATGGTGCGGTCCAATACGATCAGGTGGCAGGTCTGTGCGTCCACGCCGGTGTTGAGCAGCCGGGAGGTGGTCGCGATGACGGGGTAACGCTCCTCGGGGCTGATAAAGTTGTCCAGCTCGGTTTTGCCCGCCGGGTTGTCGCCGGTGATGCGCATCACGTAGCGCCGGTTCTCGTGCACCAGGTCGCCGTTCTGGTTGGCGATGGCGTGGCGCATGCGCTCGGCGTGTTCGATGTCTTCGCAGAAGATGATCGTTTTCTGGTAGCGGCCGATCTGGCGCAGGTACTCGCTGACCCGCCAGGCGACGACCCGCGTGCGCTCGTCCAGTACCAGCGTGCGGTCGAAGTCGCGCGAGGTAAAGAGTTCGTCGGGAATCGGCGTGCCGTAGCGGTCCAGCTCACCCAACCGCGGCCGCCAGCCGTCCACGTCGCGGTCCAGGTCGATGCGGATCACCTTGTAGGGCGCCAGAAAACCGTCCTCGATACCCTGCTTGAACGAGTAGGTGTATACCGGCTCGCCGAAGTAGTCGATGTTGGAGACCTCGGCGGTTTCTTTGGGGGTAGCGGTCATGCCGATCTGGGTGGCAGAGCCGAAGTACTCCAGCACCTCGCGCCAGGCCGAGTCGTCGGCCGCGCTGCCGCGGTGGCACTCGTCGACGATCACCAGGTCGAAAAAATCGGGCGAGAACTGGCGGTAGGCGTTCTGCCAATCCTCCGTGCCGGAGATGCCCTGGTAGAGCGCCAGGTAGATCTCGTAGGACTTATCCACCTGGCGGTCGGTGATTTTGGTCATCGCCTCGCCAAAGTGCTTGAAGTCATTGGTTTTGGTCTGGTCGATCAGGATGTTACGATCGGCCAGAAAGAGCACACGCCGGACGACGCGCGCTTTCCACAACCGCCAGATGATGTGAAACGCGGTGTAGGTCTTGCCCGTGCCGGTTGCCATGACCAGGAGAATGCGCTTTTGTCCGCGGGCGATCGCTTCGACCGTGCGGTTGATCGCCACCTGTTGGTAATAACGCGGCTCACGGCCGGTGCGGTCGAGGTGATAGTCCTGGCTGACGACGGCGGCCACCGCGGGCGGCAGCGTCTTCTGCCCCACCAGGCGCTGCCACAGCATCTCCGGGCTGGGGAATTGGCTCAGCGCCAGCTCCTGCTCGACCGGGCCCGCCGTCGCCAGGCGGTCGTGTTCCATGAAACCGTCGCCGTTGGAGGTGTAGACAAAGGGAACGTCCAGCATTTCGGCGTACGCCAGCGCCTGGTCCATGCCAGCGCTGAGGGCATGGTTATTGTCCTTGGCCTCGACGATGGCCAGCGGGATATTGGGCTTGTAACACAGGAGATAGTCAACACGTTTGCGCAGCTCGCTGCGCAGCGACAGATTGGCGCGCACGATGATCCGCCCAGCCGTGAAGGTGATTTCCTCGCGGATCTGGTCGGCGTGCCACCCCGCCTGCTGCAAGGCCGGGGTAATGTAGCGTGTACGGATTTCGCTTTCGGTCAGGGCCTTCTTGTTCATGCAGACACCGCTGCCACTATAGCGTAATCGATGGTTATGCTCAAGCCAGGTGACCAGGTAGTACGAGTACCGTCCTACTCCTACTCGTACTCGTAATCGATCGTTGCCGCAGGTCTGAGTCGTAGTGGGTCACTTACCACCACTACGACCCTAGCCATTGATCGAGCGTAATCGATGGGTCAAGGTTCTGGGCCTCCAGGTTACAGCATTTGTGGCCTCGCGCCAGTCGGGGAAGTGGCTTGCAACGGCTTCGTGAGTCATCAACCCCATTGTACGCCCGCGCACGCGGTAAGTCAATGCGTCATTCGCGCATCTTCACCAGAATCCACCCCAAAGCAGTGCTGCCGCGAGGCCAAAG
>CAZXQZ010000246.1:0-6158 GCA_964642445.1 uncultured Anaerolineae bacterium
ACCGAAATACACCCTCTCCCCTACTCCGTACTCCGTACTCCCTACTCCGTACTCCGTACTCCCTACTCCCTCCTCCCTATTCTTGACGAATCGTTCCCTCTTGAGTACAATACGCCCGCGCCTGATCCGGGCGCGTTTTTTGCGCAGTATGCGTCTATTGGAAAAAATCGACCTGTCGGGACACCCGCAACCCGTGGAATTCACCTGGCTGGCAGTCGTAGGAGCATAGAAACTAAACGTGGCACAGATTATCCTGGCGGCGCAAACACGCGACGCATCGATGACCGTTAACCAACTGCGCCGGCATGGCATTGTGCCCGGCGTGGTCTATGGGCACGACGTTCCCACCGAAACCATCCAAATCGAGCGTGTCCAGCTTGACAAAGCCATCCGACACGGCGCCCTGACTCACCTGGTGACCCTGGACCTGGGCAAGGGCAAACAGTACGCCGTCCTGGTGCGTGATCTGCAGCGCCATGCCGTGCGGCGCAACCCGTTGCACGTCGATTTTTACCGCGTCTCGATGACCGAAGAAATCGAAATCGACGTACCGGTGCGCGCCGTGGGTACGCTGGCCGCTGGCCTGGCGGGCGACTACGTCCTGATCCATAACCTGGAAACCGTGCGTGTCTCCTGTCTGCCATCGCACATTCCAGAATACCTGACGATCGACATCAGCAACCTCTCGGTCGAGAATCATCTGCTCCACGTGCGGGATCTGGTCATCCCAGCCAACGTCACGATCGAGGTCGATGCTGATGAGGCTGTGGTGAGCTTGAGCCGCACTCGCGCGGCCGCCGCCGAAGAGGGTGAGGCCGAGGTTGCCGCTGCGGCTGAGCCGGAAGTCGTGAGTAAGGGCAAGGCGGCACGCGGCGAAGAAGCTGGCGAGGCAGACTAACCCGCCCCATGGCTCGAAGGCCAACACCCGGCGTTGTGCTCTCGCAAGAGGCGACTGCGCCGGGTCTTTTTTGTTGGGTAGACACAGGTCTTCCGGCGGTCCGCGCAGGGAAGCTGCCCTACGGCACCAGCAGAACATTTGATCGATCATGGACAGTGCGGTGAAACCATGGCCCAAGACAAACTGATCGTACGCGGTGCGCGCGAACACAATCTCAAAAATATCCATCTGGAGATACCACGCGACCGTCTGGTTGTGATTACCGGCCTGTCGGGTTCGGGCAAATCGAGTCTGGCCTTCGATACGATCTATGCCGAAGGCCAGCGCCGCTACGTCGAATCCCTTTCCGCCTACGCCCGCCAGTTCCTCGGCCTGATGGAAAAGCCCGACGTGGATCAGATCGAGGGGCTGAGTCCAGCCATTTCCATCGACCAACGCGGCGCCAGTCGCAACCCACGCTCAACTGTGGGTACGACGACCGAGGTGTACGACTACCTGCGTCTGTTGTTTGCCCGCGTCGGCACACCCCACTGCCCACGCTGCGGCCGCGAGATCGCCCAGCAGAGCGCACAGCAAATCGTGGACGCCATCCTGGAAATGCCGGCGCACAGCCGTGTTCTCATCCTTGCACCGCTCATCCAGGATCGCAAAGGCGAACACAAAGGCATCTTCGAAGACGTACGCAAGGCCGGCCTGGTGCGGGTGCGCGTCGATGACCAGGTCTACGACGTCGACGAAGACATCGAACTCGACCGCTACAAGAACCACACCATCGAAGCGGTCGTGGACCGTCTCATCATTGCCGGCCACGCGGATGGACAGACTCAAGACGCTGACGTCACACGGCTGACCGATTCGGTCGAAACGGCGCTCCACCTGGGCGGCGGTGCTATCATCGTTAGCGACGTCACCGCCGGCGATGGTGTGGTGCGTGACCGCCTCTACTCCGAGCACTTTGCCTGCGTGCACTGCGGCATCAGCCTGCCCGAAATCGAACCGCGCATGTTCTCGTTCAACAGCCCGCACGGTGCCTGCCCGACGTGCAGCGGGTTGGGTGTGCAGCTGGAGTTCGATGCCGAGCTGGTGGCGCCCAATCCCGACCTGTCGATGGAGAACGGGGCGATTCGTATTCCCGGCTGGGGCAAATCGGGCGAACGCGATGAAGAGAACCACTACCGCCAGCTGCTGCGCGCCGTGGCCGACAAACATGGCATCCCTTTTCACGCACCGTGGAAGGAACTGAGCGCGCGGCAGCGTGAGGTCATCCTCTTCGGCACCCGGCAGGCCGAGAAGGTTCAGCTGTCCTACCGCAACACCGCCGGCATGGTGCGCGTCTACGAGACGACCTATGAACCGGTGATACCCCATCTGCAGCGGCGCTACCGCGAGTCATCGTCCGACTACGTGCGCGGCGAGATGGAATCCTTGATGACCGCCCGCCCGTGCCCCGAATGCGAGGGCAAACGGCTGCGACCCGAAGCCCTGGCCGTCACCCTGGCCGACAAAAACATCGATTCCGTGACGCAGATGGCGGTGCTGGAGGCGCTGGCCTGGGTCCGTTATTTGCAGGGGGAAATTGCTGGCCGCGACGCGAGCACGCCCAGCAATGGCAGCGGTCTACCGGTGGCGCGCGTGCTCGCGCCCGCCGATGCCCTCGATGTCCCGGCCGCGTCACCACTCTCACAGCGCCAGTGGACGATTGCCCGCCAGATCCTGAAGGAAATCCGGGCCCGCCTGGGCTTCATGGCCGACGTGGGGCTCGATTATCTGACCTTGAACCGGGCTACCGCCAGCCTCTCCGGCGGTGAAGCGCAGCGTATCCGCCTGGCCACCCAGATTGGTTCGCAGCTGATGGGCGTGCTCTACATCCTGGACGAACCATCGATTGGCCTGCACCAACGCGACAACGGGCGGCTCATCCGTACCCTGCAAACGATGCGCGACCTGGGCAACACCGTGCTCGTGGTCGAGCACGACGAGGAAACGATGCGTGCCGCCGATTGGATCGTCGACCTGGGACCAGGCGCCGGCGAACACGGCGGCCAGGTGGTCTGTTCGGCGCCGCGTGAGGAATTCCTGCGCTGCCCCGACTCGCTCACCGCCGGTTATCTGCGCGGCGAAAAGCGCATCGACACGCCGGCGACGCGGCGTTTGGGCAACGGCTACAGCCTACTCGTCAAACACGCCACCGAAAACAACCTGCAGAGCATCGACGTGCGTTTTCCGCTGGGCAAGTTCATCTGCGTCACGGGAGTATCGGGTTCGGGCAAGTCGAGCCTGGTGATCGAAGTGCTCTACAAACGCCTGGCGCAGGTGCTGTACCGCGCCAAGGACAAACCAGGCCGCCACGAGACGATTCTGGGCCTGGAACACCTGGACAAGGTCATCGACATCGATCAGAGCCCGATCGGGCGCACGCCGCGCTCCAACCCGGCCACGTATACGGCGCTGTTCAGCCCGCTGCGCGATCTGTTCGCCCGCCTGCCGGAGGCCAAGATGCGCGGCTATGCGCCGGGCCGCTTTTCGTTCAACGTCAAGGGCGGCCGCTGCGAAGCGTGCCAGGGCGACGGCACCATCCGCATCGAAATGCAGTTCCTGCCCGACGTCTGGGTGCCGTGCGAGGTGTGCCACGGCAAACGTTACAACCGTGAAACCCTGCAGATCCTCTACAAAGGCAAGTCGATCGCCGACGTGCTGGACATGACGGTCGAAGAGGCACTGGAGTTTTTTGCCAACATTCCGGCCATACGCAGCAAACTGCGGACGCTGGAGGCGGTGGGTCTCGGTTACATACGCCTGGGCCAGCCAGCCACCACCCTGAGCGGCGGTGAGGCGCAGCGTATCAAACTGAGCAAGGAGCTGAGTCGGCGTGATACCGGACGCACGTTGTACATCCTCGACGAACCAACGACCGGTCTGCACTTCGAGGACATCAAGCGCCTGCTGCACGTCCTGCACGATCTGGCCGACCGCGGCAATACCCTGTTGGTCATCGAGCACAACCTGGACGTCATCAAGTCGGCCGACTGGATCATCGACATGGGGCCTGAAGGGGGCAACGGCGGCGGCCGCGTGATCGCCGAAGGCACACCGGAAGAGGTGGCCCAGGTGGCCAAGTCGTACACCGGCCAGTATTTGCAGGCCATGCTGGCGCGGGCATGACGGTACGACCGATGCCGGGCACAGGTTGGGAAAATTGAGCGGCAAACCTGGGACTTTTCGGGGAAAAAACCACTTCACAAATTCGCAAAAGTACGGCATAATGGAACAGCCTGAATCAGGCGAAATCCGGATGCAGTGAGGGGCGAAGGCGATGTCGCTGCAAGTTTTGAGTGAGGAACAGCTGCTGTACCTGGTCGAGGTACAGCTGCCAGATCTGCTGGAACGCCATCCCGAATGGGAGACGCGCATCTACGGCGTACTGCTGAAGATGTTCGCGCGTCGTGAAGAAGTCGCCGCCATCATGACCGAGCTGCGCGAGATGCGCACGGAAATGAACGAGCTGGGCATTGAGTTGTTGAAGTGACCATGGCGGCTGCCGCCCCAACCCTCGACGCCCAGGACCCCCTGGCACACTTTCGCCAGCACTTCGTCATCGACGACCCGGCGCTGATCTACCTGGATGGCAACTCGCTGGGGCGTTTGCCGCGCACAGCCGCCGCCCTGGCGCGCGATCTGGTCGACCGCCAGTGGGGCAGCCGCCTGATTGCCGGCTGGAACGAAGGCTGGATCGAGGCCCCGCAGCGCATCGGAGCCAAAATTGCGCAGTTGATTGGCGCCGCGCCGGACGAGGTCCTGCTGGCCGATGCCACGTCGGTCAACCTGTTCAAGCTGGTCGTGGCGGCCCTGCGTTACCAGGCGGGCCGCGGTGTCATTCTCACCGACGATCTGAACTTTCCTTCTGATCTGTACGTTCTGCAGGGCATTTGTGCACTGCTTGGGCCACCGTACCGGGTCGAGACCCTCCCCTCGCCCGATGGCATTCATGGACCGGCGGCCGCGCTGGCCGATCGCCTGCAGCCCGATGTGGCGCTGCTCAGCCTGTCGCACACCGTGTTCAGGAGCGGCTATACGTATGACATCGCGGCCCTGACACACGCTGCGCACCAGGCAGGAGCGCTCGTCGTGTGGGACTTGAGCCATTCCGCGGGTGTAGTCCCCATCGATTTGCACGCCGCCGGCGTCGACCTGGCGGTGGGCTGCTCCTACAAGTACCTGAACGGCGGCCCCGGCGCACCCGCCTTTCTGTTCGTGCGGCGGGAGCTGCAGGACAGGTTGACCAACCCGATCACCGGCTGGATGGGCCAGCAGGCGCCGTTTGCCTTTGGCCTGGATTATGTGCCGGCAGCAGGCCTGCGCCAATTCCTGACCGGGACGCCACCCGTGATCTCCCTCAGCCTGATCGAGCCCGGCATCGATCTGCTGCTGGCGGCGGGCATGCCCGCCGTGCGCGCCAAATCGGTGCAGCTGACCACCTATTTCATCGGGTTGTGGGAAGAGGTGCTGGTGCCCTGGGGTTTTCGCCTCAACACACCCCGTTCGGCCGCCCAGCGCGGCTCGCACGTGACCCTGGGCCACCCCGATGGCCTGCGCATCTCCCAGGCCTTGATCCACGACATGCAGGTGATTCCCGATTTCCGTGCGCCCGACAACATCCGGTTCGGCTTTGCGCCGCTCTACACATCGTTCAGCGAGATTGCCACCGCTGTGACACGCCTGGAGCACATCATGCGCACCCGGCTGTACGAAAAGCATCCCGCACAGGCACCGGCTGTAACGTAAGCGACCGTTGCCCGTGTCACCACCAGGCGCCGGCCGGCGCCATGCGAGGAGTAACAGCCATGACCCACGTTCGCAAACCGCCCCAACGCCTCTTCATTCCCGGACCAACCGACGTCCTGCCCGAGGTGCTGGCGGCCCAGACGGCACCCATGATTGGCCACCGCAGCGATGAATTCGAAGCCCTCTTTGCCCGCTGCGAGCAGCAGCTGCAGCAGCTGTACCAGACCACGGCGCGCGTCTTCATCGTCGCAGCCTCCGGCTCAGGCCTGCAGGAAGCGGCGATCCGCAATGCGGTCAACCGGCGCGTGATGTGTTTCGTCAACGGGGCGTTCAGTGAGCGCTGGTACCACGTCGCCGTAGGCTGCGACAAGGAAGTGATTCGGATCGACGTCCCGTGGAACACCGCCGTCAAACCAGCGCAGGTCACTGCGGCGCTGACCGCAGCCCTGGTCGATGGTCCGGTCGAAGCGATTACCGT
>CAZXQZ010000247.1:0-6095 GCA_964642445.1 uncultured Anaerolineae bacterium
GATTTTATCATTGGCGTGCGCTTCGTCGATGGGCAGGGTGACCTGGTGCGCGGTGGTGGTAAAGTCGTCAAAAACGCGGCCGGGTTCGACCTGCCCAAGCTGATGGTGGGCAGCCTGGGGCGGCTGGGTGTGCTGGTCGAGCTGACGTTCAAGGTATTTCCACAGCCGGCCGCCTACACCACGCTGCAGCTCAGTTACGAGACGCTACCGGCGGCGCTGGATGCGCTGCGCACCCTATCGGCGGCACCCCTCGACCTGGATGCACTCGATCTGCTGCCGGCCACTCCCAGTGACCCGGTGACGCTCTGGGTGCGTCTGGCCGGCCTCGCCGATGCGCTGCCGCCGCGCGTCGTGCGCCTGCGCACGTTCCTGGCCAACCGCGTACCGGAAACCACCGCGCTGCTGGAGTGGTCGGACGTTGCGGCGGCGGATCTCTGGGCGGCTGCGCGCGATTTTGCCTGGGTGCCGGTGGACTGGAACCTGCTCAAGATACCGATCACCCCGGCACGCATTCCCCTGCTCGAGGAGCAGCTGGCTGGTCGTGATGCCGTGCGGCGCTACAGCGTGGCCGGCAACGTGGCCTGGCTGGCCTGGCCCGATGACCCCACTTCCCTGCACGACCTGCTGGCCTCCCTTGGGCTGAGTGCCCTGGTGCTGTGGGGCCCACCGGGTCGTCCCCTGCTGGGTAAGCGGGCCGGCGAGTCATTTGCCCGCCGGGTCAAACAGGCCCTCGATCCGGTCAACCGATTTGGGGAGGCTTAAGCATGCAGCACAGGATACCGATCGACAACCTGGGCCCGCAAGGCGCAGCCATGGCCGCCGCGGTCAGTGCCTGCGTGCACTGCGGCTTTTGCCTGCCCGTCTGTCCCACCTACCAGTTGTTGGGAGAAGAAAACGACTCGCCACGCGGGCGGATCTTCCTGATAAAAGACGTCCTCGAAGGCAGCCTGCCCCTGGCCGAGGCACTCCCCTATGTGGATCGCTGCCTGGGCTGCCTGGCCTGCGTGCCGGCCTGCCCGTCGGGTGTGGCGTACGGCGAGCTGCTTACCCCCTTCCGTGCCTATGCCGAGCCCCGGCGCGCCCGCAGTCCGGGTGACCGTTTCATGCGGCGCTTCGTGCGCGAAACCATGCCGTCACCGGCGCGCCTGCGCGTGATGACGCAGTTGGGACGTGTGGCGCGGCCGCTGGCACGCGCCCTGCCGCAGACACCGCGCGCCATGTTGAATCTCCTGCCCGAACGGTCGCCAGACAAACTACCTCCCCTGCCCGAGGTCTACCCCGCCGTCGGCAAACGCCGGGCGCGGGTTGCCCTACTCGCCGGCTGTGCCCAGCAGGTCCTGGCACCCAACATCAACTGGGCCACGCTGCGAGTCCTGGCGGAAAACGGCGTCGAGGTGGTGATCCCCAAGGGTCAGGTGTGCTGCGGTGCGCTGGCCCTGCACACCGGGGCGGCCGACCAGGCGCGTTCCCTGGCTACGACCAACCTGGCCGTTTTTCCGGCGGACGTCGATGCCGTGATCACGAACGCCGCCGGCTGTGGCTCGGGCCTGCACGAATATCCTTTGCTGTTCCGCGGCCTGCCGCAGGAGGCGAACGCCACAACATTTGCGGCGCGTGTCCAGGACATCAGCGTCTTTCTGGATACCCTGGGCTTACGCACGCCGCTCCCGCTGCCGCAGCCCATCCGGCTGGCGTACCACGATGCCTGCCATTTACTGCATGCCCAGGGCATCCGCGAAGCGCCGCGCCGTCTGCTGGCGAGCATCGCCGGCGTGACCGTGGTCGAGATCAACGAAGGAGACCTGTGCTGCGGCTCGGCCGGCACGTACAACCTCGACCAGCCGGCCATTGCCGAGGCATTGGGCACGCGCAAGGTGCAGAACATCCTGCAGGCGGAGGCGGATGCTGTCGTCACCGGTAATATCGGTTGCTTGACCCAGATTCGCGCCCACCTCACGGCGCAGGGACGGCCGCTGCCGGTGTATCACACGGTCGAAGTTCTCGACCAGGCGTACCAGCTGGCCCCAGCCTGAAGATGACGGGCGACGTCGAAGCCGTTTGGAGAGGACTCAATCGAAAAGACATGTTCATTCTACCTGTCGACGAAACAATGATTGCCGCCGCCGTATCGGACGAGGTGTTTTCCCATGGGCGCGATTACGAAGCGCTCGGTGCGGTACAGCGGCTGATCCAACGCGGCAGCACGCTCGAAGCGGTCGTGCAGGGCACGCGGGTGGAGCCCTACCGGCTGCGTATCACGTTCTATCCCGACGGCCACTTCGGCTCGCTGTGCACGTGTCCGTATGCGGCGGTGCCGTGCAAACACGTGGTGGCCGCGCTCCTGCACTACCTCCACCAGTCCGCTGCCGTCGCGCAACGGCCGGACCTGGCGGAGCAGTTGGCGGCACTCGACCAGGGCCAGCTGTTGGAGCTTGTTTTGCACCTGCTGGACGAGCATCCCGAGCTGGCGGAAGCGATCGACGTCCATTTGGCCAACGCTCCAGACCTGGACGAGGGGGTACTTGCGGCAGGTTCGCGCCTGGAAGCCCTGGTTCACGCGCTGGTACCCGAGTTTGTCCCCCTGGCGGCCGATTACCTGGGCGAGGAAGCACTGCCAGCACCTGGCGGTTCACCGGAGACCAGTGCCTTCGATGAGTTTGCCGAGGTGCAGGAGGTTGTGCAGGCCCTGGCCGAGGCTGGCGTTTTGGAACGGGCCCTTGAGGTTCTGGGCAGTGTCACGGTTGAGCTGGTAGACCGTTGGCCACCCGCCAGTACGGTGACGGCCGAGGATCGCACGTTCACCCGTGCGTTTTTCAACCAGGTGGCCGAGGCCTGGTCGCAGCTGCTGGCCCAGGGTGCGCTGCCGGCTGATATGGGTCAGGCATGGGCCGATGCCCTGGCGGCCTGGCAGCAAACGCTGCAGCCCTATGGTGTCGGTGATGTTTTTGCGCCGGCTCAGCATATGGCAAGGCAGGCGGCGGCGGGCGCAGCCGTCGACCCCTCGGTGGACGCGTCATGATCGTCACCCGGGAGTTAGCGCTGCGCACGCGCGGCCACACCGAGATCATCGACATCACCGCGCAGGTGGCCGACGCAGTGCGCAGCAGCAGTCTGCATGCGGGCATCGTCACCCTCTTCTGCCCCGGCTCTACCGGCGGGCTGACGACCATCGAATACGAAAGTGGTGTCGTGGCCGATCTGCGCCAGGTACTGGACGAGATTGTACCGCCGGACCGCGACTACCAGCACCATCTGCGTTGGGGCGACGACAATGGCAGCGCCCACGTGCGGGCCGCCCTGCTGGGGCCATCACTCACCGTACCTTTTGTCGCCGGCCGGCTGACCCTCGGCACCTGGCAGCAGATCGTCTTCGTCGACTTCGACACCAGCCCACGCACACGCCGACTGGTCGCGCAGATCATGGGGGAGTAGGGAGTGGCCTGGTGGTCTTGCAGGCTGCCAGGAGTTTGTCCAGGCCAGGTATGAAAGGGTGGGTATCGAGGTTGATTGCGCATAGTCAATTCATATCGCGGCGCAGCAACGTGTTTGCACGGCGGGGCATGGTTGCCACCAGCCAGCCGCTGGCGGCCCAGGCGGGCCTGGACATCCTCAAGGCGGGTGGTAACGCGGCCGATGCGGCGGTTGCCACTGCGGCGATGCTCAACGTCGTCGAGCCAACCTCCACCGGCATTGGCGGCGACTGTTTTGCACTCTACTGGGATGCCACGACCCGCCAGGTGACGGCGCTGAATGGTTCGGGGCGGGCGGCGGCGGGTGCGTCGATCGACGAACTGCGACGCCTGGGATACGACCAGATGCCCACCTACACCGGCCATGCCGTCAGTGTGCCGGGTACCGTGGCTGGCTGGAGCGATCTCCTGGCGCGCCATGGCCGCATGACACTGGCGGAGGTCCTGGCGCCCGCCATCTGGACCGCCGAAAACGGCTATCCCGTCACCGAGTTGATCGCTGCGGCCTGGCAGCACGAAGTGCCCAAGCTCCTGCGCCAGCCGGGGTGGGTGAGCGGTGACCTGGACAATGGACCGCCGCAGCCCAGCGGCCACGAGCTCCTGGTGCATGGTCGGGCGCCGCATGCAGGGGAGATCATGCGCCTGCCGACCCTGGCCGGCACCTTATGCGGGATTGCGGCCGAGGGCCGGTCTTTCATTTACGCGGGCGATTTTGCCGCGCGGCTCAGTGTACACGTTCAGCGTTACGGTGGGTGGCTAACATCGGCCGACCTGGCGGCGCATACCAGCACCTGGGACACGCCGCTGACCGCGACCTACCGTGACGTCACGCTCTACGAATGTCCGCCCAACGGCCAGGGTTTGGCCGCCATCCTGGCGGTGAACCTGGCGAACGGCTTCGACCTGGCGGCGCTGGCCGAGGCCGACCGGGTGCACCTGCTCATCGAGTGTATGCGCCTGGCCTTCGCCGATGCTGAGCGCTGGGTGGCCGATCCACAGCACGTCGACGTGCCGTTGGCCGAGCTGCTGAGTCCAGCCTACACGGACCGCCGCCGGCGGCTGATCGACCCGCGACGCGCGCGTGCCCACGTCACGTCAGGCCTGCCGGCGGGCCGCGACACCGTCTACCTGAGCGTGGTCGACGGCGAAGGCAACGCGTGCAGCTTCATCAACAGCCTCTTCATGGGCACTGGCAGCGGGCTGGTGGTGCCGGGGACCGGCGTGGCTTTACATAACCGGGCATCGTTGTTCAGCCTCGACCCGGCGCATCCCAACGCCCTGGCACCGCACAAACGCCCTTACCAGACGATCATCCCCGCCTTGACCACGCGCCAGGGCGCGCTGCACGCCTGTTTCGGCGTTATGGGTGGGTTCATGCAGCCGCAGGGGCACCTGCAGGTGCTGAGTCACCTGATGGATGGGGGGCTCTCACCACAGGCTGCCCTCGATCAGCCGCGCTGGCAGCTGGCCGATCCGGCGGTGGCGGTCGGTGCGGCCGATGCGGGCGGCCGGGTGCTGGTGGAGGATGCGTGGGATCCCGCCACGCTAACGGCATTGGCCCGCCGCGGGCACCGTCTACAGCGCGTCAGCGGCCTGGCGCGCACTGTGTTTGGCGGTGGGCAGGTGATCGTGCGCGACGCGCAGACGGGCGTGCTGATCGGGGGAAGCGATGGGCGGAAGGATGGGTGTGCGGTGGGATGGTGAGGGAGGGAGTAGGGAGTACGGAGTAGGGAGTAGGAGTAGGAGTAGGGGTTTAGCTGCGCAGGTTTTCGGGGATTTCGGAGAGCTGGGCGAGGGGCGGGCTGGAGGTCTTGGGGGATTGCGGCGGCGAGGATGTTGGGGTCGGGTGGATTGGCGGTATCTTCCAGGGTCTGGTCGCGCAGAATGTCACCGTGTTTCAGTGCCACCTCACGTCATCCAGCCTGGATGCATCCTCGAGTTCGTCAACCACTAAAATCACAACCCTCGGTCTCGCTGACGCACCAGGGTTACCTCTTGCAGCTCGACCCGCCGCGTGGACACCTGGCCCGTCGCGGTCCGCAGTCGCAGCACAAAGAACGCCCCCGGCGCCGGCTGGTGGTAGGCCAGAAAATCGTGCCGGCCGCGCACCGGCGTCAGCGGATACGCGGTGATATCCCCCTCGACATCAACCGGGCGCAGGCGGTACCCGCGCAGCACCGGCGCTGCCGGATCGGCCAGCGAGCAGATGATGGTCACCGCATCGGGATACGCCGCCTGCTGCGCATCGCTGGCTGAAGGGTAAGCTGGGGTAACCGGATGTGAATGGTAGATCGCGACCATCTCCTCTCCTGCATCCTCGAACTCGAACTGCCTGAGCAACGTGTCACTATCGACCGTGTAGTTGATCTCCCGCTCCTGCGCCACATTGCGCGCCCGCACCATCCCAGTCACCATACCGTCCTTGCCGCGCAAAATCCCACACACCTCCTCCGGCAACCCCTCCCGCGCATGCCCCACAATCGCATCCCAAATCTCACCTGGCAGAATCAGCGTATCATTCTCCATCTATCCCCTCGAACCTCCAACCTCCACTTTCCACCCTCCAACCTCCACCCTCCAACCTCCACTTTCCACCCTCCAACCTCCAACCTCCACCCTCCAACC
>CAZXQZ010000248.1:0-6082 GCA_964642445.1 uncultured Anaerolineae bacterium
GCGATCAGATCACCTCGCATGGTGCAACCGAACAGTTCGCCGCGCGCGTGCCGGGCGAGGTCACGCTCAAGCTGTGGGAAGGGTTGGCGCATGAGACGCATAATGAGCCGACCAGGGACGACGTGATCGGCTTTCTTGTGACATGGCTGCGTTCGCACTCTATTTGACCCACAACTGACGCCTTCTCTCGATTGATGTTTCGGGAAATGTCGCAATATTGCGACCCGTTTGCGACCGAAGGTGATTGACAGTCGATGCAAATAAGTGTACAATTTAATCGCATGGAAGCCTGAACCTCTTTGCAGTGACCCGAACGAATTTGCCTACCACAACGAGAGACAATCATGAACGCGAAAGCCGTACAACCCGAGCTTCTACCGCCAAATCAAGATGAGATAGTCGACATACCCGTAAGACAATTACTTCTTGATTCTGAGAATCCGCGCCTCGCAGGACAGGTTGAGACTGGTTCCCAAGAGGAACTTGCGCGAATCATGTGGACTGTCATGAAGGTAGATGAGGTTGCCTGGTCAATTGCTGAAAATGGTTACTTTCGATCGGAACCCCTGTTTGTCATCATCGAGAATCCACAGGAGTTGGAGCCAGCCAAGCGAAAGTATGTGGTAATCGAAGGTAACAGGCGACTTACGGCTGTCATGCTCCTGCGGGATCAGCGATTGCGGGCCAAACTTCGGGCTACCAATCTGCCGGAAATCGATGAAGTCATGCGGGTGAAACTGGATCGTTTACCAGCGATTATCTTTCCCAGTCGTGAGAGCCTGTGGACCACCGTGGGTTTTCGCCACATCAATGGCATAAAGCCATGGGATAGCTTCAGCAAAGCGAAGTATGTGGCCGATGTGCACGAGATGTACAACATACCACTCAGAGAAATCGCCGATAGAATTGGCGACAAGCATGCAACGGTTGTCAGGTTATATCGTGGTTACAAAGTGCTTGAGCAAGCCGAGGCGGAGGGTTTGTTCGACAAACAGGATAAGGCTCGCAATCGGTTTTACTTCTCCCATTTGTATACAGCGGTGGATCAAAGGGCATTTCAAGATTTTCTAGGAATAGAGCCAGAAACATCCCTACGGAGCAACCCCGTGCCGCCGGATAAGCACGACGAACTGCGCGAGTTGATGACATGGCTCTACGGTAGTCGAGCGCAAGACCTGGAACCCATCGTTCAAAGGCAAAATCCGGATTTGAACACTTTGCGAGAGGTCGTTAGCAAACCAGATTCGCTCGCCGCTCTCAGACGCTCTAGTCGCCTGAATGAGGCATATGATGTCGCCCTTGGCGACAGGCAACGTTTTCGAATCGCACTGACCAATTCAAAACTGGAAATACAGAAAACCAAGGCAACCGTAACGACAGGTTACGCAGGTGAGGATGATTTATTTGTCACTATAGAAGATATCGCCAAATACGTAGCCACTGTTCACGCTGAAATGGAGGAAATTCGAGACAAGTTGTCATCCCGTTCCAGAGATACCACCAACCTTTCGACGCTCAGATAGGAAGAGTCCCCAGCACTATGTTTCGTTTGCCAATAGATTTGACCGATATTCTACAATTGGCAGATTGGCTTGAGCTTTATGCTATTCTCGCACCGGATGGAAACTCAAGCAGCGGAGATCTATGGGGAGAACTGTCGAGAGCAGCGTTGTATGAGCTCGACACTGATGAGAGCAAAGAACGCAAAATCATTGACGTGTTCTACGAGTTGGAACAACGCAACCGGGCAGCTGGTGCTGGTTACCCATTTGAGGTAGACAATGGTGTGCTTCGTATAAATCCACAAGGCTGGAGAGATTCTGCGGCTTATGTGTTCTGCCTGACTCTCTCGTATTTTGGAACCACGGAATCTAAACCACGTAAGCTGTTCGAACAGATTTCGTGTGCTGCCCTGAAGCGATACGTAGATGGTGATGCACTGGTATTTGGCTCCCCACGTACAGATATGCCCAGCAATTTCACGGAAGCGGTGACAGAACTGTGCTCGCGTTTGGGTGAAGGTTGGCAATTCCAATCTGGACGAGATTCCCGCGCCAGGAAGGATGCTAACCTTGACCTTGTTGCATGGAAGCAATTTCCAGATCGTTATCCCAGCAAGTTGATCATTTTCGGACAATGTGCGTCCGGACAGGACTGGCGAAAGAAGCTGGGAGAACTACAGCCGCGTGAGTTTTGGTCACTATGGGTGCAATCCCCCCTGGTTAGTCCTGTTCCGATGAAATCCTTCTTTGTACCACATCGCATTGATCAAAAAGATTGGGATGTCGTTGCCACGCAGGCAGGTATTCTGTTCGATCGGTGTCGAATTGCGCGTTACGCAACCGGCGATGGTGAGACGTACAGAGACCACGCAAACTGGATCGAAGCTGTCTTGGGGTCGGCTCTGCTATGATTCCCTCGTGGGATGTTGGCGGCATTGGATGCCCAACAAAACGGTTGAGCCCTTTCCGATACCCAGGAGGAAAAAGTTGGCTTGTACCTACAATAGGTCTATGGCTTCAGTCCAAAACCACTAAGCCACAGAGTTTCGTGGAACCCTTTGCCGGAGGTGCAATTGTTGGACTGAATGTTGCTTATTGGCAGCTTGCTGACGCAGTAATCTTGGTGGAACTCGACTCGGACGTGGCGGCGGTGTGGAATACGATCATTAACGGCGATGCAAAAGGATTGGCAGATAGGATTCTTGGCTTCGAGCTCAATACCGATACTTTGGAAGCACAGCTGCGCGAAACACCATGTACTGCCTTCGATAGAGCCTTTAGAACGATTTTGAGAAATCGCACAAATCGAAGCGGTATTCTTGCCCCGGGCGCCGGCTTGCTCAACCATGGAGAAAATGGGCGCGGCATCAAATCGCGTTGGTACCCGGACACGCTATGGCGTCGGGTACTAGACGTAGCCGAATTGCGTCCAAGAATCACTTTCATTGAGGGCGATGGTCTCCATTTTCTTGGACAATGCGAAAAACGTGATAATGTGGTTTTTTTTATCGACCCACCATATGTTGTGGGTCACAAACAGGCTGGAAAGAGACTTTACCGCCATTCCACAGTAGATCATGAAGAACTATTCGACCTGATGAGCAGATTAGAGGGTGACTTTGTGGCAACATATAGCAATGACGATACAGTTCTCGGTCTCTGCCATCACTACCGATTTGACACCTGCGAGATCATGATGAAAAATAGCCACCACAAACGAATGACCGAGTTAATCATCGGCCGTGACTTGGCATGGCTAAAGCGTTTGCCTTTGTTTGAAGTATGACCGACACCCCACGCCCGCAAGATGCGGCGCGCTTGCTCGTTCAGCTCCACCATCACCAACGGTCGGCACACCAGGCCTTGCCCGGCCAGGCGCTCGACCCGCAGATGGTCCTCTTGCGCACCTGGCAATCGCAGCGCCTGGGCCGTACGCATGCCGACCTGTTGGCCAGCCCACGCTACAACCCGGCCTGCCGCTTTTTCCTGGAAGAAGTCTATGCACCGCGTGACTTCACCCAACGCGATGCCGATGCGCAGCGTATGCACGACTTCATGCTGCGCTTCCTGCCCGCCCGCCTGCTGCATACCCTGACGCTGACCCTGGAACTGAACCATTTTACGCGCGAGCTCGACGACGCCCTGCTGCGCGCGATGGTCGATACCCTCGGCATGACCGACACCCTCACCGGTGACCTCTACGCCGAAGGCTACCGCGTCTGCGACAACTACGCCGACCGCGCCCACCAGATCGATATGATCGTCGAGGTGGGGCAGGGGCTCGAACGGCTGGTAAAGCTGCCTTTCATTGGATTGACCCTGCAGCTGGCCCGCGGCCCCGCCCATCGCGCCGGCTGGCACGACCTGCAGGCCTACCTGGAACGCGGCTTCGCCGCCTTCAAACACATGCACGGTGCCCACGAATTCCTCGATACGATCCAGCAGCGCGAAATGCGTGTTCTTGACCGTATCTTTGCCCGCGAGCCCGACCCATTCGATCTGTGAGTTCGGTCGGACCAATTTTTTACTCGTTGAAAAACTGTAGGGCAGGCTAGACAAGGCACCCGAAGTGTGCTAGACTACGAGCCGATCAGGACAACCGTTGAATCTTATGTCTAACACGCTCTATTCGACGCAGCAGGCGTCGGGCAAATTCGATCGTTTGCAGCGACAGGCGGTCATTCGTCACATCCTGGACTCCCTCCAGGGCAAAGGGGCCGATGACCGTCTCTTGTCGTACGACGAAGTGCGCGAGCTCCTGCAAACGCGCGGGCAAATCGAAAAACCCCAGCCCCAGATGATTCGCCTCGATCGTATCGTGGGCAGCGTCGGCCGCTATCGCGATTTCGACCGTGCCTTTCTGCCCCTCAGCGGGGCCAACAGCGAACGCTGGAAACGCCTCGATGTGGCGCTCAACCGCCTGGAGGACGTGCCGCCGATCGAGGTCTACCAGATCGGTGACGTTTATTTCGTGCGCGATGGCAACCACCGCGTCTCCGTGGCGCGCGCCAACGGCCTCTCACACATCGAAGCCTGGATCACCGAGGTCGATACGCCGGTTCCCCTCTCGCCCGACGTCAAGCCGGACGAGCTGATCATCAAGGCCGAGTATGCAGAGTTCTTGCGCCAGACGAAACTCAACGAGTCGCGCCCCGACGCGCGCATCGAACTCACCGAGCCAGGACGCTATCATCAGCTCCTGGAGCACATCCAGGTCCATCACTACTACCTGGGCCTCGAACAGCAGCGTGATATTCCCTACGGCGAAGCGGTGAACAGCTGGTACGACAACGTCTACCTGCCGGCCATCACCCACATTCGGGACAGCAACGTGCTCAAAGAGTTCCCCAACCGCACCGAAACCGACCTGTACATGTGGATCACCTATCACCGTGACCGGCTGCGCGAACGGTACGGTTTCGAGGTCGACCTGCGCACCGCCTTGTCCGACTTTGCCCAACGGCACAGCGAACGTACATGGCCCAAGATGATCAAAATCGTGACGCGTACGATCAAAGCCGCACTCGAAGCCGCGTCGGAGCCCGCCAAACCACCCCTGCCCGAACCTGAGCCGGAGGTCGTCGAGGAGACCCCGCCGGACACCACGCCGGCGATGACCGAGGAGATGACTGCCTGATGACCACACCGCACTTGCGCACCAAAATCGTGGCCACGATTGGACCGGCCAGCCGCGAACCGCAGATCCTGACCAGCCTGCTGCAGGCCGGTGTCGACGTGACGCGCATGAACTTTTCACACGGCGAGCACGCCGTACACGCCGAAAATATCGCCCGCGTACGCGCGGCGGCGGCGGCGGTCGGCCGGTCGGTCGCGATCCTGGCCGATCTGCAAGGACCCAAGCTGCGCGTCGGCGACATGGGCGACGGCGTCGAGCTGCCGGCTGGCTCGAAGGTGGTTCTCACGACGGCACCGTTCGTCGGACGCAAAGGCCTGGTTCCAGTTCAATACGCCGAGCTGCCCAGCGTGGTGAACCCCGGTGAACGCATTCTCCTGGACGACGGGCTGATCGAGCTCGAAGTGCGTGCCACGACCCACGATGAGATCACGTGCCGCGTGATTACCGGCGGGCTGCTGACGTCGAAGAAGGGTCTGAATTTGCCCGACGCCTCCCTGTCCATTCCGGCCATCACCGACAAAGATCGCGAGGACCTGCGCTTCGCCCTGGCACACGACGTCGACTGGATCGCCTTGTCGTTCGTGCGCACGGCGGATGAGGTGCGCCAGCTCAAAGCGCTGATCGAAAAATATAACGGCGGTGACGTGCCAACCCTCGTGGTCGCAAAAATCGAAAAACCGCAGGCAGTGCTCAATATTGAAGAAATCGCCGATGCCGCCGATGGCATCATGGTGGCCCGCGGCGATTTGGGGATCGAGATGCCGTCCGAAGAGGTCCCCATGATCCAGAAGCGGCTGATTCGCCACTGCAACCGCCTGGGCAAGCCGGTGATCACCGCCACCCAGATGCTCGATTCGATGATTCGTAACCCGCGACCCACCCGCGCCGAGGCCACCGACGTTGCCAACGCCGTGCTCGACGGCACCGATGCCGTGATGCTGTC